>JAFLEA010000034.1 GCA_017302035.1 Lysobacterales bacterium
GCCCGTCGCAGCGGGTCCGGTGGGCGTGCCGCTGCAGCCCCACCCCGCGGCGACCGGAGGCGACACGCCCGGATACGTGGCCGACGACACCGAAGCGGACCCGGCAACCGCCCCCGCCGCCGTTTCCGGACCCGTGCCTGCCCCCGCACCGGCGCACGAAGGTCCGCCGCCGCCCGCGCCGCCGGCAAACACCGGGGACGAGCGGTGAAGGATTTCCTGCGCTGGCTGCTGGACCTGGCCGGGCGTGCCACGCGCACCCTGGACTGGCCGTTGCTGCTGGCGCTGCTGGCGCTGATGGGCTTCGGCCTGGCGGTGCTGTACAGCGCCGGCGGCGCGGCCAACGGACCGGCGCTGATCAAGGCCCAGGGCGCGCGCTTCGCGATCGGCCTGGCGGCGATGTGGATGCTGTCGCGGGTGTCGGTGATCCGGTTGCGGGCCTGGTCGCCGGCGGTCTACGCACTGTCGCTGCTGCCGCTGATCGCAGTGCTGCTGGTCGGTACCGGCAAGCACGGCCGCCACTGGCTCAACCTGGGCGTGTTCTACCTGCAGCCGTCCGAACTGCTGAAGATCACCTTGCCGATGATGGTGGCCTGGTACCTGCATTCGCGGCCGTTGCCGCCGCGGATCGGCACGGTGCTGGTCACCGCGGTGCTGATCGCGGTGCCGACCGGGTTGATCCTGCGCCAGCCTGACTTCGGCACGGCGATGCTGGTCGTCGCCAGCGGCGTGTTCGCGTTGTACCTGGCGGGCCTGGCCTGGGGCTGGTGGCTGGCCGCCGGTGGCGCGGCGGCGGTGCTGGGCGGGCTGGCGCTGTTCGCACCCATCGAATGGTTCGGCATGCTCCGGCCGTACCAGCAGGGCCGCATCCTGGCCTATCGCAATCCCGAGACCGACCCGCTGGGCGACGGCTGGAACATCATCCAGTCCAAGATCGCCATTGGTTCGGGCGGACTCACCGGCAAGGGCTGGGGCGAGGGCAGCCAGTCGCACCTGAACTTCATCCCCGAGCAGACCACCGATTTCGTGTTCGCGGTGCTCAGCGAGGAGTTCGGCTGGATCGGCGTGGCCACGGTGCTGGCGCTGTACCTGTTCGTGATCGGGCGTTGCCTGTGGATCGCGATGCAGGCGCGCGACACCTATTCGCGCCTGCTCGCCGGCTCGCTCGGCCTGGCCTTCTTCGTCTACGGCGTGGTCAACGGCGGCATGGTCTCCGGCCTGCTGCCGGTGGTGGGCGTGCCGATGCCGCTGCTCAGCTACGGCGGCACGTCGGCGGTGTCGTTGCTGGCCGGGTTGGGCCTGGTGATGGCGGTGCGCACGCACCGGCCGGTGCACGGCTACCGCTAGGGTTCAGGCCGGTTCCGTGCCCTTGGCGGCGATGCTAATCTGCCGCCGATGACGAAACCCGCATTGACTGGATTGCTCACCCTGGTGCTCCTGGGCTGCGTGCCGAAGGAGGCCGTGGTGGCCTCGCCGCCGGCCCCGGCCGTCCCCCGCGGACCGACCGCGGCGAACCCACCGGCCGAGGCCGTGCCGGAGAAGGTCGCCGCGCCGGCGGTGGACCTGGCGCCGGTGCCGTTCGAGACCGCGCGCGCCAGCTTCGTCCGCGATACGTCCAGGCGTTTCGGCATTCCCGCGGCGGAGATCGAAGCGACCCTGGCCAACGCGAAGTTCCTCGATTCGGTGGTCGCGGCGATGTCGCGCCCGGCCGAGCGGACCAAACCGTGGCACGAATACCGGCCGATGTTCATCACCCAGGCGCGGATCGACGGTGGCCGCGCGTTCCTGGCCCAGAACCGCCAGGCGCTGGAGAAGGTGCAGGCGCGCACCGGGGTGCCGGCCGAACTGATCGTGGCGATCATCGGCGTGGAGACCAGCTACGGCCGCAACACCGGCAACTATTCGGTGCTCGACGCGCTGTACACGCTGGCGTTCCGCTACCCGCGCAGCGGCGACCCGGCCAAGCTGGAACGCGAGGTGCGCCGCGAACTGTTCTTCCGCGACGAACTGGCGCAGCTGTTCGCGCTTGCGCGCGAGGAGAAGCTGGATATCGCCGCGCTCAAGGGCAGCTACGCCGGGGCGATGGGCATGGGCCAGTTCATGCCCTCCAGCTATCGCCAGTTCGCCGTGGACGGCGACGGCGACGGCCGCCGCGATCTGTTCAACAGTCTCGACGACGTGTTCGCGTCGGTCGCCAACTACTTCGTCAACAAGGGCGGCTGGGTACCGGGCGCGCCGATCGCGGTGCCGGCCACCCTGGCCGCCGGACGCGAGCCGTTCGATCCGGAGGACTGGACCCCGAGCCACAGCCTGGCCGAGCTGGCCGCGCGCGGCTATGCGCCGCAGCAGCAGGTGCCGGCGGGCATCGGCGCCACCCCGGTGTCGCTGGAGGGGGCCGCCGGCCCGCAATACTGGCTGGGCTTCCAGAACTACTACGCGATCACCCGCTACAACATCTCGAAAATGTACGCGATGGCGGTGTACCAACTCTCGCAGGCGATCGCCGGGCGCGAGATCCCGCCGGCATGAAGCGCTGGCTGCGCGCGCCGGCGGTCCTGGCGGTGCTGGCGCTGGCCGCCTGCGCCGGCGTGCCGAAGAAGCCACAGGATGCCGCCGCCGGGACGGTGGTCGGCAAGGCGACGACGGGCGCGGCGGCGGCGCTGCCGCCCGGCTGTACCGGCAAGTCGCCGTACGCGCCGGTACAGGAAGATCCGTCCACGCGCGGCCACTACGTCGCCGGCGGCCTGTACAAGCCCGGGGTCAGGGACACCACCCCGGACTACGTGCCCAACGTGGACTGCATCCCCGAGCCGCGGGTGACGGACGAGCCGCGTTCGCCGATCGGCAACCGTTCGCCGTATTCGGTGCTGGGCAAGCAGTACCACGTCATGGACCGGCCGCGCGGCTATGTCGAGCAGGGCACCGCGTCCTACTACGGCGCCAAATTCCACGGCCGCCGCACCTCCAACCAGGAGGTGTACGACATGTACGCCTTCAGCGCCGCGCACAAGACCCTGCCGCTGCCCAGCTTCGCCCGGGTGACCAACCTGGACAACGGCAAGTCGGTGGTGGTGCGGGTCAACGACCGCGGTCCGTTCCACGACGGACGGGTGATCGACCTCAGCTACGCGGCGGCGGTGAAGCTGGGGATCGTGGCGCGCGGCACGGGGCGGGTGGAGGTGCGGGCGCTGACCTCTGCCGAAGCGGATGCGCCGGTATCGTTCGCCGGCACGGCGCCCGTCACCGACCGTGCGGCCGGGCCGCCGCCGCAGGCGACGGCGGCCACGACCACTGCCCTTCCGGCCACTGGCCTGGACACCCTGGTCCAGGCCCTGCCGTCCACGACCGGAGCCTTTGCCGAGGCGCCGGTGTCGGTGACCCCGATCGCGCCGCAGGTGGCCGATTCACCTGCCCCCCCGGCGGGCGCCCCGGCTGCGCTGCCTTCCGGTCCGGTGCTGCAGATCGCCAGCTTCTCCAGCCTGGACAACGCCCGTCGCGCCCTGGAGCGCCTGGCCGCGGCCGGCATCGCCGGTGCCCGCCTGGACGACGTGGTCGCCGGCGGGCGTACCTGGTGGCGGTTGCGGGTGGCTGCCGGCGGCGCCGATGCGATGGAACTTGCCGGTCGCATCGCCGGTCTGGGATTCGGTACGCCGCAACTGGTCCGCGACTGATGCCGGAGCCGGCGTCGGCCGGCGTTTACAATTGCAGGTTCGCGCCGCATCCGCCCGGCGGCGCCCCCGATCCGTCCCGCCGGCCCGCAGCCGGCACAGCAGGAGTCCGCATCCGCATGAAGTTCCGTTTCACCGGCGCGTTCACCCCGCGCGCATTCGCCGTCGCGCTTGCCTCGACCCTGGTTGCCGGCCTGGCCGTGGCCCAGACCCAGGACACGACCCCGCCCCAGCCCCCCGTCGCCGCCGCGCCGGCTGCGGCCGGCGAGATCGCCATCCCCGCCGCACCGGCCCCGGCGAAGTCCAGCGCCTGGCTGGTGATGGACTTCGCCACCGGCCAGGTGCTGGCCGGCGAGAACATCGACGAGCGGGTGGAGCCGGCCAGCATCACCAAGGTGATGACCGCCTATGTGGTCGCTGCCGAGCAGGCCGCCGGCAAGGTCAAGCCCGACGACCAGGTGTTGATGTCCGAGCGCGCCTGGCGCGAGGGCGGCGCCCGCACCGACGGCAGCTTCAGCGGCTTCCCGGTCAACTCGCGCGCGCCGCTGGCGGACATGGAGAAGGGCATGGCGGTGCAGTCGGGCAACGACGCCGCCATCGCCCTGGCCGAGCACGTCGCCGGCAGCCAGGAGGCTTTCGCCGAGCTGATGAACAACTACGCGGCGAAGATCGGGCTGAAGAACACCCACTTCGCCAATGCCCACGGCCTGTCCTCGCCGGAGCACTACAGCACCGCGCACGACCTGGCGCTGCTCGGCCGCGCGTTCATCCGCGATTTCCCCGAGGCCTACGCCTACAACAGCATCAAGGAGTTCACGGTCAACGGCATCACCCAGCCGAACCGCAACCGCCTGTTGTGGCGCGACCCGAGCGTGGACGGGATCAAGACCGGCCACCATTCCGGCGCCGGGTATTGCCTGATGAGCTCGGCCAAGCGCGGCGACCAGCGCCTGGTCGCGGTGGTGATGGGCTCCGACTCGGAGAAGCAGCGCGCCGACGACAGCCTGGCCCTGCTCAACTGGGGTTTCCGCTTCTACGAGACCCACAAGCTGTACGAGCCGGGCCAGCCGGTGGCGCCGCTGAAGGTGTGGAAAGGCAAGGTCGATCAGGTGCAACTGGGCGTGGCCGAGCCGTTGCTGGTGAGCGTGCCCCGCGGCCGCTACGCCGACCTGAAGCCGTCGATGGAAGTGCCGCGGTCGCTGGTGGCGCCGATCGAGGCCGGGCAGGAGATCGGCTCGGTGAAGATCGCCCTCGATGGCGAAGTGGTGGCGCAGGCACCGCTGGTGGCGCTGGAGGCGGTCGAGGAGGCCGGCTTCTTCAAGCGCCTGTGGCACGCGCTGCTGATGTGGTGGGAATCGGACTGAGGCCGCCGCACTGCATTGGTCCCTGTTGCGGCCTTGATCTATCATCCGTCCGGGGGCCTGGTGCGGAGTCGGCCAGGGGATGCGGGCGTCCCGGCAGGCGGCCCGCGACTATGCAGATGAAGGAGTGAACATGCGCAACAGCCGTACCAGCCTGGCGGTGTTGTCCGCCCTGGCGATTGTCTCCCTGTCCGTGGCCGGACCGGCGATGGCGCAACGCAAGAGCGCCCAGGAGCAACGCAAGCAGCAGACCGCCGAGATCCCGGTGTGCCAGAAGCCGCTGGGGACCATCGCGGTGGTGGAAAACGAGAACGCGCACAACTGGTGGACCGGCGCGCAGTTGCCGGAGCCTTCCAAGCTGATCAAGGTGTTCGTCAACAAGTCGCGCTGCTTCACCCTGGTGGACCGCGGCGCCGGCATGTCGGCCGCGCAATACGAGCGCAGCCTGGCGGCCGATGGCGACCTGCGCCGCGGCTCGAACATCGGCAAGGGCCAGGTGAAGGCCGCCGATTACGTGCTGGTGCCGGACCTGATTTCGCAGAACAGCAATTCCGGCGGCAACGCCGTCGGGGGCCTGATCGGTGGTTTGGTTGGCGGCCGTGCCGGCGCCCTGCTAGGTGGCCTCAACCTCAAGAGCAAGACCGCCGACGTGGTGCTGACCGTCACCGACGTGCGCTCTTCCGAGCAGGTGGCCATGGCCGAAGGCAGCGCCAAGAAGACCGACCTGGGCTGGGGCGCCGGCGCGGGCCTGTTCGGCAGCGGCCTGGGCGGCGCGGGCGTGGGCGGTTACGCCAACACCGAGATCGGCCAGGTCATCACCCTGGCCTACTTGCAGGCCTATACGGACCTGATCCAGCAGCTCGGCGGCCTGCCGGCCGACGCTTCCGCGGCCAACGTCACCCAGGCGCTGCGCGTGACCAAGCCGGCGCGCCTGCTGGCCAACGCCAAGGGCACCGGCACGGCCGTGCGCGACCTCGATCCGGGCATGCTGCTGTATCCCACCGGCGCCAAGGAAGGGGTCATGTGGGAAGTGGAGGACGAACTGGGCAACAAGGGCTGGGTGAACTCCACCAGCACCGAACTGGCCAAGTAACCCTTGCCGTCGGGCGGCGGCCCGCGGCCGCCGCCAGCCAGCCCTTGGGAAGCGGGCCGGATGCCTCGATAATGCAGGCATGGAAATCAAATCCGACAATCCCGAGCACGGCTTCCAGTTCCCCGGCACCTTCGAGCTCAGCGCGATGGGTACGGCCGGGATCGGCCTGGAGGCCGAGTTGCCGAAGCTGCTGGCCGCGGCCGGCGTGGAAGTACTGGAGGAGCGCATCCAGTGGAAGCATTCCTCCAACGGCAAGTACGTGTCCGTGCGGATGAGCTTCCGCGCCGAGAGCCGGGCCCAGTACGACGCCGCGCACCAGGCCCTGCGCGGCCATCCGGAAGTGAAGTGGACGCTGTGAGCGACGCGGCGCCGACCTGCGCGGCCAGCGGGTCGGCGGGTCGGCGGCTGCCGGCGCGGGCATACGACCTCGGACGCCAGGCCTACGAGCCGGTATGGCGGGCGATGCAGCGCTTCACCGACGCGCGCGGCGAGGACACGGTGGATGAGCTGTGGATGGTCGAACACGAGCCGGTGTTCACCCTGGGCCAGGCCGGCAAGCCCGAGCACGTGCTCGCCCCGGGCGGGATCCCGGTGCTGCACGTG
The DNA here is from genome assembly GCA_017302035.1 of Lysobacterales bacterium. GTDB lineage: Bacteria > Pseudomonadota > Gammaproteobacteria > Xanthomonadales > Xanthomonadaceae > Pseudoxanthomonas. The sequence goes on from JAFLEA010000034.1 coordinate 6,723, forward strand.
GACCGCGGTGGCCAGGTGACCTACCACGGCCCCGGCCAGATCGTGCTCTACCCGCTGCTGGACCTGCGCCGGATCGGCGTCGGGGTTCGCGAGTACGTGTGCCGGATCGAGCAGGCGATCATCGACACCCTGGCCGAGTGGAACATCGGCGGCGAGCGCCGCGAGGGTGCCCCCGGCGTGTACGTGGGCGAGGCCAAGGTTGCCGCGCTGGGGATCCGGGTGCGCCGCGGCTGCACCTTCCACGGCCTGGCCTTCAACATCGGCATGGACCTGGAGCCGTTCCACCGGATCAATCCCTGCGGCTATCAGGGCCTGCGGGTGACCTCGATGCAGGACCTGGGCGGGCCCTCATCCATGGAAGCGGTCAAGCCCGCGCTGCTGGCCCAGGTGGCCGGCCAGTTCGGCCTGGAGCTGCACGCGCAGCCCGGCTCGCCGGACCTGGGCTAGCAGTTCCCGGCAATCCTCCCCGGCGAGGGCGGCCCGAAGGCGCGCAAAGCCCGTCGATGCGCGGGGATCGCGCCCGTCCGTCGGAGCACGATGCCCGGTCCGCACCGGGCAACCCGTTCGCTCTGGGCCTACAATGGGACGCATGACCGCCCCTGCTTCCCGCGCTATTCCGCTCCAGGTCCTGTCCGAACCGGCCGCGCCGCAGGCGTCGCTGGAGGCCGGCCCGCTGCAACCGGGCGCGAAGCAGCTCGGCGGCGACAAGATCTCGCGTTCGCCGGTCCAGTTCGCCGATGCGCCGGTGCTGCGCAAACCCTCGTGGATCCGGGTCCGCATCCCCTCGGGCAATGCCGTGGCCACCCTCAAGGCCAAGCTGCGCGAGAACCGCCTGGTCACCGTGTGCGAGGAGGCCAGCTGCCCGAACATCCACGAGTGCTTCGGCCACGGCACCGCCACCTTCATGATCCTGGGCGAGGTCTGCACCCGGCGCTGTTCGTTCTGCGACGTCGCCCACGGCCGGCCCAAGCCGCCCGATCCGGGCGAGCCGGCCCACCTGGGCGCGACCGTCGCCGACATGGGGCTGAAGTACGTGGTGGTCACCAGCGTGGACCGCGACGACCTGCGCGACGGCGGTGCCCAGCACTTCGTCGACTGCATCGCCGCGATCCGCGAGCGCGCCCCCGGCACCCGGATCGAGATCCTCACCCCGGACTTCCGCGGCAAGGGCCGCATGGAGCGGGCGCTGGAAATCCTGGCGGCCAACCCGCCGGACGTGTTCAACCACAACATCGAGACCGTGCCGGACCTGTACCGCAACGTGCGTCCCGGCGCCGACTACCAGTGGTCGCTGACCCTGCTGCGCGAATTCAAGCGCCGGCATCCGTCGATCCCGACCAAGTCCGGGATCATGCTCGGCCTGGGCGAAACCCTGGACCAGGTCCAGGCCACCCTGCGCGACCTGCGCGCGCACGACGTGGACATGGTCACCATCGGCCAGTACCTGCAGCCCACCGCTCACCACCACCCGGTGTTGCGCTACTGGACCCCCGAGGAGTACCAGGAGCTGGAGCGGTACGGCAACGGCCTGGGCTTCAGCCACGTCGCTTCCGGACCGATGGTCCGTTCGTCCTACCATGCCGACCGCCAGGCGGCCGGGGCAGGGGTCGCCGCCGGGGCTTGACGCCGGGCGGCGGTGGGTGGCTGGCCTGGGCCGCGCGCACCGGGACCGCTCCGTTCACCTTTGCGCGGGCCGCTGCGGTAGCCTGCAACGGACCGTCGCGGCCGTGCCTGCAACTTCCGGCACTGTTCCAGGTCACAGTTCCCGAGCAGCCTGTCCCGACCGGCCCGTCGCCGGCCACGAGTCCCGAATGAACCGCAAACCCCCCGCTTTCCGCTCCCTGTTGGCCGCCTTCCTGCTGGCCGTCCCGCTCGCCCTGCTGGCGCGCCCGGACGGCAAGGACCAGGTGGCGATCGCGCCTACCGCCGACCAGGCCACGATCTCGAAGATGGTCTACGGCGCGCTGTCCGACAGCCGCCTGGCCTATCGCCCGCGCCCGGCCGACGATGCGTTGTCGGAGGACATCTTCCGCCGCTACCTGGAATCGCTGGACCGCAACCGCCAGTTCTTCACCGCCGCCGACATCGCCCGCTTCGAGCCTTACCGCCACCAGCTGGGCGCCGCGGTCCGCCAGGGCGACCCGTCGGCGGCGTTCGCGATGTTCGCCGTGTACCGCGAGCGGGTGGAGCAGCGCGTGGCCTATGCGCGCAAGCTGCTCGACAAGGCCGCCTTCGATTTCGGCGGCAAGGAACGCTGGGACTACGACCGCGAGGAAGCGCCTTGGGCCGCTGACGGCGCGGCGCTGGACGAGCTGTGGCGCAAGTCGGTGATGAACGACTGGTTGCGGCTGAAGATCGCCGGCAAGGAGCCGGCCGAGATCCGCAAGACCCTGGACAAGCGCTACGCCCAGCTCGCGCGTTCGGTCAACGAGCTCAAGAGCGAGGACGTGTTCGCGCTGTTCCTCAACGCCTATACCGCCTCGGTGGACCCGCACACCGACTACCTCAACCCGCGCAGCGCCGAGAACTTCAACCAGCAGATGTCGCTGTCGCTGGAGGGCATCGGCGCGCAGTTGCAGCGCCAGGACGACTTCGTGGTGATCCGCGAGATCATCCCCGGCGGACCGGCCTCGCTGGACGGCACCCTGAAGACCGGCGACCGCATCGTCGGCGTCGGCCAGGGCAAGTCCGGCACGGTCGAGGACGTGATCGGCTGGCGCATCGACGACGTGGTCGGCAAGATCCGCGGCGCCAAGGGCACCCAGGTCAAGCTGGAATACATCCCGGCCGAGGCCGGCATCGACGGCGAGCACCGCACGCTGACCCTGACCCGCGCCCGCGTGCAATTGGCCGAGCAGGCCGCCAAGGCCAAGACCTACACCATCCCCGCGCAGGGCGACATGCCCGCGCGCCTGATCGGCGTGATCGAGCTGCCCACCTTCTACCAGGACTTCGAGGGCCGCCGCCGCAACGGCAGCGACTACACCTCGGCTACCCGCGACGTGGCCCGGCTGCTGGGCGAGTTCAAGCAGAAGGGCGTGGACGGCGTGGTCCTGGATCTGCGCAACAACGGCGGCGGATCGCTGGACGAGGCGGTGCAGCTGAGCGGCCTGTTCATCGACCAGGGCCCGGTGGTGCAGCAGCGCGAATCCGGCGGCCGGGTGCAGGTCTACAGCGACCGCACTCCAGGCGTGGCCTGGGACGGCCCGCTCGCGGTGCTGGTCAACCGCGGCTCGGCCTCGGCCTCGGAGATCTTCGCCGGCGCGATGCAGGATTACGGCCGCGCGCTGGTGATCGGCGAGACCACCTTCGGCAAGGGCACGGTGCAGAACATGCTCGACCTGGACCGCTGGCCGGCGGCCGGCGAGGGCCCGCGCTACGGCAACGTCAAGCTGACCATCGCCCAGTTCTTCCGCGCCGACGGCGGCAGCACCCAGAACAAGGGCGTGGTCCCGGACATCGCCTATCCGCTGAGCGTGGACGCCAACGAGTTCGGCGAGAGCACCTACGACAATGCGCTGCCGTGGACCCGGATCGCCGGGGTGCCGCACGCCCGCTACGGCAATTTCGCGCCGCTGTTGCCGCAACTGCAGCGGCTGCATGCCGGGCGCATCGCCGACGACCTCGAGTTCCAGTGGTGGAGCGAGGACGTGGCCCACTACCGCGCCGAGGCGGCGAAGAAGTACCTCTCGCTCAACGAGGCCGAGCGCCGCGCCGAGCGCGACCGCCAGGAGGCCCAGCGCAAGGAGCGCCAGGCGATTCGCAAGCAGCGCGGCCTGGACCTGGATCCGCTGGCCGAGGACGCCGACGACGGCCTGACCGCCAACGAGCGTGACGTGGTCAGCGACGCCGCACGCGAGAAGGCCGCCGAGAAGCGCCCGGATCCGCTGCAGCGCGAGGCCGCCGCGATCCTGGCCGACGCGATCGACCTGCTCCAGCACGACCAGCCGCTGTCGGTGCAGGTGTTGCCGAAGACGGCCTCGGCGGTGCGCTGGGCCGACTGAGGCCGGGCGGGGGTAGACGAGCGGGGTTCCGGCCGGCACCGAAGCGGTGCCGGCCGGAAGCGTCAGCTCGCGAACCGGTCGCCGATCAGGTTCACGGCGGTCGCAACGCCATCCTCTGCCGAGACCACCGCGCCCAGCGTCCTTGCGCGCTCGCCCATCGCTCCGGAGCGCGCCACCCGGCCGATGGCCGCGGCGATTCGGTCAGGCGTCGCGTTCCTGCGCGGGATCGGCTCGCAGGCGACGCCGATCCTCTCGAGCTCCCGCCCCCAGAGTTCCTGCTCGGCCGTGTGCGCGACGACCACCGCGGGCACCCCGGCACGCAACGCGGCATGCGAGGTTCCCGCCCCGCCATGGTGGACGACCAGTCCGCACACGGGGAACACCGCCGAATGCGGAGCGGAATCCACGTAGTGGATCCGGTCGTCCGATGCGAATCCGAGTTCGCTCCAGTGCGGCGCCTGCACGATCGCCCGCACCCCAGCCGTCCTGGCCGCATCGGTCAGCAGCGCGACTGTCTGCCTCTCGTCGCCGCCCGAGACCATGCTTCCGAAGGTCAGGTATACCGGACGGGTGCCGCCTGCCAGGAATGCCCGCAGGGACTCGGTGACGCCGCCCTCCGCCACCGGCTCCTGGGTGTCCAGGGACCCGCAAACGAGGTAGTGGCCAGGCCAGTCCGGTTGCCTCTCGCACAGGGTCGGGCTGATGGCGAGCAAGGTCAGGCATTCCGATGCCCAGACACTGTCGATCAGGTCGCGCGCCGGCCCGAGCCCGTACTTCGCACGCAATCGATCGGGGTACCGCTTCAGGCGTCTGTTCAGCACGAACCTTGCCAGGCGCCAGGCCAGGCGATTGCCGAGCGCGCCGAGATCGGGAACGCCCGAGGGCGGGCGGAACGAGGAAGGCACCGCCCCATGGGCGAGCGCGACGCTGACCCAGGGGCGGCCGTGCCGCTCGGCCGCGGCGCCCAGCGTGTAGAGGAAGTAATGCCCGATGACCAGTGCGTTCTCGGCGCAGAGCCGGTCCGATGCCCGGAGCATTTCCGCCTCGGCCGGCAGCAGGAAGCGTTCGATGGCCAGCCGCGTCTGCTCGATCGGGTCACGCTCGCGGAGGAGCGCGCGTCCGGTCTCCTCGAGTTGCCGCTTGTCCGCCATCACGGGCGTTGCGACTGCCTGGAACTTGAAGCCCGTCCTGGCGCCGAGTCCGCTGTAGCGGTCGCTGTCCACGCAGGTGGCGACCAGGGTCACGTCATGGCCCGCGGCCTGCAGGCCGTCGGCCAGGGCCACGAACGGGCGGATGTCGCCATGGCTGCCCCAGGTCTGGATTCCGATTTTCATGTACGGGAAGGTCGTCCCTTGCAGCCCGGCTAGCGGGGGTCCTGGCTCTCGCCGACCGGCCGCATGGGGATGCGGATGCGGCTGTCGGAGTGCCAGTCGATGTGCAGCGGCGTGCCCGCATCGGCGATCGATTCGCCGCTGACGTCCCGGCCGGTGCCGTGGTTGACCTGGTGCATGGGTTCCTTGAGCACGTCCACGACCACCAGCAGCCGGCTGCCGGGCGCCATCCGGCGTCCGGTCATGCGCGTGCGCTCGAAGGGAAGGGTGGTCCACTGGCCCGGTTCGATCAGGGTGCGAACGCTCATGTCGCGGACATGGCTGGCGCGCCCCACGTAGTAGGACAGCTGCATGGTGCTGCCGTCCGGCCTGAGTTCGTACAGGGACACGGAGAAGTCGAAGTCGTGCTTGTCGATGCGCACCTTCAGCTCGCCCGAGAAGGTGCCGACCACATCGACCGGCCGGTCGAACGGCTCGCTGACGAAGGACAGGGCGCCGTCGGGCTCCAGCGAGTCGCGGATGATCGGGTTCGGATAGTAGGCGTGCCCCTCGCTGTCGCGGTCGGCGAAGTCCACGACCTGGCTCAGATGGCCGCCTGGCCGGGGCGCGATCCTGCTCAGGCGATGGTGTGCGCCGTCGCGTTCGGGCGACAGGTGCAGCGTGGCATGGCCGCCGGCAGCGGCGTCGAGCGTGGGCGCGTGGCCCCAGCGGTCGGCGCCCATCAATTGGTAGTTGACCCGGTCGGCCAGCAGCGCGGGACGTTCGCTGCCGCGCAACACATGGTCCAGCCACTGGAAGGTGAGGGCCTGCGTATCGAACTGCGCCGACGCATCCAGCGCATAGCCCCCCAGGCGCATCGGCTTGAACGGCACCTGCGCCCCGAAATGGTCGTACGGGCCTATCAGCAGGGTGTGGTCGGCATCGGGCAGGTGCCGCAGATGTTCCTTGAAGTAGTGCAGCGCGGAGATCTGCCCTTCGTCGTAGTAGCCGGTGATCGACAGCACCGGGATGGTGATGCCCGCGTACTGCTCGCCATACGGCACCATCGACTGCCAGTAGGCGTCATAGCTCGGGTGCGAAAGCCAGCGCTGCAGCCACGGGTTCGGGGTGCCGTCCACCTGGTCGATTTCGCGGTACGGACGCCCGGATGCGTACCAACGGCCGGGCAGGTCCCTCCAGCGCTCCGCCTGGGCGTAGACCTCATGGTCGAGCAGCCGGTTGTTGGCGACGTAGAACGGCCAGGCGTAGTTGGCGCTCAGGAAGACGTTGTTCTCCATCGGCAGGCCGAGGCCGGGGATCGCCGCCACGTAGGGCGCGATGGCCTTCAGCGCCGGATGCCGGTGCTTGGCCGCCGCCCACGCGGCGAAGCCCGAGTAGCTGCCGCCGTACATCGCGACCCGGCCGTCGTTCCACGGCTGCCGGCTGATCCAGTCGATCGCCGCGTTCGCATCCTCGCCCTCGTGCTCGTAGGGCGCGATGGTGCCGGTGCCCAGGCGCTTCCCGCGCGCGTCCACGACGATGCCCGCATAGCCGCGGGCCGCGGCCTGCAGCGTCAGCGCGCGGTTCTGCACGGGATCGGCATAGATCGTGAACTGCATGGCCGCCGGCAATGGCCCGGTGGTGCCGCGACTGCGCGCCAGGTGTGCCGACAGCACGATCCCGTCCCCGGCGGGAATCAGCACCGCATCGTCGATCAGGAAGCGCCGTTCCTGGTCCTCGCGCACCAGCGCGGGTGCCAATGCGCCGGCGGCCCGGGCGGCGTGCACGAAGGCGGCCTGGCCGGCCAGGCCCAGTGCCGCATCGCGCGGGATCGTGGTGTCGCCCGCGTGCCCGGCCAGCGCCTGTTGCAACTGCGCGTAGGCCCGTTCCGCGTCGGCCGTGAACCAGTAGTGGCCCTGCAGCGCGGCGACATCGTCCAGCCCGGCGAACCTGGCCCTGAATGCGTCGGCATAGGCGTGCTCGAAACCGCGCGGCGCGGCGGCCCGGGCCTCGACCAGCAGCAAATAGGGCGTCCAGCGCTGCGCCCGGCTGGCATTGCCCTCGGCCACGAGCGAAGCGATCAGTGCTTCGATGGTGGCCACGGCCTCCGCATCGCGGCCGGCGACGATCTGCAGATGACTGCGCTGCGCGGGAGTGAGTTCCGCGGAGCCTTCCCCGTCGAGCAGGGCTTGCGACATCCGCGCCAGCGAGGCGTCGACCTGCGCCGGATCCGCACCGGCGGGGGGCTGCCAGGCGATGTCCCGGGTCGATGCGGCCATCGCCGGCTGCGCCAGGAGCAGGAGGCACAGCCAGGACAGCGTTCGTGCGTGCCACGGCCTGCGCCGGCAGGGGCCGCATGCGGAGTCGGCGACGTTCAAGACAGGCGCTCCTCCAGCAGGCCGACGAGGTTGCCATCGGGGTCGCGCAGGAACCCGATCCACAATTCATGGTCCGGCATTCTTGCGGTGAGCTGCGGTTCCCGTTCACTCGTGGCACCGCGCGCCACCAGCGCCGAATGCGTGGCCGCGATGTCGGAGGCCTTGAAGTACAGCGTCGAGTTCGCGCCCACGGCGCCGGCGCCTTGCGGGGTGGTCAGCATGAGGCGGATGCCTCCCGCGTCCAGGAAGGCGAGGTCGGGACCGGCGCTGAACAGGAAGTCGAGGCCAAGGATGTCGCGGTAGAAGCGCAGCGCCGAGTCGACGCTGCCGACGGTGATGGCGATCTGCCGAATGCCGGAGATTTCCGGTGCCGTGTCCATGGTTCGCTCCCCGTCGTTGCGGAATCGTCTACGTGAGTATGCCGATCAGCCATGCCAGTACGAACCAGACGAACCCTGCCGACGTCACCGGATGAATGCGGCGCAGCGTCTTCCAGTCGTAAAGCGCCAGCGACAGGAAGAGCCCGATCCAGATGCCCCAATGGAACGCGAGGAACCCGACCGCGTCCACCCGCGCGGTGAAGGCGGGGAACAGCGGTCCCATCCACGACACGACCAGCGGGTCGTAGGCGCGCGAAAGCACGGGCCCCAACATGAAGAACGTGCCGGTGAAAATCAACCGCTTGTGCCAGTCCGGTTGCCCGCGCCTGAGCCAGGCGAGCAGAAGGCACGCGGCGTAGCCGGGCAGGAAGAGGCGGTTGGCGCGGACGTCCGCCGCCATGTTGCCCCATCCGTTCCATATGACTGCGAAAATGTAGAGGGTGCTTAGGGTCACGCCGATCGCCACGACGAAAGTGGCGATTCCCAGCTTCCTGTGCAGCTTGAGATTGCGGGTCCGGACAAGGTTCGCCTGTATTGCCAGGAGCACGTACCACGCCAACCCGAACAGGCCGTGGACGACGAACTTCGGGTCGCTGTTGCTGGGTTGGCCGACATCCGTGAACAGGTTGTCGGAAAAGGCGGCTATGCTCAAGAACAGCAATAGCGCGCTGACGATGGGGAAATATGCGCCCCACGTCCTCTTGACCATTCCCGTTCCCCGGAGAGCGCCGCCGTGAATAGTGCGCCTTTTCCGTCGTGTCCGTGGCCAGCCGGAAGGAGCGCTGCGGCACCTGGCCACTGGCTGGCCCATCGAGCGGGGGGCCGCGTGGACCGGCTGGGGGCGGCGGCACCGCGTTCAATCCGGAATCGCCAGCACCAGTGTTTCCTTCACCTCCTCCATCACGATGTAGCTCTTCGACTCGCGCACGTGCGGCAGGGTCAGCAGGCTGCTCCCCAGCAGCTTGCGGTACGAGGCCATCTCCGAGATGCGCGCCTTGAGCAGGTAGTCGAAGTCGCCGGACATCAGGTGGCACTCCAGCACGTTGGGCAGCTTCAGCGCCGCGCGGCGGAACTCCTCGAAGATGTCGCCGGACTTGTAGGCCAGGCTGATCTCCACGAACACCAGCAATCCGGCCTTGAGCGCGTGCGGGTTGAGCCGGGCGTAGTAGCCTTCGATCACCCCGTCGCGCTCCAGGCGGCGCACGCGCTCGGTGCAGGGCGTGGTGGACAGGCCCACGCGCTCGCCCAGTTCGGTGAAGGAGATCCGGCCCTCCTGCTGCAGGACGCGCAGGATGTGGCGGTCGATGCGGTCCAGGTCGCGGCTGCGCACGGGGTGGGGGCGGGCGGGGCGGTCGGCCATGAAAAATTCCGTGGAAGCCTGCAGGTTCAGGTGATTTCACCTTAACATTTTGATAAATCGGATAAAACAACCATATATCCATCCATATACTGCGCACCTTGCCGGCCGCTTCCGGTTCATCCAGTGGAAGCGCCTAATTCGGGGGTTCGTGCGATGCAGCGAGTTCTGGTGCTGGGCAGCGGCGTGATCGGGGTGACCAGTGCGTGGTACCTGGCCAACGCCGGTTTCGAGGTGACCGTGGTGGACCGCGAGCCGGGCCCGGCGCTGGGCACCAGCTATGCGAACGCGGGCCAGATCTCGCCCGGCTACGCCTCGCCGTGGGCCGCGCCGGACGTGCCGCTGAAGGCGCTCAAGTGGCTGTTCCAGCGCCATGCGCCGCTGTCGATCACGCCCTCGCTCGATCCGGGCATGTACCTGTGGCTGGCGCAGATGCTGCGCAACTGCACCGCCTCGCGCTATGCGGTGAACAAGGAGCGCATGGTGCGCATGGCCGAGTACAGCCGCGACTGCATGGACGAACTGCACGCGCTCACCGGCCTGCAATGGGAAGGGCGCAAGCTCGGCACCACCCAGTTGTTCCGTACCCAGGCCCAACTCGATGCCGCCGCGCGCGACATCGCGGTGCTGGACGAGGCCCGGGTGCCCTACGAAGTGCTCGACCGAACCGGCATCGCCCGGGTGGAGCCGGCGCTGGCGGCCACCGGCGATTTGCTGGTTGGCGCGCTGCGCCTGCCCGGCGACCAGACCGGCGATTGCCGGCTGTTCACCGAGCGGCTGGCGGCGCTGGCGCAGGCCAAGGGCGTGGAGTTCCGCTACGGCGCGAACATCGAGGCAATCCAGGCCGATGGCGAGCGCGTCACCGGCGTGCGCATCGACGGCAAGCTGGAAACCGCCGACCGCTACGTGCTGGCACTGGGCAGTTGGTCGCCGAAGCTGCTGCGGCCGCTGGGCATCCGTCTGCCGGTATATCCGCTCAAGGGCTACTCGCTGACCATCCCGATCGTCGATGCGTCGATGGCGCCCAATTCCACCGTGCTGGACGAGAGCTACAAGATCGCCATCACCCGCTTCGACCAGCGCATCCGCGTCGGCGGCATGGCCGAGGTGTGCGGCTTCGACCTGGCCCTGAAGCCGCGCCGCCGCGCCACCCTGGAGAGGGTGGTCAACGACCTGTACCCGAAGGGCGGCGACCTGGCCCGCGCCGAGTTCTGGACCGGCCTGCGCCCGGCCACGCCGGACGGCACGCCGGTGGTCGGCGCCACCCCGCTGCGCAACCTGTTCCTCAATACCGGCCACGGCACGCTGGGGTGGACGATGGCCTGCGGTTCGGGCCGCTACCTGGCCGACCTGGTCGCCCGCCGTCCGACGGCGATCAGCACCGAAGGCCTGGACATCTCCCGCTACGGCCGCCACCCGATCGCGGCGAACGGCGCCTGATCCGGCCATGCGTCCCGCCCGCGCCCTGATCGACCTGGAAGCCCTGCGCCACAACTACCGGCTGGCGCGTCGCCTCGGCGGCGGCCGCGCGCTGGCGGTGGTCAAGGCCGACGCCTACGGCCATGGCGCGCTGCGCTGCGCGGCCGCGCTGCAGGACGAGGCCGACGGTTTCGCGGTGGCCTGCATCGAGGAAGCGCTGGCGCTGCGCGAGGCCGGCATCGCCAGGCCGATCCTGCTGCTGGAAGGATTCTTCGACGCCGACGAGCTGGCGCTGCTGGTGCGGCACGACCTGTGGACCGTGGTCCACGCGCCCTGGCAGGTGGAGGCGCTGGAGCGCACGCCGCTGTCGCGGCCGCTGGACGTGTGGCTGAAGCTGGATTCGGGCATGCACCGGGTCGGCCTCGACCCGGCCGATTACCGCGACGCCTGGCAACGCCTGCGCGCGTTGCCGCACGTGGGCGCGATGGTGAAGATGAGCCATTTCGCCCGCGCCGACGAACTGGACAGTACGCGCACCGCCGAACAGCTGGCCTGCTTCGAGGCCGTTGCCGGCGACCTGCCCGGCGAGAGCAGCCTGAGCAATTCGCCGGCCCTGCTGGGCTGGCCATCGGCATGCGCGGAGTGGGCACGCCCGGGGCTGATGCTGTATGGCGTGTCCCCGTTCACGCAGGCGCACGAAGCCGCCGCGGCCCTGCGTCCGGTGATGACCCTGGAGTCGCGGGTGATCGCCGTGCGCGACCTGGCCGCCGGCGAGCCGGTGGGCTATGGCGCCCGCTTCGTCACCCAGGCACCGACCCGGATCGGGGTGGTCGCGATGGGCTACGCCGACGGCTACCCGCAGTTCGCGGCCGCAGGCACTCCCGTGGCCATCGACGGCCGCACCGGCTGCCTGGCGGGCCGGGTTTCGATGGACATGCTTACCGTCGACCTCACCGACCATCCGCAGGCCGGCATCGGCAGCCGGGTGGAACTGTGGGGTGCACAGGTACCCGCGACCGCGGTCGTGGCCCACAGCCAGACCAGCAGCTACCGCCTGCTGTGCGCGGTGAAGCGGGTGCCGCTGCAGTACCGCGGCTGAGAGCCCGGCGCAGAGAGGCGAGGTCCGGCTCCTCGCTTCGTGGCGCCTTCCCGCGCCTTCCGCTAGGCTGGCGCCTGCCGGCCGTGCACGAACTCCTGAATGTCGTTGCCGTGGCCGCCCGGGGAGGGGCACATGGCAGAAGCAAGCACGCCGCGGCAAGCGAAGCCGCCGTCCTATCTCGATGCGGCGATTCCGCTGATCGTGCTGGTCCTGCTGGTCGGCGCCTCGGTGGCGCTGTTCGGCCTGGCCGCGGTCGACGGGCCGATGCAGGTGGCGATGATCCTGGCGACGATGGTCGCCGTCGCGATCATCCTCAAGAACGGCCACGCCTGGGAGGAGATCGCCCAGTCCGGGCAGAAGGGCCTGGCCACGGTGGTGGGCGCGATCTTCATCCTGCTCGCGGTGGGCGCGCTGATCGGCACCTGGAACATGTCCGGCACGATCCCCACCCTGGTGTACTACGGGATCAAGCTGATCAGCCCCTCGGTATTCCTGCCGGTGGCGTTCGTGGTGTGCGCGGCCATCTCGCTGAGCATCGGCAGCTCGTGGACCACCGCCGGCACGGTCGGCGTGGGCCTGATGGGGCTGGCGCAGATGCTCGGGATATCGCCGGCGTTGACCGCCGGCGCGGTGATCTCCGGCGCCTACGTGGGCGACAAGATCTCGCCGCTGTCGGAAACCACGGTGCTGGCCGCGCAGCTGAACGGAGTCGAGCTGTTCCGCCACATCCGCACCCAGGCCTGGACCACGATCCCCGCCGGCCTGGTCGCACTGCTCGCGTTCGTGCTTCTGGGCGCGGGCCGCCCGGGCGCGCTGCCCGCCGTGGTCACCCATGCCGAACTGCAGCATATCGAGGGACTGTTCCGGATCACGCCCTGGAACCTGTTGCCGTTGCTGTTGCTGCTGGGGATGTCGGTGCGCAAGGTGCCGGCGGTGCTGGCGATCATGAGCGCGGCGCTGCTGGCCGGGGTCATGGCCACGTTCATGCAGCCCCAGGCGGTGGCCCAGTTCGTGGCCGAACCGGGCACGGCCGCGCCGGTGGCCGCGATCAAGGGCGTATGGCTGGCGATGGCCAACGGCTTCCACGCCGATACCGGCATGGCCCAGGTCGATGCGTTGCTCTCGCGCGGTGGCATGGACTCGATGCTGCTGACCATCTGGCTGATCATCGGCGCGGTCACCTTCGGCATCCTGGTCGACGATTTCGGCCTGCTCGCCAAGCTGGTGGCGCCAGTGCTGCACCGGGCGCGCTCGATGGGCCGGCTGTTCGCCTCGGTGGTCGGCACCGCGCTCGGGCTGAACCTGGCCGCCGGCGACCAGTACATCGCGCTGCTGCTGCCCACCCGCCTGTACCGCGACGAGTTCGCCCGGCGCGGGCTGGCGCCGGAGAACCTCTCGCGCGCGGTCGGCGATGCCGGCATCGTCACCTCCGCGCTGGTGCCGTGGAATTCCTGCGGTGCCTACATGTCGGTGGTGCTCGGGGTGCCGACGATCGCCTACCTGCCGTACGCGGTGTTCAACTACGTCGCGCCGCTGCTGACCCTGCTGCTGGGCATCACCGGTTGGCGCATCGTGCGCCTGCACGCGGGCGCGGCGGCGGCACCGCAGGCGGAGGAGCACCTTGATGGCCAGGAATGACCGCCGGCGGTCCCCCGTCATCCGGGGACGGTGAGGAGCGCGGATGCTGGCCGCATTGCCCATGGCCGTCGCCATCGCGTTGTCGCCCTTCGCCATCATTCCGGCGATCGTCCTGCTGCTGACGCCGCGCCCGCGCGCAGCGGCTTCTGCCTTCCTGGCTGGCTGGTGGCTCGGGGTGGCATTGGTGGCGGGGCTGGCGGTCGCGATCGTGGACGCGTCGCACGGCGCGGATGCGCCGGCGCGCTGGAGGGCCTGGGCCGGCCTGTTGCTGGGCGGGGCGCTGCTGGTGCTCGGCGCCATGCGCTGGCGTGCCCGCGGCCGCGGCGCGACGCCGGCCTGGCTGCAGGGCGTGCAGTCGGCCACGCCCCGGCATGCGCTGTTGTTGGGCCTGACCCTGTCGGCGGCCAATCCCAAGGTGCTGTTGCTGGCCGTCGCCGGCGGCGTCGCCATCGGCGCGGGCGACATGGGGCCCCTGCGTCAGGCATCGGGCGTGTTCGGGTTCGCGCTGGCGTCCTCGCTGAGCGTGGCCTTGCCCCTGTCCGCCTTCATGATCGCGCCGGGCAAGGCCATGCCGCTGTTGGCCAGGCTGCGCGAATGGCTCGAGGCGAACGCCGATGCGGTGATGGCGGCGGTATTCCTGGCCCTGGGCGCGGCCCTGGTGCTGAAGGCGTTCGGTTCGCTGTAGCCGCGGGCGTGCGCCGGCGGGCCCGGGATCAGGACGATACCGGCCTGCCGCGGGAATCGACCACCAAGCGGGCCCGGCGCTCGCCATAGTAGAACGATGCGCGATACCGGCCGGCGTCCTCGCCGGTGCCGCGTTCGCACAGGACGGCGATCTTGCCTTCGTCCATCAGCCGGCGGAACTCGGCCACCTCCAGGCCGATTTCGCGCGCGACCAGGGCGCCGTCGATGTCCAGGGAGATCGGGGAATCCATCGCGGGCTCCAGGGGTGCAGGCGCAGGATCGCGCACACCCGCCGCCGCTGCCTTGACCTGGGTCAGCCCGGCAGCGGTTGCATCCCGCCAGGCCGGCAGCGCGTGCGGCGTGAACCGGCCGCCTTTGCCGCGGGCCGGCGCCGGTCCCCGTGCAGCCGCGATGGCGGATAATGGACCGCCCATCCGCGCCCGTTCCTTCTTGTCCCTCGACGACGCCCCTCTCAAGACCCTGCTGCTGCCGTTCGACGACGGTGCATTGCCGTGGCCGGCACAGGGAGCCATCGCCTTCCTGCGCGCGCGCGATGGCTGGGCGTTGCGCCAGTACCCGCTGCAGGCCCTGGGTTGCGAACAGGGCTTCAAGCCGTTGGCCGACGGCTTGCGCGCGGGCGGTCTGGACGTCCGGCCCCGGCTCGACGACGCAGCCGCTGCGGCACTGGTGCTGGTGCTGCCGCCGCGGCAGCGCGACGAGGCGCAGGCGTTGCTGGCGCGGGCGGTGGCGCTGGCCGCGCCCGGTGCGCGCGTGGTCGCCGCGGTGGCCAACGACGAAGGCGCGAAATCGCGCGAGCGCGACCTGCGGCAACTGGCCGGGCTGGCCGGCACGCTCGCCAAGTTCCATTGCCGGGTGTTCTGGACCCCGCCGCTGCACGGCACGCACGACCCCGCGCTGCTGCAGCGCTGGCGCCATGCCGATGCCCCGCGGCCGATCCTCGAAGGCCGCTACGCCAGCCGTCCCGGGGTGTTCGCCTGGGATCGCATCGACCCGGCCTCGGCACTGCTGGCCGCGCACCTGCCGGCCGACCTGCGCGGGCACGGTGCCGACCTCGGTGCCGGCTGGGGCTACCTGGCCGATGAAGTGCTGGCCCGCGCGCCGCAGGTAACGGCGCTGGACCTGTACGAAGCCGAGGCGCGCGCCTTGGAGCTGGCGCGCGCCAACCTGGCGCGGCATGAGGGACGCGCGCTGCTGTCGTTCCATTGGCACGACGTGGCCGCGGGCCTGCCGCGGGACGGCTACGATTTCATCGTCAGCAACCCGCCGTTCCATGCCCACGACCGCGGCGACCGCCCCGAACTGGGCCAGCGTTTCATCGAGGTGGCAGCGCATGCCCTGCGCCCCGGCGGGCGCCTGCTGCTGGTGGCCAACCGCCACTTGCCGTACGAGGCGGCGCTGGCGCGGGCCTTCGCCACCCGCCGCGTGCTGGCCGAGGACGGTGGCTTCAAGGTGATCGAGGGAGTGAAGGCGTAGCCATGGCCAAGTCGATGAAGCTGGTCAAGCACCTGGCCAACCTCGGCTACGGCAGCCGCAGGGAAGTGGCGTGGATGTTCCGCGAGGGCCGCGTCACCGATGCCGCCGGCGAGGTGCTGTACGCCGACGATCCGCTCGACCACGGCAGCGTGCGTGTGGATGGCGAGCCGCTGGATCCGCCGCCGGGCCTGGTGCTGATGCTGCACAAGCCGGCCGGCTGCACCTGTTCGAGCAAGGACCCCGGTCGCATCGTCCACGACCTGTTGCCGCCGCGCTTCCGCCTGCGCGACCCGGCCCTGTCCACCGTCGGCCGCCTGGACCGCGACACCACCGGCCTGCTGCTGCTGACCGACGACGGCGCGCTGCTGCACCGGATCGTCTCGCCGAAGTCGAAGTTGCCCAAGGTCTACGAGGCCACGCTCGCCGCCGACCTGCGCGGCGACGAGGCCGCGCTGTTCGCCAGCGGCACCCTGATGCTGGAATCGGAGACCACCCCGCTGCTGCCGGCCGAACTGGAAGTGCTGGGCCCGCGCCGGGCGCGCCTGACCCTGCACGAGGGCCGCTACCACCAGGTGCGGCGCATGTTCGCCGCCGCCGGCAACCACGTCGAGGCGCTGCACCGGCCGCGCGTGGGCGGACTCGCGCTGGACGGCCTGGCCGAAGGCGCCTGGCGCGCGCTGGAGGCGGACGACCTGGCGCGGCTGTTCGCGGCGGGCGACGCATGACCCCGGCCGGGGCGATCGCCCCGCTGCCGTTCTTGCCCGAGGCGGTGATATTCGACATGGACGGGCTGATGCTCGACAGCGAGCGCGCGATCAACGCCTGCATGGAGCGCGCCGCGCACGAGTTGGGCCATGCGCTGCCGCCGACGCTGTGGCTGCAGATGGTCGGCGGCAACGAGGCCCTGTGCCTGCGCCTGCTGTCCGCGCACATCGGCCAGGCCCCGGCCATGACGCTGCTGGATCGCGCCGAGATCCTGTATGACGCGGTCGCCGACGCGGGCATCGACCACCGTCCCGGCATCGTCGACTTGCTCGAACTGCTGGTTGCCCGCGGCATTCCGCGCGCGGTCGCCACCTCGACCCGGCGCCCGCTGGCACTGCGCAAGCTGGCCGCCGCGGGACTGCTGCCGTACTTCGGTGCGGTCTGCACCAGCAGCGACGTGGCCCGGCCCAAGCCGGCGCCGGACGTCTACCTGCTCGCCGCCACCCGCCTGGGCGTGGCGCCGCCGCGCTGCCTGGTGCTGGAGGACTCGCCCACCGGCGTGCGCGCCGCGCTGGCCGCCGGCATGACCCCGATCCAGGTACCCGACCTGCTCGAGCCGGATGCGGAGACGCGCGCGCTGCAACACCGCATCGTCGGTTCGCTGGCCCAGGCGCAGCGGCTGCTGGAGGCGCTGTTGCCTGTGGCCTGAGCCTGGTCGTGCGGGCGGCCGTGCGCGGGTTTCAACCCTCGAACAGTCCGCGCCAGCCCGCGTGTCCCAGCCGCCGCAGTGTGGCGTAGTTGCGCTCCACGATCGCGTCGGGGTCCGGGTAGGCGTCCACCGCGCGGTCGATGCTGTCCTCGCGCAGCAGGTGCAGGGTGGGGAAGGGCGAGCGGTTGCTGTGGTTCTCGATGTCGTCCGGCAGGCTGTCGGCAAAGCGGTAGTCGGGGTGGAAACTCGCCACCTGCAACACTCCATCCAGTTCCAGCGCTTCGATCAGTGCATCGGCCCGGTCGAGGAAGTCGTTGTAGTCGAGGAAGTCCTGCAGCACGTGCGGATGCACGAGCAGGGTGGTGTCGATCTGGTCGGCGGGCACGTCGCGCAACAGCAGCAGCTCCTCGCCGAGCTGTTCGATCAGCTGCTGCGGCGTGGTCGCGTCGCTGTAGGCGAAGCGCACCTGCTCCTTCACGTATACCGCCTTGGCGAACGGGCACAGGTTCAGGCCGATCACGGCCTTCTCCACCCAGCGCCGGGTCAGGGCGATGGCCTCGTCCTCGCCGGGGCCGACGGGCGCTTGGTCGTGCGGTGCGGTCATGGCGGCGGCTCAGTCGCGGAAGTTCTCGAACTGCAGCGGGATGCCGAAGTCGGCCTTGCGCAGCAGAGTGATGGCTTCCTGCAGGTCGTCGCGCTTCTTGCCGTTCACGCGCAGCTTGTCGCCGTTGATCTGGCTGTCCACCTTGAGCTTGGCGTCCTTGAGCGCGGCCTGAATCTTCTTCGCGGTCTCGCGTTCGATGCCCTGCTTGATCGTCACCTTCTGCCGCGCACCGGCCAGGTTGGTTTCGACGTCGCCGAACTCCAGGCAACGGATGTCGATGCCGCGCGCGGTCAGCCGCTGCTTGAGGATGTCGGTCATCTGTTTGAGCTGGAAGTCGCTCGGCGCGGACTGGCTGACCACGCTCTCCTCCAGCACGAACTTGGCGTCCACGCCCTTGAAGTCGAAACGGGTGGTGAGTTCGCGGCTGGCCTGGTCGACCGCGTTGGTCAGCTCGTGGGTGTCGACTTCGGAGACGATATCGAAGGAGGGCATGGCCGTGGCGGAGGAGGGCGGGGGTGCGCATTCTAACCCCGGCGCATGGCCGCGGCCGTGGCTGGCGGAGGATAATGGCGGCATGCAACCGCCCTTCCGTTCGCCGCCGGCCGCCGTCGCCTGGATGCTGGCCGCCGTGGCCAGTTTCTCGCTGATGGACGCGGGCATGAAGCTGCTGGCCGGGCACTACCCGCCGCTGCAGGTGACGATGCTGCGCGGCGCGGCCTCGTTGCCATTCGTGCTGGCCTGGGTGCTGGCCAGCGCCGGGCCGCGCTCGATCGTCCCGGTGCGCTGGGGCCTGCACCTGCTGCGCGGCGTGCTGGGTATGGTGATGATCGGCTGCTTCGTCTACGCCCTGAAGCGGATGCCGCTGTCCACCGCGTATTCGATCTACTTCGTCGCCCCGCTGCTGGTGGCCGCGCTGTCGGTGCCGGTGCTGGGGGAGAAGGTCGGACCGCGGCGCTGGACCGCCATTGCCATCGGCCTGTGCGGGGTGCTCGTGGTGCTGCGCCCGGGCGTGGACGGGATCGTTTCGTTCCCGGGATTGATGGTCCTGGTGGCGGCCACCGCCTATGCCGTCGCCGCGGTGACGGTGAGCCTGCTCACCCGCACCGACACCCCGCAGTCGATGGTGGTGTGGTTCCTGGCGATCATGGCGCTGGGCGCGGGCCTGGCGGCGATCCCGGGCTGGGTACCGCTGCGCTGGGAGCATGCGGCGCTGATCCTGGGCATGGGCCTGGCCGGAGCGCTGGGCCAGATCGCGCTGACCAGCGCATTCATGCGCGGCGACGCCTCGCTGGTCGCACCGCTGGAATACACCGGCCTGGTGTGGGTGATCGCCTGGGACTGGCTGCTGTGGCGCACCTTGCCGGACACGGTGACCTGGATCGGCGCGGGGATCATCGTCGCCAGCGGCCTGTACCTGCTGCGCCGCGAACGCACGGTCGGCGCCGGGCGGGCGCCGCCGCTCGACCAGCCCTGACTCCGCGCCGGGCGGCGCGTCGTGCATGGGACCGGCGGCCTTCCGCGCGGCAGCCGTGGCCGCTTCCGGGAGACGGTGCGGGGAAGCGTTCCGACCGACCTTCGGTACCCGCGCAGTCGTTGGCGCCTGTGGCAATGGCGTCGGGCACTGCAATGGCATCGGAACGGCGGCCATCGGTTAGCCTTGCCCGGTGCAGGCGGCGAGGAGGGGCCATGGCCTTGGGAATGCTGGGACGGATGCTGGCGCGGCATCTAGCCGCACCGCGCGAAGGCTACGGGCACGGGCCGAGCAGCCGGCCGCAGCTGCTGCTGGCGACCCTGCGCCGCGGCGACGTGCTGCTGGTCGAAGGCACCAGCCGCTTCGCCAGCGCGATCAAGTACCTGACCCAGTCGACCTGGTCGCATGCGGCGTTGTGCCTGGGCACGGAGACGGACGGCGGCGAACCGATGTTCGTCGATGCCGACATCAACGAGGGCGTGCGCACGGTGCCGCTGTCCGGGTTCGGCGACCTGCACGTGCGGATCTGCCGGCCGGTGGGGCTGTCGCCGGCGGAGATCGAGCGGGTGGCCGGTTTCATGCTGGCCCGGCTCGGTGACAGCTACGACCTGAAGAACGTGCTGGACCTGGCGCGCTACCTGCTGCGGTACCCGCCGGTGCCCGACCCGATGAAGCGGCGCATGCTCGCCCTGGGCAGCGGCGAGCCGACCCGGGCGATCTGCTCCACCCTGCTGGCGCAGGCCTTCGACTCGGTCCGCTACCCGATCCTGCCCGAGATCGAGCTGCTGGATACCGCCACCCCGGCCGGCCGCAGGAGCTACGAGGAGATCCTGCACATCCGCCACTACAGCCTCTACGTGCCGCGCGACTTCGATGTCTCGCCGTTCTTCCAGGTGGTCAAGCCGCGGATCGAGGCCGGGTTCGACTTCCGCCGGCTGCGCTGGAGCGGGCGCTGAGCGACGCGGCGGAGCCGCACATCCGCTTGCGTACAGTCGAACCGGAGCGTTTCCGCCCGGGGCCGGATCCGTCCATGCGGCGGTACAGCATAGGCGATGGTTGGCGGGTGGGGCCCTGGCGGACACAATAGGGGTTCTCCCACCCGTGACCGCCGGAGTCCTGGCATGGCCGAAATCAAGGAAGCGCGCGTCCCCGACATCGGGGATTACAGCGATGTCCCCGTCATCGAAGTGCTGGTCGCCGTCGGCGACACCGTCGCCAAGGACCAGGGCCTGGTCACGCTGGAGTCGGACAAGGCCACGATGGAAGTGCCCGCGCCGTTCGCCGGCGTGGTCAGGGAACTGAAGGTCAAGGTCGGCGATGCACTGTCCGAGGGCAAGGTGGTGGCGCTGATCGAAGCGAGCGACGGTGCCTCGGCGCCGGTCGCCAAGGCCGAAGCCGCGGCTCCCAAGGCCGCCGCGCCCGTGCCGGTGGCCACCGCCGAGACCGGCGCTAGGGTCGAGCCGGTCGCGCCCTCGGCCGCGCCCGACAAGCTGGCCCAGCGCGAGATCGCCCAGGAGGACGCGCTGCCGACCGCCGAGTCGCCGCGGACCCCGCCGGTGGATTTCGGCGCCGACAGCGTGCTGCCGGACAAGGTGCCCTACGCGACCCCGGCGGTGCGCCTGTTCGCCCGCGAACTGGGCGTGGACCTGTCCCGGGTCAAGGGCAGCGAGCGCGGCGGCCGCATCACCCGCGAGGACGTGCAGCGCCACGTGAAGTCGGTGCTCGCCGGCGGCGCGCCCGCGGCGGCGGCCGCACCGGCCGGCGGCGGTAGTGGCCTCAACCTGCTGCCGTGGCCGAAGGTGGACTTCGCCAAGTTCGGCGAGGTCGAGACCCAGCCGCTGTCGCGGATCAAGAAGATCTCCGGCGCCAACCTGGCCCGCAACTGGGCGATGATCCCGCACGTCACCCAGTTCGACCAGGCCGACATCACCGACCTGGAGGCGCTGCGCGTACAGCTCAACGCCGAGCAGGACAAGGTCAAGTCGGGCATCAAGCTGACCATGCTGGCGTTCCTGCTCAAGGCCAGCGCCGCGGCGCTGAAGCAGTTCCCCGATTTCAATGCCTCGCTCGACGCGACCGGCGAGAACCTGACCCTGAAGAAGTACTTCCACCTCGGTTTCGCCGCCGACACGCCCAACGGCCTGGTGGTGCCGGTGATCCGCGATGTCGACAAGAAGGGCGTGCTGCAGATCGCCGTGGAGATGGGCGAGCTGGCGAAGAAGGCCCGCGACGGCAAGCTCGGCCCGGCCGACATGAGCGGCGGCTGCTTCTCGATCAGTTCGCTGGGCGGGATCGGCGGCACCGCGTTCACCCCGATCATCAACGCACCGGAAGTGGCGATCCTGGGCGTGTCCAAGTCCTCGCTGCAGCCGGTGTGGGACGGGAAGCAGTTCGTGCCGCGGCTGACCCTGCCGTTGTCGCTGAGCTACGACCACCGCGTGATCGACGGCGCCGCCGCCGCGCGTTTCACCAGTTTCCTGGCCCAGGTCCTCGCGGACATGCGCCGCGTGCTGCTGTAAGGAGGCGGGCACATGGCGAACACGATCGAGGTGAAGGTTCCGGACATCGGCGATTACGCCGACGTGCCGGTGATCGAGGTGCTGGTCGCCGTCGGCGACACGGTGAAGAAGGACCAGGGCCTGGTCACCCTGGAATCGGACAAGGCGACGATGGAGGTGCCGTCGTCGGCCGATGGCGTGGTCCGGGAAATCAAGGTCAAGGTCGGCGATTCGCTGTCCGAAGGCCGGGTGGTGGTGGTGCTGGAAGCGGGCGCCGCGGCGGCTGTGGGAAACGCTTGCCAAAGGAAGCGTTTCCTGGGTCAGGCGAGGCCATCGAGGCGGCTGCTATTTCAAGGGTGAGCAGTTGACGTTCTATAGAGACGTC
>JAFLEA010000035.1 GCA_017302035.1 Lysobacterales bacterium
GGGTGTCGTGTCCGGCGCGGCCGCGGCGTCGCCGCTGCGACGCGGTCGCGGCGGCAGGTAGCGGTTGGTCGGGGCGTAGCCGAGTTCCGGCATCGGCGCCACGCCGCCGCGCTCGGCGACCAGCCGCGAGACGTCGGAGTCGGGATCGCCGAGGTCGCCGAAGTGGCGGGCGCGGGTCGGGCAGGCCTGCACGCAGGCTGGCTGCCGGTCCGCTGCGTCGAGCTTGTCGTTGTAAATGCGGTCCACGCACAGCGTGCACTTCTTCATCACGCCCTCGACCGCGCTGTACTCGCGCGCGCCGTACGGGCAGGCCCACGAACACAGCTTGCAGCCGATGCACTTGTCCTCGTCGACGAGCACGATGCCGTCCTCGGCGCGCTTGTAGCTGGCGCCGGTCGGGCACACGGTGACGCAGGCGGGCGTCTCGCAATGCAGGCAGCTGCGCGGGAAGTGGAGCGTTTGCGCCGGTTGCCTGGTGGCTGCATCGGCTTCCAGCTCGTAGCTGTGCACGCGGTTGAACCAGACGCCCTGCGGCGACTCGCCGTACGGGCGCTCATCGGTCAGCGGGCCGGCGAGGCCGCCCGCGTTCCATTCCTTGCAGCTGGTCGCGCAGGCATGGCAACCGACGCAGGTGTCGAGGTCGATCACCAGGCCGAGCTTCTTCTTCGACGGCGGCGGCAGCGCGGTCATCGGCGGCCTGCCTCGCGCCGTGCGCGGAAGCCCGCGCCGTAGCGCAGCGGACGGTCGTCCGCTTCGTCGAACCCCAGCGGCGCGAACTGCGGCGCGCTCTCGTCGCGGGCCTCGACCTTGCGGATCGCGACGCGCAGGTCGAACCATGCGGCCTGCCCGGTCACGGGGTCGGCGTTGGCGTAGTCGCCCCTCGGGGTCACGTCGGAAATCAGGTGGTTGAGCAGGAAGCCCTGCCGGCCCTCCGGGGCGTCCTTCGCCAGCCGCCACGCGCCCTTGCGCTTGCCGATCGCGTTCCAGGTCCAGACCGTGTCCGGTTGCACGTTGGCGGCGAACTTCGCCTGCACGGTGATCGTGCCGTGGTGCGAAGCGACCTCGATCCAGTCTTCGTCGGCAATACCGTGGCGCGCGCCGGTGTCCGGATGCAGGTAGAGCCAGTTGCGCGCGGCGATCTGCCGCAGCCACGCGTTCTGGCTGCCCCACGCGTGGTACATGAACATCGGCCGCTGGGTCACCGCGTTGAGCGGGAAGGCCTCGCGCGAGGTCTGGTCGTGCTCGAACGGCTCGTACCAGATCGGCAGCGGGTCGAAGTAGGTCGCCACGCGCTGGCGATGTTCCGGCGGCGGTTGGTGCGAGCCATGCCCCTGCGCGGCGAGGCGGAATTTCTGCAGGGTCTCCGAATACAGCTGCAGCACGATCGGCCGGTCGTCGGGCACGAAGCCGAAGCGCTGGGCCCATTGCAGGTAATCGCGATTGGCCATCTTGAAGTAGCGCGCAGACTCGGGCACCGGCGCATGCCAGAAGCCGCCGTGTTCGATGTAACGCTGCAGCTGCTCGGGATTCGGCGCGCCCTTGCCTTCCTGCGTGCCGTCCTCGCCGCGCCAGCCGGCCAGCAGGCCGACGCCCGGCGCGCGTTCGTGGCGGACGATGTAGTCGGCGTAGTCGCGGTACTTCGGGCTGCCGTCCGCATGCACCAGGCCCGGCAGGCCGAGGCGCGCGCCGAGTTCGATCAGCACCGACTGGAAGCCGCGCACGTCGCGCGGGCGGCCATCGGCCCCGGGTTGCGTCGCCGGGTCGAACACCGGGTGGCGGATCGCGTCGCTGGCGGCATCCGCGTCGCTGATCGGGCGATCCAGCAGGCTGATCGCGTCGAAGCGCTCGAGGTAGGTGGTGTCCGGCAGCACCAGGTCGGCGTAGGCCACGGTCTCCGAGGCGTAGGCATCGGAATAGATGATGCGCGGGATACGGTACTCGCCGTTGGCATCCTTGTCGGTGAGCCAGGCGATGGTCTCGCGGGTGTTCATCGCCGAGTTCCAGCCCATGTTGGCCATGAACATCAGCAGGGTGTCGATCTTGTAGGGATTGCCGGCCCAGGCGTTGCGGATGACCGTGTGCATCATCCCGTGCGCGGACAGCGGGTACGCCCACGAGTAGGCGTGGTCGATGCGGCGCGGCTGGCCCTGCGCATCGACGACGAGGTCCTCGGGCCCGTGCACGAAGCCCAGCGGCGCGGCATCCAGCACGCCCTCCGGCCCGCGCGCCTTGCCGGGGCGGTTGCCCGGCGGGACCGGTTTCGGGAACGGCGGCTGGTAGCGGAACGAGCCCGGTGCATCCACCGCGCCCAGCAGCAGTTGCAGCAGGTGCAAGGCGCGGCAGGTGTGGAAGCCGTTGCTGTGGGCGCTGATGCCGCGCATCGCGTGCATCGCCACCGGGCGACCTTCCATCGTCGCGTGTTCGCGGCCCCAGCTGTCGGTCCACGCGACCGGCAGGCTGAGCTTGCTGTCGAAGGCGGCCTCGGCCAGCTCGCGGGCGATGCGTCGGATGGTGTCGGCGGGGATGCCGCAGCGTGCGCTCACCGCCTCCGGCGCATAGCGCGGATCGAGGTAGCGATCCACGACCCGCTGGAACACCGGTCGCGCGGTGCGGCCGTCGGCCAGTGCGTAGGTGCCGACCACGGCGGGGGCGATGTCGATCGCATTCGCATCGGTCGCCGCGTTGGCCCGCGCATCCCAGCACAGCGGGTTGCCATCGGCGTCGCGGGCGAAGAGGCCGTCGTCCGCGCCGCCAGGGTGGTCGACCACCAGCCAGTGCGCGTTCGCGTAGCGCACCAGGTAGTCCAGGTCGATGCGGTCGGTCCGGAGCAATTCATGCACCAGGGCGAAGGCGAACAGGCCGTCGGTGCCGGGACGGATGCCGATCCATTCGTCGGCGATCGCGCCGTAGCCGGTGCGCACCGGGTTGACCGCGACGATCTTGGCGCCGCGCGCCTTCAGCTTGCCCAAGCCGAGCTTGATCGGGTTGCTGTCGTGGTCTTCGGCCACGCCCCACAGCATCAGGTAGCGGGCGTGGTCCCAGTCGGGCTCGCCGAATTCCCAGAAGCTGCCGCCGACGCTGTACAGCCCGCCCGTGGCCATGTTCACCGAGCAGAAGCCGCCGTGCGCCGCGTAGTTCACCGTGCCGAATTGCTGCGCCCACCAGCCGGTCAGCGCCTGGCTCTGGTCGCGGCCGGTGAAGAACGCGAGTTCATCGGGGTTGCGCTCGCGGATCGGCTTCAGCCACGACACCGCGATGTCGAGCGCCTCGTCCCATTCGATCTCGCGGAACTCGCCCGCGCCGCGTTCGCCCACCCGCAGCAGCGGCTTGCGCAGGCGCGCCGGCGAGGCATGCTGCATGATCCCGCTGGCCCCCTTCGCGCACAGCACGCCCTTGTTGACGGGGTGGTCGCGGTTGCCCTGGATGTAGCGGATCGACCCGTCCTGCAGCCAGACCTTGATGCCGCAGCGGCAGGCGCACATGTAGCAGGTGGTCGCGACGACCTCGTCGCCCGGCGAGGGCGAGAGGTCGATGGCGGGTTCGCGCGGCGCGGCGGTCATGCGGGCATTGTGCCCGCCGCGCCCCGGCCTGGACACCTCGGCGGTCGCTTACTTCGGCGGCTCGATGGTGATCGCGGGATCGTCGTAGCGCGAGTAGCGGATGCTGGCCTGCCCGGACTTGCCATCCGCGCCGCCGGCGGTCTCGATCTTGATCGGCAGGCCCTTGGGCCCGATCCACAAGGCAGTCTCGGCCTTCACGGGCTTGGTCTGGCGCACGATGTACTTGCGCGACGGTTGGCCGGCGACCATCGCGCGCCCCGCTTCCTCGGCGGTCAGGCCGTCCGCGGCGGCTGCGAGGCTGGCGGGATCGCGCCACTTCGCCAGCGTGCCGGCGGGCAGCGGAACCTGCATCGTGCGTCCCTGTGCCTGCAGGTACATGGTGTCGCCGATCACCACCTGGGTGCCGGCACCGGGCACCACCATGCGGAAGCGATCAGGCGCCACATGGTCCATCTCGCTGGTAACCGGCTTGGCCCCGGGGCGCTCCACCATCGTCATGGTCGCGTGGTAGCGCTTGAGCGCCGCGAACTTGCGCAGGGCGTCGAGCACCGCATCGCGAGCCGCCGGCGTGTCCGCGGGCGTGGTCGTCGTGGCGGGGGTCGATGCGGCCGTTTCCGTCGATGGCACCGGCAGTGATGCTTGCGCCGCCGGGGTGGGACTGGCTGGTGCGGCGGGGGCTGCGGCGGTGTCCTTCGACTCGGATTCCTGCGGTGGCTGCGTGCAGGCCGCGAGGATCAGGGAGAGGGGCAACAGCAACGAGAGGGTGGTCTTCGACATGGTGCGGATCCGGAATGGGGCGGGTCGTGGCAGGCACGGCGCAGGGCCGTGGCTGGCGGCATAATCCTCGCATGGACCGCTACGAACGCATCATCGCCCTGCACCGCGTGCTGCAGGCCGCGCGCCGCCCCGTCACCGTGGCCCGGCTGCAGGACGAGCTCGGCTGCTCGCGGGCGACGGTGTACCGCGACCTCGCCTTCCTGCGCGATGGCCTGATGGCCCCGCTGGTCGGCGACGGCGAGGCCGGCTTCCATTACGACAAGGCCGAGTCCGAGCGCTTCGAGCTGCCCGGGCTGTGGCTGAACTCCGAGGAGCTGCACGCCCTGCTCGCCGCGCAGCAGCTGCTGTCGCGCAGCAGCGGCGGGATGCTGTCCTCGGCGCTGGCGCCGCTGCAGCAACGCGTGGAGAAGCTGCTCGACGCGCACTCCGGCGGCAAGACCTGGCCGGTGGAACGGGTGCGAGTGATCCCGCACCGCGGCCGGCGGATGGACGAGCACGTGTTCCGGATCGTGGCCTCGGCGGTACTGGAGCGGCGCAAGCTCGCATTCGACTACCGCGCGCGCTCGACCGACGAGAAGAGCCGGCGCAACTGCAGCCCGCAGCGGCTCACGCATTACCGCGACAACTGGTACCTCGACGCCTGGGACGAGGACAAGCAGGGCCTGCGCAGCTTCTCGATCGACCGCATCTCCGCCGCGCGGCTGGCCGACGGCGTCGCCCGCGACGTCGAGGATGCCGCGCTGAATGCGCACCTCGCCGGCAGCTACGGCATCTTCTCCGGCGCGCCCAAGGGCTGGGCGACCATCGTGTTCAGCGCCAAGGCGGCGCGCTGGGTCGCCGACGAGCACTGGCATTCGCAGCAGCAGGGCCGGTTCCTCGCGGACGGGCGCTACGAACTGAAGGTGCCGTACTCGGTGCCGCGCGAATTGCTGATGGACGTGCTGCACTACGGCGGCGACGCCGAGATCGTGGAGCCCAAGGTGCTGCGCGAGCAGATGCGCGCGATGCTGCAGCTGGCGATCTCGAACTACGACTGATGGCGGCCGCAGGCGCACCGACGATCGCCCCCGGCGAGGCCGTGGCGCTGGTGCTCGGCGCCGGCGGCGCGCGCGGGCTCGCGCAGATCGGGGTGATCGAGGCCTTGCAGGCGCGCGGCATGCGCATCGTGGCGATCGCCGGCTCGTCGAGCGGGGCGCTGGTCGGCGGCGCGTGCGCGGCCGGTTCGCCCAGGGCGCGGGCCAGGGCTTCGGCCTGGCGCAGGTTGCCGGCATGGCCGTCGGTCAGTACCCAGAGGGCTCCGGGCGCGGTGTTTTGTTGCAGAAACGACATCAATTCGTTCCGGGATGAGTTCACAACAACGCAGGTGCAACACTCTACACTGGTGCCCTGCCTGGCGAGCGGATGCGGCAGCGTGCCGCCGCTCGCCGACATCCATCGAGGACCGATCATGCCGCACCCGTTGAACGATGCCGCGCTCGACCAGTTGTTCCGCACCGCCCGCACCTACAACGCCTTCACCGGCGAGGTCAGCGACGAGACCCTGCACCGGCTGTACGACCTGCTCAAGTTCGGCCCGACCCAGGCCAACACCACCCCGGCCCGGTTCGTGTTCGTGAAGTCGGCGCAGGCCAAGGCCAAGCTCGGCCCGACCCTGGACCCGGGCAACTACCAGAAGACCATGGACGCGCCGGTCACGGTGATCGTGGCCCGCGACCTGGACTTCCACGACAAGCTGCCCTACCTGTTCCCGCACACCGACGCCAAGGCCTGGTTCGAAGGGCCGCGCGAGAACCGGGAGAAGCCGGCGCTGCGCAGCATGGCGCTGCAGGCGGCCTACCTGATCGTGGCCGCGCGGGCACTGGGCCTGGACGCCGGGCCGATGACCGGCTTCGACAACGCCAAGGTCGACGAGGCCTTCTTCGCCGGCACCCACATCAAGTCCGACATCCTGGTGAACCTCGGCCAGGGCGACCCCGCCAGCATCTTTCCGCGCTCGCCGCGGCTGTCGTTCGACGAAGCCGCGCGCATCGCCTGACCGGCCCCATCCCCGCCCCATCCTCCGGAGAACGACCCATGCGCATCCGCCTGCTTTCCGCCGCCGCCCTGCTGGCCTTCGTCACCGCCCCGGCCTTCGCCGGGCCGGTCACCTACAAGCTCGATCCCGCCCACACCAACGTGCTGGCGCAATGGAGCCACTTCGGCTTCTCCAACCCGTTCGCCAACTTCGGCCAGGTCGAGGGCGCCGTGGTCTACGACCCGGACAACGTCGGCAACTCGAGCGTGCAGGTGACCCTGCCGCTGTCGGGGCTGGAAGCGTTCTCGCCGAAGTTCAACGAACACCTGCGCAGCGCCGACTTCTTCGACGCGGCCAGGTTCCCCAACGCGACCTTCAAGAGCACCCGGGTCGAAGCGGCGGGCGAAGGCAAGCTCAAGGTCACCGGCGAGCTGACCATCAAGGACGTCACCCGGCCGGTGGTGCTGGACGCGACCCTGAACAAGGCCGGTGTCCATCCGATGACCAAGGCGCCGACCATCGGCTTTGACGCCACCACCACGATCAGCCGCACCGAGTTCGGCGTGGGCGCCTACGCGCCGAACGTGGGCGATGCAGTGACCCTGCGCATCACCACCGAGGCGTCGGCACCGAAGGGCAACTGAGCCGCGGGCCGGAGGTCACTTCCCGGCGGTCCGCAGGCTTGTTTCGGCTCCGGACGGGGCCGTCGCTGCGCGGAGGGCGCCGCCCGCCGCGTGGCGGCGCGGTCCCTGCTCCGACACGCGGCCGCGGCACATCCCTGTGCCGCTCGGGCAGCACCCCCGCGCAGCGACGTCCTTCGCGAGCTTCACGATCCCTGCTTCTAGAGGGGCGGGCCCCACGGCGTCCCGCCGGGCCCGGCACGCGGTAGAATCCCGGCCTGCCTCCGCATCGCCTCCAGCACGCCATGACCGCTCTTGCCAACGCGCCCGCCAACGCCGAGAAGCGCTACACCGTGCAGCGCCGCGACCTGCCGCTGAGCTGCCCGACCCCGGAGATGGCGTTGTGGAATTCGCATCCGCGGGTGTACCTGCCGATCCAGGACGAGCCCGGGCACCAGTCGCAGTGCCCGTACTGCGGCGCGATCTACCAGCTGGTCGACTGAGCTTGGCTGTAGGCAGCCCGGCGCCGCGGTGAACCGCCGCCTGACCGTGGTCCAGCTGCTGCCGGCGCTCGAGTCCGGCGGCGTCGAGCGTTCCACCCTGGAGATCGCCGCCGCCCTGGTCGCCGCCGGGCACCGCGCGATCGTGGTCTCGGCCGGCGGGCGGCTGCTGCCGACCCTGCTCGAATCCGGGGCCGAACACGTGGCCCTCGACATCGGCCGCAAGTCCCCGGCCAGCGTGCGCCACGTGCCGGCCCTGCGCGCGCTGTTCCGGCGCGAGCAGGTGGACATCGTCCATGCCCGCTCGCGCCTGCCGGCCTGGTTGGGGCGGATGGCGCTGCGCGCGCTACCGCGGGCGCAGCGGCCGCACTGGGTCACCACCGTGCACGGCCTGAACACGCCGGGTCGCTACAGTGCGGTGATGACGAGCGGCGAGCGCGTGGTGTGCGTGTCGGACACGGTGCGCGACTACGTGCTGCGCCATTACCCGGCCACCGATCCGGCACGGCTGCGCACGATCCCGCGCGGGATCGATCCGGCGCAGTTCCCGCCTCGCCCGCATCCGGACCCCGCCGCGCGCGGGCGCGTGGCCGCCGCGCATCCGGCGCTTGCCGGCGACGGCCCGTTGCTGTTGCTGCCCGGGCGCGGCACCCGGCTGAAGGGACACGCCGATGCCCTGCAGCTGCTGGCCGGATTGCGCGATGGCGCGTTCCCTGAGGCGCGGCTGTGGTTGCCCGGCGCGCGCGAGGCCGGGCGCGAAGCCTACATCGCCGAACTCGAAACGCAGGCGCGCGCGCTGGGCGTGGACGCGGCGGTGGCCTTCACCGCGCCCACCTCGCGCATGGCCGAAGCCTATGCCGCCAGCGACCTGGTGCTGCAGCTGTCGCGCAAGCCCGAGGCGTTCGGCCGCACCGTGGTCGAGGCGCTGTCGGTGGGCCGGCCGGTGCTCGGCTGGGCGCACGGCGGCGTGGGCGAACTGTTGGCGCGGCTGCAGCCACAGGGCGCGGTGGCGCCGTTCGATGCAGCCGCATTGGCCTGCACTGCGGCTGGCCTGCTGCGCACGCCGCCGCCGCCGGCGGCAATTCCGTTCACCCTGCAGGCGATGCAGCGACAGACCCTGGACATGTATGCCGAACTGGCCGGCTGACCATCACACCGTGCAGGCGCGTGCCTTCGCCTGGACGCCCTACTGGGTGCTGGGCTTGGTCCTGCTGTGGCCGCTGCCGGGCATCGCCGAGGGCGTGCTCGCGCTGGGCGCGCTGGCGGTGCTCGTGCAGGGCGCGGTCTTCCTCGGCAAGGGCCGGCCGCTGCCGCTGGACCGGCGCGCGGCCTGGCTGGGGGGCGCGCTGTTCGCCGCCTACTGGTTGCCGGAACTGCTGTCCGCAGCGGATGCGCTGTCCGGTTCGCGGGCATGGAAGGAAGTGGCGACCGACCTGCGCTACCTGCCGTTCCTGTGGGGCGTGGCGATCGCGCTGCACACGCCGCGCGGGCGCGCCATCGTCCTCGACGGGCTGGCTTGGATCGTCGCCGCGTGGACCCTGGACGCGCTGCTGCAGGCGGCGTTTGGCACCAGCCCGCTGTTCTGGAGCCTGGATGCGCTCAAGCGCGCCACCGGCGGCGAAGGCTTCTGCAATGCGCAGGAGTTGCTGACGGCCGACCGGCTCGGGGGCGTGTTCGGCCCGTGCAACCTCAAGCTCGGCCTGGTCCTGGCCAGCCTGGCACCGTTCGCGCTGGCGCTGGCCGCGCGCCGTCGCGGCGCGATCGGTTGGAGCGTGGCGGCGCTGGCACTGGGCGTGGCGATCCTGCTCGGCGGCGCGCGCGCGGCCTGGCTCAGCTACGCACTGGTGCTGGCCTTCTCCGGCTGGCGCGCGCTCGGTGCGCGCCGGCTGGCCGGATTCGCCGCGCTCGCGCTGGTCGCGGCGGTGGCGGTATATGCAGCCTCGCCGCAGGTGCAGCAGCGCGTGGCGCGCACCGCCACGGCGCTGCAGGCCGATGACGCCGCGATGGATGCTGCCTTGTCCGGCCGCGCCCGGATCTGGGCAGGGGCAGCGTGCATGGCCCGGGCACACCCATTCAACGGCGTGGGCGTGCGCGGCTTCCGCATCGCCTGGCACGATTGCGATCCGGCGCCGGGACAGGCCCCGGCCTGGGGCGAAGGCGAGGCCTACCATGCCCACCAGCTGGTGCTGGAATTGCTGAGCGAGACCGGCATCGCCGGCCTGCTGCTGTGGGTGCTGGCGGCCTGGGTGGTGTGGCGAAGCTGGCGCGATGCGGATGCGGCGGCGCGCGAGCGGGCGCGCCCGGCGCTGCTGGCCCTGGCGGTCACCGTGTTCCCGCTCAACACCCACCTGGCGTTCTATTCGACGTTCTGGGGCGGCCTGGCGTTGCTGCTGGCCGGCCTCTATGCCGGCGCCCTGCATGGACGGCCCGCGGAGGCCGACTGGCCGTCGGCGCCACGATCTTAGGTTCTACAACGGGCGGGAGTCGCCGCCGGAACGCGCATAGCGGTCCGGCGCGCCCGGCGGCTGGCGCTTGAAGCGGCGGTGGATCCACAGGTACTGCGCCGGGGCTTCGCGCACCATCGCCTCGATCGCCGCATTCACCCGGGTAGTGTCGGCGACCGCGTCCTCGCCGGGGAAGTCCGCCAGCGGCGGGGCGATCCGCAGCACGTAGCGTCCGCCTTCGCGGCGATGGAAGAACGGCACCACCGCGCAGCCGGTCAGCCGCGCCAACTGGTGGGTGGCGGTGATGGTCGATGCCGGCACGCCGAAGAACGGCGCGAATACGGTGTCCTTGCCGCGCATGTCCTGGTCCGGCGCATACCAGAGGAAGCCGCCGCGCTTGAGGTGGCGCACCGCGCCACGGAGGTCGCCGTTGCCGAACATCGCCTGGGCATAGCGCAGGCGCCCGCGCTTGACCGCCCATTCCATCACCGGATCCTTGTGCCGGCGGTACATGCCGGACAGGGGTACGTGGTCGCACAGCAGCCGCCCGCAGATCTCCAGGGTCATGAAGTGGCCGGAGACCATCAGCACTCCGCGTCCCTGTTGCCGCAGCGCGTGCAGGTGTTCCAGTCCCTCGATGCGCACACCGTGCCGGATCGGCTCCACGCGGCCCCACCAGGCGCGGGCGAATTCGAACAGGCCCACGCCCAGGGCATCGAAGCTCTCGCCCAGCAGGCGCCTGCGCCACGCCGGCGATTCGTCCGCGAAGCACAGCGCGATGTTGGCCTCGGCCGCGCGCCGGCGCGTCCCGGCCAGGCGCAGTGCCAGCCAGCCCACGCCGCGGCCGATCGCGCGCTGCCACAGCCAGGGCAGGCGCGCGGCCATGACCATCAGCCCCAGGCCCAGCCATGTCGGCCAGTGGCGGGGCGTGAAGGGCGGGCGCGGCGGCAGTTCGTCGGGCGCGGTCATGGGCCGATTCTACGGCCTGGGCGCGGCCGCGGCCCGCGCTCTCGGCTATGCTGCGCGCCATGTCGAACGCTGCCATGCGGAAGGAACCGGGCGAAGGCGCCTTGCGCGCGCTGTATTCGTTCGTGCTGTACCTGCTCTCGCCGCTGGCGCTGTACCACCTGGTTTCGCGCGGCTTCCGGGTGCGCGAGTATTTCCGTCGCTGGGACGAGCGCTACGCCAGCTACGGCACCCAGCCGGGGCGCCCGTGCGTCTGGCTGCACGCGGTCTCGGTCGGCGAGGTCAACGCTTCGGCGCCCCTGGTGAATGCGCTGCTGAAGCAGCGCCCGGACATCCGCTGGGTGATCACCACCATCACCCCCACCGGATCGGACCGGGTACGCGCGCTGTGGGGCGAGCGGGTCGACCACGTCTACCTGCCCTACGACCTGCCCGGCAGCACCGCGCGCTTCCTCCAGCACTTCCGCCCCAGCCTGGCCCTGATCATGGAGACCGAGCTGTGGCCGAACATGCTGTTCGGCTGCCGCGACCAGGGCATCCCGGTGTACATCCTCAATGCGCGGCTGTCGGCGCGCTCGCTGCGCGGCTACCGGCTGGTGCGGCCGCTGATCGGGCGCGCGCTGCGCACGGTGGAATGCGTGGCCGCGCAATCGGCGGCCGACGCACGGCGCTTCCAGAAGCTGGGCGCGCTTCCCGGGCAGGTGCAGGTGCTGGGCAACCTCAAGTACGACGTGGCGGTGCCGAACGGGTTGGACGGCTTCCGCGCCGCGTTCGCCGCCGCCCTGGGCGCACGCCGCGCGGTGTGGGTGGCGGCCAGTACCCACGAGGGCGAGGAGGCGGAGGTGGCGGCCCTGCACCGGCGCCTGCGCGCGCGCTGGCCGGACCTGCTGCTGCTGTGGGCGCCGCGCCATCCGGAACGCTTCGCGCGGGTGCAGGCGCTGGCGGCCGAGGCCGGCTGGAGGACGGGTTCGCGCAAGCGCGATACCTGGCCGCGCCCCGACGACGAGGTGTTCGTGGTCGACACCCTGGGCGAGTTGATGGCGTTCTACGCCTGCGCCGACGTGGCTTTCGTCGGCGGCAGCCTGCAGCCGGTCGGCGGGCACAACCTGCTGGAGCCGGCGGCGGTGGGCACGGCAGTGGTCACCGGCCCGCACCTGCACAACTTCGCGGAGATCTCCAGGCAGATGGAGGAGGCCGGTGCGTTGCACATCGGCGCCGATGCGGCAGCGGTCGGCGATGCGCTGGAGGCGTTGCTCGCCGATCCGGGACTGCGCCGGGCCATGGCCGCAGCGGGCAGCGAACTGGTCGACCAGGGACGAGGCGCATTGCAGCGGACCCTGGCCCTGATCGGCGGCAAACTGCCGGCGCCGACCGGAACGGGCGTTTTGCCCGCCGCCTGAGCGGGGCGCCGGCCGGGACCGGGTGGCCGGAACGACGAAGGCCGCCCGAGGGCGGCCTTCGCGGCGGGCGATCCGGCACACGGGCCGGACCGGCGGGGCGTCACTGCTGCGGATTGGCCAGCTGTGCCT
Organism: Lysobacterales bacterium; assembly: GCA_017302035.1. Classification (GTDB taxonomy): domain Bacteria; phylum Pseudomonadota; class Gammaproteobacteria; order Xanthomonadales; family Xanthomonadaceae; genus Pseudoxanthomonas. Next base: position 12,411 of record JAFLEA010000035.1, read on the forward strand.
CGGCGTCCACGGTCAGCATCGCGTTGACCTGGCGCAACTGCTCGACGTCCAGGCCGCCGGTGGCCTGGGCCAGGAGCAGGCGGTTGAGCAGGAAGTTGTAGCGCGAGCGCGCGTACTCGACCTGCGCGGCGAACAGGGTGCGCTGGTTCTGGACCACGTCCAGCACGGTGCGCGTGCCCACTTCCAGGCCCACCTGCGAGGCCTCCAGCGCGCTCTGCGCCGAGACCACCGCCAGGCGGCGGGCTTCGACCTCGCTCACCCCGGCGACCAGCGCCTGGTAGAGGTTGCGGGTGTTGCGGTCCAGCGCGCGGCGCTGCTGTTCGTACTGGTCCTGGGCGATGTCGCGCTGGGCCAGGGCCTGGCGCACGCGCGACTGGGTCGCGCCGCCGGCGAAGATCGGCACGCTCAGGGTCAGGCCGACGTTGGTGCCGGTGCCGGAGCCGGTGGTGCCGCCGCCGCCGCCCACGCCGTCGCCCCAGCTCGCATCCTTGCCCCAGCCGCCACTCACCGACAGGGTCGGGTAATGGCCGCCACGCGCGGTCTGCACGCCGGCCTCGGCCGCATCGGCCGACAGTTGCGCGGAGCGCAGCGACGGGTTGTTGTCGATCGCGCGCGCGACCCAGCCATCGGCGTCGGCATGGACGTTGGGCAGTTCCGGCCTGAAGTCGGCCGGCAACGCGCGCAGGTTGGCGACCGGCTGGCCGGTCAGCTCGGCCAGGGCCTGGTAGGCGTCGGCCAGGGCATTGCGCGCCAGGATGGTGCTGGCGCGGGCCTGGTCGTACTGGGCGCGGGCTTCGTGCACGTCGGTGATCGGGGCCAGGCCCACTTCCAGGCGCTTGTCGGCGTAGTCGAACTGGCGCTTGCCGGCCGCTTCGTTGGTCTCGGCCGCAGCCAGCGACTCGATCGCCACCAATACGTCGAAATAGGCCGCCGCGGTGCGCACGATCAGGTTGTGGTTGGCGGCGTCCAGGTCGTAGTCGGCGGCCTGGCCCAGTGCGCGCTGCGCGCGCAGGCTGGAGAACTGGCTCCAGTTGAACAGGGTCTGGCTGGCGTTGATGCCGTAGCTGCGGCTGGTGCTGGTGAACGAACCGCTGACGCCATCCGGCTCGTTGCGCGAGCGGCGGATGGAGGCATCGCCGGACAGCTGCGGCAGCAACGCCGCGCGGGCCTGGACCTGGCCTTCCTTGTTGTACAGGGTGTTCGACTCGGCGATCGCCAGCTGCGTATCGCCGCCACGGGCCATCTCGTAGGTCTGCAGCAGGTCGGCGGCCTGTGCGGTACCGGAGGCGAGGGCGGCGGCCAGTGCCAGGGCGAGGGTACGGCGGATCATCAGCGGCTTCCTTTCTGGGTGGGCGGCGCGCGGTGGCCTGCGCGCCGTCGAGGGGGAATGTCGTGCCGGCCGCGCCGTGGGGCGACGGTCAGAACAGGAACTGGGGAACCGGCTCGGCACCGTGCAGGTAGCCCAGTTCGGTCTCGAACAACGATTCGGTGGCCGTGGCGTTGACCGTCCCGGTCCGGGCGATGCGCACCGCCTCCATCGCCGGGGCCTGGCCGCGGACCACGAACAGGCGTCCGCCGGGGCGCAGCCACTGCAGGAACCGGGCCGGGACCTGGGCCACCGCGCCGGTGACGCAGACCGCATCGAACAGGCGTTCGCCGGGCGCGTACTGCAATGCGTCGGCCACGTCGATCCGGATGTTGCTGCCCAGGCCGGCGGCGTCCAGGCGCGCGCGCGCGGCAGCGGCCAGTTCCGGCACCAGCTCCAGGCTGACCACCTCGCGCGCCAGGGCGCCCAGGCAGGCGCTGACGTAACCGCTGCCGGTGCCCACTTCCAGCACGCTGTCGCCCGGCTGCAGCTGCAGCGCCTGCAGCATGCGGCCTTCGACCACCGGCTTCATCATGCTGGCGCCGTGGCCCAGCGGCAGTTCCAGGTCGGCGTAGGCCAGGGCGCGCTGCGCCTCGGGCACGAACGCCTCGCGCGGCAGGCGCCCGATCGTGTCGAGCACGGCCATGTCCAGCACGTCCCAGGGGCGGACCTGCTGTTCGACCATCAGTTCGCGGGCACGGGCGTAGTCGATCGTCATGGGGTCATCCGGCGCGGGGAGCCAGGCATTCTACCGGGACGGCCCGCCGCTTGCCGGCAAGGATCGCCGCCGTTGCCGGGCCCGGCGCAGTGCCGGAAGTCACCGCCACCTCCGGTGCGGCGGCCCGCCAGCGGCGCCTGGCGGATTCAGCGGCCATATGCGCGCAGGAACAAGTCCACGCTGGCATCGATGTGCCGGGCCACGTCGTCCGCGCGGGGCTCGTTGCACAGGCCACAGGCCATCATCGGGTGCAGTTCGCCCTTGAGCAGGCAGAAGAACTGGGAGGCGGCCAGGGCCACGTCGTCGATCCGCAGCCGGCCTTCGTCCACGCGGTCCCTGAGGAATCCGGCGAACGCGGCCTGCACCCGCTGCGGCCCGGCGTTCCAGAACAGCTCGCGCAGCGCATTCTCGGCGGTGCCGGGGGTGTTCATCATCCGGTGCATGCTGATCGCCTCCTCGCTGGTGATCAGGGCGAAGAAGCCGTGGCCGATCGCGCGCAGCTGCTCGTGCAGCGGGCCGTCGGGCGGACTGGCGAACAGGTCGTCCGGCAAGGCTTCGCGGCACTTGGCGGCGATGGCCTCCGCGAACAGGGTTTCCTTGTCGCCGAAGTGGCTGTAGACGGTCAGCTTGGACACCCCGGCGGCAGCGGCGATCTGGTCCATGCTCACGCCCAGATAGCCCTGCTCGATGAACAGGCGCTTGGCCGCCTCCAGGATCGAGGCGCGCTTGCCCAGATCCTTCGGCCGGCCGGGGCCGGCGGCCCGGGTCGGGGCGGGAGGGGGCAGGGTGGCGGCGTGCTTGCGGGACATGCGTAAATACTGGACTACTTGGTTTTCTATTTATACCATACCCACCGGTTCAATATTGAACACAGGATGGCCGCGATGAAGAACGGACTCCGCACGGGCGCTCCGGCGCTGGTGCTGCTGGCAGCCACGCTGCTGGCCGCGTGCGGCGGCAAGGAAGCGCCGGCGCCGGCGCCCCGCCCCGTCTGGGTAGTGCAGGTGCAGGCCGGCGCCGGCGGCGGTGCTCTCGGATTCCCCGGCGATGTGCATGCGCGCGAGGAGAGCCCGCTGTCGTTCCGGATCGGCGGCAAGTTGGTGCGCCGGGCGGTGGGTGCCGGCGACCGGGTGGAGCAGGGCCAGGTGCTGGCCGAATTGGATCCGGCCGACCAGGCCCTGCAGGCGCAGGCTGCCCGCGCGCAACTGGCCGCGGCCGAGGCCGAGCTGGCGCGGGCCCAGGGCGAGCGGGATCGCTACGCGAAGCTGGTCGAACGGCAACTGGTCAGCCGTTCGGCCTACGAGGCGCAGAAGGCCGCCTATGAAGCCGCCGCCGCCCAGGTGCGTGCCGCCCGCGCGCAATCGGACGTGACCCGCAACCAGGCTGGCTATACCGAACTGCGCGCACCGCGCGCCGGGGTGATCGCCTCGCGCCAGGCCGAGGCCGGCCAAGTGGTGGCCGCCGGCCAGAGCGTGTTCGTGATGGCCGCCGACGGTGGCCGCGAAGTCGCCATCGACCTGCCCGAGGATCGCGTCGGCCGCTTCCGGGTCGGCGATCCGGCGCAGGTGGAACTCTGGAGCGTGCCGGGCCAGCGCCTGCCGGCGCGGATCCGCGAGATCGCCCCGGCGGCCGACGCGCGTACCCGCAGCTTCGCCGCGCGGGTGGCGCTGGACGACGCGGTGCAGGCGCAGGTTGCCCTGGGCCAGAGCGCGCGGGTGTACCTGCCCGGCGAGGCGGACGTCGGCCACCTGCAGGTGCCGTTGTCGGCGTTGCAGCGCGGCGAGGATGGCGGCGCCGCGGTATGGGTGGTGCGCGGCGGCCAGGCGCTGCGGGTGCCGGTGGTCGCCGGTGAACTGGGCAGCGAGAGCGTGCCGGTGTCCGGCGACGGACTGCGGGCGGGCGACTGGGTGGTGGCCGCTGGCGGCCACCTGCTGCGCGAGGGCGAGCCGGTCGCGCCGGTGGATCGCGACAACGTGCCGGTCGCCGCCGCCGTGCAACCGCAGGCCGACTGAACCATGCGCCGCTTCAACCTCTCCGCCTGGGCCCTGCACAATCGCGGCCTGGTCCTGTACTTCATGGTCGCACTGGCGGTGATCGGCGCCTGGTCGTACCTGCGCCTGGGCCAGAGCGAGGATCCGCCGTTCACCTTCAAGGCGATGGTGGTGCGCACGCTGTGGCCGGGCGCCACCGCCGAGGAAGTCTCCAGGCAGGTCACCGAGCGGGTCGAACGGGCGGTGATGAACACCGGCCGCTACGAATTCGTGCGCAGCTATTCGCGCCCGGGCGAGTCGCAGGTGATCCTGATGGCACGCGACTCGATGCCCTCGCGCGAGGTGCCCGAGCTCTGGTACCAGGTGCGCAAGAAGGTCGGCGACATCCAGGCCACCCTGCCGGCCGGGACGGTGGGGCCGTTCTTCAACGACGAGTTCGGCGACACCTTCGGCAACATCTACGCGCTGACCGGGCCGGGCTTCGACTACGCGATCCTCAAGGACTACGCCGACCGCATCCAGCTGGAACTGCAGCGGGTGGCGGACGTGGGCAAGGTCGAGCTGCTCGGCCTGCAGGACGAGAAGGTCTGGATCGAAATCGACAACACCAAGCTGGCCACCCTGGGCATCCCGTTGCAGCAGGTGCAGCAGGCCCTGGAAGGGCAGAACGCGGTGCTGCCGGCGGGATTCTTCGAAACGCCTTCCGAGCGGGTGCAGCTGCGCGTTGACGGGCCGTTCCGCAGCGTGGAGCAGATCCGTGCGTTCCCGATCCGTGCCGGCGGCCGCACCATCCGCCTGGGCGACGTGGCCACGGTCCAGCGCGGCTTCGCCGATCCGGCCGCGCCGCGCATGCGCTTCATGGGCGACGATGCGATCGGGATTGCGGTGGCGATGAAGGACGGCGGCCACATCCTGCGCCTGGGCGAGGAGCTGGAGGCGCGGTTCGCGCGGTTGCAGGCGCAGCTGCCGGCCGGCATGGAGCTGCGCAAGGTCTCCGACCAGCCCGAGGCGGTGCGCGAATCGGTCGGCGAGTTCGTGCGGGTGCTGGCCGAGGCGGTGACCATCGTCCTGCTGGTCAGCTTCTTCTCGCTGGGCTTCCGCACCGGGCTGGTGGTGGCGGTGTCGATCCCGCTGGTGCTGGCGATGACCTTCGCCCTGATGCACGGGTTCGGGATCGGCCTGCACAAGATCTCGCTCGGCGCGCTGGTACTGGCGCTGGGCCTGCTGGTGGACGACGCGATCATCGCGGTGGAGATGATGGCGATCAAGATGGAACAGGGCTTCGACCGCGTGCGCGCGGCCAGCTTCGCCTGGGAATCCACCGCGTTCCCGATGCTGACCGGCACCCTGATCACCGCGGCCGGGTTCCTGCCGATCGCCACCGCCGCCTCCAGCACCGGCGAATACACCCGCTCGCTGTTCCAGGTGGTGACCATCGCCCTGCTGGTGTCGTGGGTGGCGGCGGTCCTGTTCATCCCCTGGCTGGGCGACCGGATGCTGCCGGACCTGGCGCATCCGCAGCCGCCGAAACCGGGCAGCTTCGCCGCGCGCCGCCGTGCCTGGCGCGAGCGTCTGGCCGACCGCTGGCCGCAATTCGGCTTCGCCCTGGCGCCGGCGCCGCTGGACGGCCACCACCACGATCCGTACCAGCGTCCGTTCTACCAGCGCTTCCGGCGCCTGCTCGATGCCTGCCTGCGCCGGCGCTGGTGGGTGATCGGCGCCACCGCGGGCCTGTTCGTGCTGTCGATCCTGATGTTCCGCTTCGTGCCGCAGCAGTTCTTCCCGGATTCGACCCGGCCCGAGCTGATGGTGGACCTGGAGCTGGCCGAGGGCGTGTCGCTGCGCGCCACCCAAGCCCAGGCCCAGCGCCTGGAGGCGCTGCTGCGCGAGCGCAAGGGCATCCGCAACTACGTGGCCTACGTCGGCACCGGCTCGCCGCGCTTCTACCTGCCGCTGGACCAGCAACTTCCGGCGACCAACTTCGCCCAGTTCGTGGTCCTGGCCCAGGACCTGCACGCGCGCGAGGAACTGCGCGACTGGCTGCTGCACGAGGTCGCGCCGCGCTTCCCCGAGCTGCAGATGCGGGTGACCCGGCTGGAGAACGGGCCGCCGGTGGGCTACCCGGTGCAGTTCCGGGTCAGCGGCGAGCACATCGAGCAGGTGCGCGCGATCGCCCGCCGGGTCGCCGAGCAGGTGCGGGCCAACCCGCATACCACCAACGTCAACCTGGACTGGGACGAGCCGAGCAAGGTGGTGCGGCTGGAAGTGGACCAGGACCGGGCGCGGGCGCTGGGCATCTCCAGCGCGCAGTTGGCGCAGTTCCTCGGCGCGCAGCTGTCCGGCTACACCGCCAGCACCTACCGCGAAGGCAACGAGCTGGTCGGGATCATGCTGCGCGGCGGCGCCGCCGACCGCGACCAGCTGGAGATGCTGGGCAGCCTGGCGGTGCCGACCGGCGATGGCGGCAGCGTGCCGCTGGCGCAGGTGGCACGGCTGCGGCATGCGTTCGAGGACGGGATCATCTGGCATCGCGATCGCCTGCCCACGATCACCGTGCGCGCCGACATCGGCGATGCGCTGCTGCCGGCGGCGGTGACCGCGCAGATCGACCCGGCCCTGGACCCGATCCGCGCGCAACTGCCGCAGGGCTACCTGCTCCAGGTCGGCGGCTCGGTGGAAGACTCGGCGCGCGGACAGGACTCGATCAAGGCCGGCCTGCCGTTGTTCCTGGCGGTGGTGGCGACGCTGCTGATGCTGCAGCTGCGCAGCTTCTCGCGCACCCTGATGGTGCTGGTGACCGCGCCGCTGGGCCTGATCGGCGCCACCTGGTTCCTGCTCCTGTTCCGGATGCCGTTCGGCTTCGTGGCGATGCTGGGCACGATTGCCCTGGCCGGCATGGTGATGCGCAACTCGGTGATCCTGGTCGACCAGATCGAGCAGGACATCGCCGCCGGCCACGACCGCTGGCACGCGATCGTGGACGCTACCGTGCGCCGCTTCCGCCCGATCGTGCTGACCGCGCTGACCGCGGTGCTGGCGATGGTGCCGCTGTCGCGCAGCGCGTTCTACGGCTCGATGGCGGTGGCGATCATGGGCGGCCTGATCGTGGCCACCGCGCTGACCTTGCTGTTCCTGCCGGCGCTGTACGCGGCCTGGTTCCGGGTGCGGCCGGAGGAAGCGGCGGGCTGATTCAGAACACCGTGAGCAGGGCCAGGGCCAGCGCGGCATAGATCGCCACCACGACCCAGAAATAGCGCGGCGAATCCGCGCGCGACACGGTCCGGCCCCAGGGGCCGGACTTCGCGAGCACCTCGCCGGTGAGTGCCGCATACAGCGCATACAGGCCGACCAGGATGCCCAGCGCCTTGAACATGGCTAGCCCCGGCCTCCGCGGAACATCTCCATCACCAGCACCACCAGGCCGATGCCGATGCCGATCGCGGCGACGGGCAGGGCCACCATGGCCAGCAGGCCGAGCCCGATCGGGTTGCCGTCGGCCGGCCCGAATGCGATGTAGAGCAACAGGGGGCCCACGCCCACGACGCCGAACGCCGCGCTGCCGAGCAGGATCTTCGCGCCGGAGGCAAGGCGCAGCCAGGATTCCCGCAGACCTGCCATGACCGTCTCCGCGAGCCGCTCAGCCGCCCGCGGAGGCGAAGTGGAGCGCGGCCAGCGGCGCCAGGTTGAACAGCAGGATGCCGATCTTGTAGACCGCCATGCCGCCGTAGTGGATGGCGTCGAACGCGCTGTCGGGCATTCCGAACCAGCGGCCGTGCAGGCCGCGCAGCCAGGTCCGTGCGAACACGAACACCAGGAACCAGACGATCAGGACCAGGTAGTTGACCGCCAGCGACCACAACAGGAAGCGGCAGAGGAAGTCGGAAGTCATAGTGCCTCTTTCGGCGGGCGATGCCCGCACATGCGTTGCGGATCGAGACTAGCACGGTGCTGGCGGCGGGGCTTGCCCGGCTTGTGCTCGGTCAGGCGTCATCCTGCATTGCTTCTGTATCCAGCATCGCCACGAACGCACGCGCGGCGTTGGACAGGGTACGGCCGGTGTGGGCGACGTGGCCCAGTTGCCGGTGCAGGCGCACGCCGGGCACGCGCAGCACCGCGACCTGCGCGTCGAGCATGGTGTGCGGCAGCACGCTCCAGGCCAGCCCCACCGAAGCCAGCATCTTCAGCGTCTCCAGGGAGTTGCTGGTCATGCGCAGGCGGAGCGCGAGGCCCTCGGCGGCCAGGCGCTCGGCGACGATGCGGTGGGTGAAGGTACCGGCGTCGGGCAGCACCGCCGGATGCGCGGCGATTTCCTGCAGGGACACCTCGCCGCGATGGGCCAGCGGGTGGTCGGGCGCGACCACGAACTCCAGCGGGTCGTCCCATACCGGCACCGCGCGCAGCGGTGCGGTGGCCGGGCCCAGCGTGGTCAGGGCCAGGTCCACCCGGCCATGCAGGACTTCGTCCCAGGCCTGCTCCGAGTCGAGGAAGCGGATGTCCAGCGCGACCTGCGGATGCTCACGGCCGAACCGACGCAGCAGCGGCGGCAGGCGGTGCAGGCCGATGTGGTGGCTGGTGGCCAGTTGCAGGCGGCCGCCGACTTCGGTGTCCAGGTTGTCCAGGGCGCGGCGGGTGTCGTCCAGTTCGCCGAGGATCCGCCGCGCGTGCGGCAGCAGGGCGCGGCCGGCCTCGGTCGGGGCGATGCGGCGGCCGATGCGGTCGAACAGGCGCCGGCCGAGATCGCTTTCCAGGGCGGCGATGCGCTTGCTGATCGCCGGCTGGGTCAGGTGCAGCCGCTCGCCGGCCGCGGAGAAGCTGCCGGTTTCGGCGACGGCGAGGAAGGCGTGCAGGCTGGCCGGATCCACTGGATTCCTGTCAGTTATCCAATACATGAAAAATATGAATTGGAGTTATCGATTGCAAGTGCCTAGGATGGCGGTCCCGGCCAGACCGCCGGGCCACCCAGTCCAACGGACCGCAGGACTCCGCCGATGGCAGGCAAGACGCTGTACGACAAGCTGTGGGAGATGCACGAGGTCGAACGCCGCGACGACGGCTCCTCGCTGATCTACATCGACCGCCACATCCTCCACGAGGTCACTTCGCCGCAGGCCTTCGAAGGCCTCAGGCTGGCCGGGCGCAAGCCCTGGCGGATCGACGCCAACCTCGCCACGCCGGACCACAACGTGCCCACCACCCGCGCCGAGCGCGCCGGCGGACTGATGGCGATCGCCGACCCGGTCTCGCGCCTGCAGGTGGAAACCCTGGACGAGAACTGCGCGGACTTCGGCATCCTCGAGTTCGGCATGAACGACCCGCGCCAGGGCATCGTCCACGTGGTCGGTCCGGAGCAGGGCGCGACCCTGCCGGGCATGACCGTGGTCTGCGGCGACTCGCACACCTCCACCCACGGCGCGTTCGGCGCGCTGGCGCACGGCATCGGCACCTCCGAGGTCGAGCACGTGTTGGCCACCCAGTGCCTGGTGGCCAAGAAGATGAAGAACATGCAGGTGCGGGTGGAGGGCGCGCTGCCGTTCGGCGTGACCGCCAAGGACATCGTGCTGGCGGTGATCGGCCGCATCGGCACCGCCGGCGGCAACGGCCATGCGCTGGAGTTCGCCGGCAGCGCGATCCGCGAGCTGTCGCTGGAAGGGCGGATGACGATCTGCAACATGGCCATCGAGGCCGGCGCGCGGGTGGGCATGGTCGCGGTGGACGAAAAGACCCTCGACTACGTGCGCGGCCGTCCGTTCGCACCGAAGGGCGCGGACTGGGACGCGGCGGTGGCGCTGTGGCGCACGCTGGTGTCCGACGACGATGCGCGGTTCGACACCGTGGTCGAGCTGCGCGCCGAGCAGATCAAGCCGCAGGTCAGCTGGGGCACCTCGCCGGAGATGGTGCTGGCGGTGGACCAGAACGTGCCCGATCCCGAGCGCGAGGCCGATCCGGTGAAGAAGGACTCGATCGTGCGCGCGCTGAAGTACATGGGCTTGCGGGCCAACCAGCCGATCGCCTCGATCCGGCTGGACCGGGTGTTCATCGGTTCCTGCACCAATTCGCGGATCGAGGATCTGCGCGCGGCCGCGGCCGTGGCCCGGGGCCGCAGGGTCGCGGCGAACGTGAAGCAGGCGCTGGTGGTGCCGGGCTCGGGCCTGGTCAAGGCGCAGGCCGAGGCCGAGGGCCTGGACAAGGTGTTCGTCGAGGCCGGCTTCGAATGGCGCGAGCCGGGCTGCTCGATGTGCCTGGCGATGAACCCGGACAAGCTCGGCAGCGGCGAGCACTGCGCTTCCACTTCCAACCGCAACTTCGAGGGCCGCCAGGGCGCCGGTGGCCGTACCCACCTGGTCAGCCCGGCGATGGCCGCGGCGGCGGCGGTGGCCGGGCACTTCGTCGACGTGCGCGAATTGATGCAAGCCTGAGGACTGGCCCATGAAAGCCTTCACCACCCACACCGGCCTGGCTTGTCCGCTGGACCGCGCCAACGTCGATACCGACCAGATCATCCCCAAGCAGTTCCTCAAGTCGATCAAGCGCTCGGGCTTCGGCCCCAACCTGTTCGACGAGTGGCGCTACCTGGACGAGGGCCAGCCGGGGCAGGACTGCGCCGCGCGGCCGGTCAACGCGCAGTTCGTGCTCAACTTTCCCCGCTACCGAGGCGCCAGCGTGCTGCTGGCCAAGGAGAACTTCGGCTGCGGCTCCTCGCGCGAGCATGCGCCGTGGGCGCTGGAGGAGTACGGCTTCCGCGCGGTGATCGCCCCCAGCTTCGCCGACATCTTCTACAACAACAGCTTCAAGAACGGCCTGTTGCCGATCGTGCTCGAGCACGACGAGGTCGATGCGCTGTTCGCGCAGTGCGAGGCAAGCGAAGGCTATGCGCTGACCGTGGACCTGGCCGCGCAGACCGTCACCCGTCCCGACGGCGTGCACTATCGCTTCGAGGTCGATGCCTTCCGCAAGCATTGCCTGCTCAACGGCCTGGACGACATCGGTCTGACCCTGCAGCGGGCCGATGCGGTCCGTGCATTCGAAACGCGGCACCGGGCCGCCCAGCCCTGGCTGTTCGGGTAGCCACCGGGTGCAGGTGTCGACTGCGAGTCGCCACCTGCACGGTGGGCCCACGCCGCTGGCGCCGACATGACCGGTGCCACGGCATTCGTGCGCGAGGTTGGCTCCTACGGCGAACGGGCGCCCTGAGGCGCCCGTTCGATGCGGATTGCAGCCTGGGGCAGCGGATCAGCGCTGCGGCACGGTGAACAGGATCCAGCCTTCCAGTCGCGCGACTTCCCGGCCACCGGTGTCGGAGGCGAACCGGTTCGGATCGGTACCCGGCGGGCAGGCGACCAGGTCGGCGCCCGGATTCAGGAACCGGTTGGTGAAATCGCTCTCGCCGGCGCGCCGGCACACGTCGTTCGCATTGCGGTAGCCCGGGCCGAACAGGTTGATGCCCGGCGGCGGGGCCGGCGGTTGCGCCGGCGGAACCACGGCGCCGCCGTGCGGCACGGTGAACAGGATCCAGCCGTCACGGCGGCCGACTTCCTGGCCTCCGGTCTCGAAGGCGAACAGCCTCGGATCGGTACCTGGCGGGCAGGCGACCAGGTCGCCGGCCCCGCCCAGGAACTGGTTGGTGAAGGCGCTTTCGCCCGCACGGCGGCACAGGTCGCCTTCGCCACGGAAGCCCGGCCCGAACAGCGGGATATCCGGGTGCCAGGTGCCGGTGGCCGGCGGCGGCGGCGGCGGCATCGGCGGCGGCGGCGGCGGCGGCGGTGGCATCGTGCCGATGGTCGGCCGCGGATTGATGTGGTTCGCCGAGACCCAGCCATGGGTGCCGTTGAAGGTCGTCTGGCACCAGGTGACCGGGTTGGTGCAGCCGAAGGCCTGGATCCAGGTGCCCTTCGGTACCCAGGCGACGACGGGATGCTGGGTGCCGGGACCGGAGCGCATGTTGAGGTTGGAGGTCGTCACGACCGATTGCGGAGCCTGGGCGGCCGCGGGGAGCGCCAGTCCGAGGGCAAAGGCAAGCGCAACACTCGGGAATCGCTTGAACACGGGATTTCTCCTCGAACGGCGGTATGTGGCGGATGGCGCCCGGCAGTCTAGGTGGGAACTGGTCGTCTAGGCAAGGAAGGCCGCGGCCCCGGTCATGCCGCGTGCGGCGCGCGTTCCAGCTTGCGCAACACCCAGGCCTCGATGTCGTCGACCAGGGTGAAGGTCGCCGGCACCACCACCAGGCTCAGCACGGTGGAAGTGATCAGGCCGCCGATCACGGTGATCGCCATCGGCGCGCGGAAACTGGAGTCGCCGCCCAGGCCCAGCGCGATCGGCAACATGCCCGCGCCCATCGCCAGGGTGGTCATCAGCACCGGCCGGGCGCGTTTGTGGCAGGCGTCCAGCAGCGCCTCGTGCCGGGACAGGCCTTGCTCGCGCTCGGCGATCACCGCGTAGTCGACCAGCAGGATCGAATTCTTCACCGCGATGCCGATCAGCAGGATCAACCCGATCAATACCGGCAGCGAGATGTCGGTGCCGGTGAGCAGCAGCGCGCCGAAGGCGCCACCGGCGGCCAGCGGCACCGCCACCAGGATCGTCAGCGGCTGGCTGGCGTGGTTGAACAGCAGCAGCAGCACGCCGTAGACGCAGAACAGGCCGGCCACCATCGCCATCATGAACCCGGCGAACATCTCCTCGAAGATCTCGCTGTCGCCGGCCGGCTGCAGGGCGACGCCCGCCGGCAGGTTGCGCATCGACGGCAGCGACTTGATCTCCTTGTCCACGTCGCCCATCGGGCGGCCGTTGAGATCCACGGTGATCGTGACATTGCGGCGGCGGCCGAAACGGTCGATCTGCGAAGGGCCGCTGTCGGTGCCGATGTCCGCCACCGCCGCCAGCGGCACGCTGCCGCCGGAGGCGGTGGGCACGCGCAGTTGGCCGAGCAGGGCCGGATCGGACAGCGCGCCTTCGGCCAGTTGGACCCGGATCGGCACCTGGCGTTCGGGCAGGTTGAGCTTGGACAGGTACTGCGCGTAGTCGCCGCGGGTGGCCACCCGGGTGGCCGCGGCGATGTCGGCGGTGGACACGCCCAGGTCGGCGGCGCGGGCCGGGTCCGGGCGCACGATCACCTCCGGCCGGACCAGTGCGGCGCTTGAATTGACCGTGCCCAGGCCGGGCAACTGGCGGATGTCGCGCTCGACCTCGCGCGAGGCGCGGGCCAGCGTCACCGGGTCGTCGCCGGCCAGGACCAGTTGCAGCGCGCGGCCGGGCTCGCCGCCCTGGAAGGAGATCCGCACCCCGGGGATGTCGGCCAGGCGCTCGCGCACCTCGGTCTCCAGTTGCTGCTGGGTGCGGACGCGGTCTTCCTTCCAGCGGATGATGAGGCTGGCCCGGCGCAGCTCGGCGCTGGACATGTCGCCGGCGCCGCCGCCGGTGGTGGCGCCGACAGTGGCGAACACGTGCCCGAGATCGGGGATGTCGGCGATCCGGCTGCGCGCGTCCTCGGCGACCGCGCGAGTGGTCTGCAGCGAGGTGCCCGGCGCCAGTTCGATCACCAGCGTGCTCTGCGGGCCGTTGTCGGGCGGGATGAAGTTCAGGTTGAGCAGCGGCACCATTGCCATCGACAGCACGAACAGCCCCAGCGCCAGCCAGAGCGTGCGCCCGCGGTGGCGCAGCGCGCGGTCGGCCCACTTCAGGTACCAGCGCATCAGTTTCGAATCGCCCTCGTGCGCGGGCAGCGGCCGCAGCATGTGCGCGGCCATCATCGGCGTGATCAGGCGCGCCACCAGCAGCGAGAACAGCACCGCCGCCGCCGCGGTCCAGCCGAACTCGCGGAAGAACTTGCCCGGGATGCCCGGCATGAAGGCGACCGGGATGAACACCGCCGCCAGGGTGCAGGAGGTGGCGACCACCGCCAGGCCGATCTCGTCGGCCGCCTCCAGTGCGGCCTGGCGCGGCGCCTTGCCCATGCGCAGGTGGCGGTCGATGTTCTCCACCTCCACGATCGCGTCGTCGACCAGGATGCCGACTACCACCGCCAGCGCGAGCAGGGTGATCATGTTCAGGCTGAAGCCCAGCCAGTACATCACCGCGAAGGTGGGGATGATCGACAGCGGCAGCGCCACCGCGGAGATGAAGGTGGCGCGCCAGTCGCGCAGGAACAGCCATACCACCAGCACCGCCAGCAGCGCGCCTTCCCACAGCATGTGCATCGAGGCGTCGAACGAGGCCTCGGCCTCCTGGGTGGTCGAGGCCACTTCGACGATCCGCAGCCGCGGCTGCTCGCGGCCCAGCGCCGCGACGCTGGCGCGCACTGCGTTGCCCACGTCCACTTCGCTGGAGCCGATGGTGCGCTGCACCGCGAAGCCGATCACCGGCTTGCCGTCCAGGATCGCGGTCTGGGCCAGGGGGGCATGGCCGTCGTGCACGTCAGCCAGGGTGGACAGGCGCACCTTGCGCCCGTCGGGAACGAAGATCGGATAGTCGGCCAGGTCGGAGGGATCGGCCACCGTGCCCAGGGTGCGCACCGCCTGCTCGCCGCCGCCGAGGGTGGTGCGTCCGCCGGGCTGCTCCTGCTGGATCCGCGCCAGTTGCTGCGACAGCATCGCCGGGCTGACCCCGAAGCCCTGCACCGCCTCCGGCCGCAGTTCGACCCGGATCTCGCGCTCGACGCCGCCGATCCGGCGCACGCCGCCCACCCCGGACAATCCGAACAGGCGCTTGCTCACGGTGTCGTCGATGAACCAGCTCAACTGTTCGTCGCTCCAGCCGTCGGCGGTGACCGCGTAGGTGAGCATGTCCTCGCCGGCGAGGTTGAGCAGGGCGACGATCGGCGGTTGCACTTCGTTGGGCAGGTCGATGCGGATCCGGTCGACCGCGTCGCGGACCTCGTCCTTGGCCAGGTTGCCGTCGCGGCCCAGGTCGAAGGAGATCACCGTGGTCGACACGCCTTCGCTGACCGTCGAGATCAAGTCGTCGATGCCGGCGATGCTGGAGACCGCATCCTCGATCTTGCGGGTGACCTGGGTCTCCAGGGTGCTCGGGCTGGCGCCGGGCAGGGCGACGGTGACCGTCACCATCGGCACGGTCAGGTCCGGGAACTTGGACACCGCCAGGCGGTTGAACGAGAACAGGCCCGCGGCGGTGAGCAGGATGAACACCAGGATCGCCGGCAGCGGGCGATGGATCGACCAGGCCGAGAAGTTCATGTCAGCGGTCCGCGCCCGCGTCGCGCCCGGTCGACGCCGGCGCCTCGTCCACCACCCGCACCAGGTCGCCGTCGCCGAGGAAGCCGGCGCCGCGGGCGACCACGCGCTCGCTTCCGTCCAGGCCGCCGCGCACCTCGATCCGCTCGCCGAAGATGGCGCCGGTTTCCACCCCGCGCTCCTGCACGCGGCCGTCGTCGCCGACCACGAACACGTGGGCGCGGCCATCGCGGCGCACCACCGCATCCGCCGGCACCAGCAGGGCGCTGGCCTCGCCGAGCGCGACCCGGCCCTGGGCGAACATGCCGGCGCGCAGCACGCCCGGTTCGGGCAGGTCGGCGTAGATCGTGCCGATGCGCCGCTGCGCGTCGAGCGCCGGCGAGACCCGGCGGACCGTGCCCGGGACTTCGCCGCCTGCGGGCGACTGCACGAAGACGCCAGCTCCCTCGCCGACCCGCAACAGGTCGGCCTCGGCCAGTTCGGCGCGCCACTCCAGGCGG
>JAFLEA010000036.1 GCA_017302035.1 Lysobacterales bacterium
ACTGGCTACACGCCAGGCGAGCACCCCCGCCCGAACACGCTGCACGGTTACTGGCTACACACACCTGGTGAGCAGGTAGTCCTGCACCCAGCGCACTACGGCGCCGACCTGCACACCTGTGCCACCGACTACGGCTGGAACCTGGACGCCTACCTGCTCAAGCACCACGCCCGCGTCAACAATATCCACTTCGAACACCCGTTCCCTACCACCTATTCCCCCAAGCGCACGAATCGCTGCGGCCCCATGAAATACCAATTCGTTGCTTTCATCGGGCTTGACCGCATGCACGTACGTGTCGACGACAAGCACCTGAAGGTGGTGACGGTGAAGCAGTGGAAATTGTGGAGGACGCGCTCAGGGTTGCGTTGAAAAACGGGTAGGAGCTTTCTTGCATTGTCCATCCACCCATCAACCAGGAGACTTCCCATGGGTAACGGCATTGCGATTTGGATTGCGGTCATGTTCCTCACCAGCTGGATTCCAGCCCACTGGAAGCGCCGAGCCGTAGGCGCTGGCCTGCTCACCGACATCATGGTTCACGTCGTGTTGCAGTCCCTGTTCGGCGGCGACGCCGGCGGACGCGTGGCGATGCTGTTCGGCGGCATTCTGATCAACCTCACGATGCACGCCTACCGCTGGCTATGCGGCTACGAGAAGCTGACTGCCTCAGGCTGGATGCGCTACGCCGGGGCGATGACGAAGGAGCAGTCATGAAGATCATGGTCGAGGTGCACGCATCCACCGAACACCTCAACGAGGACCGTCCGCCGCTGCGCTGCTACACCATGGACCACGACGACCAGGCGCAACGCCGAGTCCTGGGCGAGCAGTGCCGGAATGCGTTCGAAGCGGGGCAGTGCATCGTCACCATCCCGCTGAAGGACTGACCGTGGACGCTCCTTACATCAGCTGCCGCATGTGCGGCGAAACCCTCCATTCCAAAGACGCCGTCTGGCTGTTCGGCGCTCCGTACTGCGTCGATTGTGCCGCGGAGATCCTCACCGAGGATGACGTCCTCGAGGACGACTGACCCTATGCTCCTACCTGCCAAGAGCGGGTAGGAGCGTTCTTCTCGTGCCCAACCCTGGGCACAAGGAGACTCGCATGATCGAAATTACCCTGGCCAACGAGGCCACCTGGTTGCTGGAAACGATCGCCGATTGCACGAACGAAGGGCCAGCCTGCTACAGCTGCCCGCACTTCGACCAGTGCGATCACCACTTCGAGCCCGATGAGGGCTAACCCTACCCACCAAGAGCTCCTACCCGCAAATCAAAAGCGGGTAGGAGCGTTCTTGTCGTGCCCATTCCGGGCTTAACTGAAAGGATCACGACCATGTCCAAGACCCACACCCGCAAGTCCAACGTCACCCAGATGGCCACTGGCCACTTCTCCGACGCCCCGGCCGAAGAGTCCCAAGCGCTGGTCGGCATGGAGCCTAGCTCCCCCGCCCAGGTCTCTGGCGCCACCGTGTTCGACGTGATCCCCACGCTGTCCAGCGTCGGCCAAATCACCGCGCTGCGCGCCGTGGCCAACGGGGCGATCATCGCCGCCGTGTTCGCCGCCCACGACGCTCTGGTCTACCGCGACCCGGACAACGTCAATGCCGACGAGGACCGCGCCGAGAAGGCGGCCCTGCGCATGGCTCAGCAGGCCGAGCTGTACACCTACGCCAGCAACGAGCTGGGCACGCTGGCTCAGAACCAGTTCGACAGCGCAATGACCCTGCCACAGGCGATCGACTTCGCCTGCACCACCGCGGCCGAGCGCAAGCCGGACGAGCTGCCCGAGGAGGTCATCCAGGCGCTGGGCCTGACGGCCGAGGCGGTGCGCCTGATCGACGCCCAGGAGCAGCTGAAGGCGGTCCAGCGCGCGAGCCGGCTGCGCGAGAGCGTGCGCGAGCACGCCGACGGCATCAAGGCCGAGGTATCCAGCTTCATCGGTACCGAGAGCGGCGCCATCGTGGAGCTGCTCACCGCCGAGCAGCACGCGGGCCTGCTGCGGAAGGTGACCCAAAAGGCCCAGGCCCGGATGGGGCAGCTGATCGGCTCCCGCTCGCGCTACAGCGGCGCGTTGGGCGAGGCGATGCTCCTGTCCAGCGACATCAAGGACCTGGACAGGGCCACGGTGGCCTTCATCCGCGCCAACGCCAGCGAGCTGCGCGACGCAGTGTAACAGCTACACCTTGGTGAGGTGGCAACCCACCAACCCCGACGGCGGGCAACGAACCCCGCCGTCGGCAATGCGTTGCCAGCTTGGGAACGTCAGCCCAGCGGTACTCGGCCGCGTAGTAGACCGAGGGTCTAGCACCGTGGGCATAGCACGGTGCCGCGTGCGCAGCACCAGACCAGCACACGCGACATAATAGCTACACCCCAAAGGCTCCTGACTTCGGTCAGGAGCCTTTTCTTCGCTTCGCCCAGAGCGCCGAGCCTGGGCGAAACGAAGTCAGTCTTTATTGGCATCTTCGTAAATCTCAACCCAAGTCCATGTCTCGTGCCGCTGCTGGCATAGAACCCAATCTCCCCAGACTTGCCATCTGTTATCGGCTCCAAGGCGAATAACTGCTTCACCGTCGTACTTGGTCACTAACACCTTGGCACGCTCAGCGGCTTCTTTAAAGCTACTGAAATCAAACAACAGCTCGAACTCCGGTTCAACCTCAATTTCGTTATTCATAGGCGATACCCATGTCCAAGAACAACCAAATTCCACAGGAGCTGCAGAAGTTTGCCGGCTTCATTGCTGAGATCGAAGCCGCAGCATATCGCAGAGGCTATGACGCCGGCAGACAGCAGACCTACCGCCAGCGCAGGAACAATGTCCTGCACGGTCATGGCATCAAAGCCGTACGAAATACGCTCATAGAGCTGCGTCGCCAGCTCGACGGAGCCATCGACTCCTACGATATGTGACGCCCGTCACGCCCGAGCTGTTGCGTTAATGCGTTAGCCCTGTACAGTCGCCCGCCTTGCAACGTCGTAGGGGCGACAGTGCAGTCAATCAATGTAGTACTCCATCCGGAGGTTCCATGTGTCATGTCCATCAAGCGCCGCTCAGACAGCGGCGCGTGGGAAGTCAGTATTCCCAGACCAGGACGTGCTCCACTCCGTAAATCTTCATCCAAGTGGACGCGACCACAAGCCGTAGCCTTTGAGCAAAAGCTACTGCATCAAGAGCACACGCTCGAAGACGGACTGGACAAATGGCTGGCCGAGTACGCGAAGTTCCTGCGCGCCTACGACAAATACGTCTCGGCCGCCCATCTTTTGCGCCCATTCTTGAAAGACAAGACGTTCGAGGACATACCCGCCGTTGTCTCCCTGGTCAAGCGCACCTGGGGCGAATTGGCTCCGGCCACGATCAACCGTCGCCTGTCAGTACTTCGGCGCGTGTGCAGCCTGGCCTTCAAGGAATGGGGCTGGATCGAGAGCCCGATAACCAAGAAGATTGGGCTACTCAAGGAAGAGAACGAACGCCACTACTACCTCACACGCGCCGAGGTAGAGCGGCTGCGAATGAATTGCACTATTCCCGAAGCAGGGAACCTGATCATCGTCGCTGCATTCACAGGGCTGAGGCTAAGCGAGATGCTACGCATCCAGGCCGCCGACCTGCGCGGTGACGAGTTGTCGATCCCACGTTCGAAGAACGCGCGTCCACGCGTCATCCCGCTCCACCCGCGTGCCCTGCACATCGTCCGCCAACTGCCCTATGCGAACGTCACCCAGGCCACCCTGCGTAAACAGTGGGTCGCAGCGCGCGAGGCCGCAGGGATGGCGCACATCCACTGGCACGACCTACGGCACTCCTATGCCTCATGGCTCGTGCAGGCCAACACACCGATCCAAGTGGTGAAGGAGTTGCTGGGGCACAAGACCCTGCAGATGACCCTGCGCTACGCCCACCTGACCACCAGCAATCTGCGCGAGGCAGTTGCCCGACTCTAAGGAGGAATTAAGTCAATGCTTGACACAGGCTGACCGCATGACCTCACAATACCGTCCTGCCTGTGACACCCGCATCGCGGCGTGTACGTTACGTAAGTTACTGAATTTCAAGGCTTTTCTGGACAAGTTCGGGTCGTTAGCTCAGTCGGTAGAGCATCGGACTTTTAATCCGCTGGTCGTTGGTTCGATTCCAACACGGCCCACCAGCCTTCCCGCTCCCCAGGCATGCGGACACTGCGTGCCTCGCTCCGCTGACCTGTGGGTACCGGTGGCGCAGGCATCAACTCTGTGCCAATTGCGCAGGTGCCGACCGTGAGTCGGCACATCCAGCAAGGCGCATGGCCGCGGAACGGACCGCAGCCGACTGACAGTCGGCTCTACAACAAGCGGGGCTGTGCGGGGCGATAATACGGGCATGGCTTTCCCCGACCCGCACCCCGCGGCCCACCTGCCCGACGAAGCCGGCATCGCCCGCCTCGTCCACGCCTTCTACGCCCGCGCCCGCACCGACTGGCTGCTGGGGCCGGTGTTCGCGGCCGCCGTGGAGGACTGGGACGCGCACCTCGATACCCTGGTGCGCTTCTGGTGCTCGGTGCTGCTGCGCGCCGGCAGCTATCGCGGCAACCCGATGGCCGCGCACCGGCCGCTGGACCTGGACGAGCAGCACTTCGCGCGCTGGCTGGCGCTGTGGGACCGCACCGCGCACGACGTGCTGCCGCGCGAACAGGCGCGCCACGTGTTCGCGACCGCCGAGCGCATCGGCCAGTCGCTGCGCATCGGCCTGGAGATCGATCCGCTGCGGCAAAGGCGACGTGGCGATGGCGGGCCGGCCTGCAGCCACTGAGGCCTGCTGTTGGACCCATAGACACCGACGGCGCGGGTGACAACCACGTAGGTACCGACTGACAGTCGGCACCTACGGCATTCAGCCCACGTAGCGGGTCGGGTCCGGCACGCCCGCATCGGCGAAGCCGGCCGCGCGCAGGCGGCAGGCATCGCAGTGGCCGCAGGCACGACCTTCCGCGTCGGCGCGATAGCAGGACACCGTCTGGGCGAAATCCACGCCCAGGCGCAAACCTTCGCGCACGATCCCGTCCTTGCCCATGCGCATCAGCGGCGCGTGCACGCGGATGCCGGCGCCTTCCACTCCCGCCTTCGTCGCCAGGTTGGCCAGCCGCTCGAAGGCCTCCACGAATTCCGGCCGGCAATCCGGATAGCCGGAATAGTCCACCGCGTTGACCCCGCAGAACAGGTCGGCCGCGCCCAGCACCTCGGCCCAGCCCAGCGCCAGCGACAGCATGATGGTGTTGCGCGCCGGCACGTAGGTGACCGGGATGCCTTCGCCGCCGGCGTCCGGCACCTCGATGTCGTCGGTCAGCGCCGAACCGCCGATGCTGCGCAAGTCCACGCCCACGGTCTTGTGCGCCACCGCGCCCAGCGCGCGGGCGACGCGGTCGGCCGCTTCCAGTTCGGAGGTGTGGCGCTGGCCGTAGCGCACGCTCAGCGCGTGCACCGCGAAGCCCTGCTCGCGGGCGATGGCCAGGACCACGGCCGAGTCCATGCCACCGGACACCAGGACGACGGCTTTCTTCATGGGAACGTTGCGGAGGTGGGGGCCGCCCATTGTAGGCCGGCCCGCCGTCCGCGCGGGGCTCACTTCGCCGGCCGGGCGACGTGCTGCTGCAGCCAGTCGTCGGTCTCGGCCAGCATGTGCAGGATCGACTCGCGGGCGCGGTAGCCGTGCGACTCGTTCGGCAGCATCACCAGCCGCGCGTTGCCGCCCAGGCCCTTCATCGCCGCGAACATGCGCTCGCTCTGGATCGGGAAGGTGCCGGAGTTGTTGTCCTCCTCGCCGTGGATCAGCAGCAGCGCGTCCTTGATCCGGTCGGCGTGGTTGAACGGCGACATCGCCAGGTAGGTGTCCTGCGCCTGCCAGAAGTTGCGCTCCTCGGACTGGAAGCCGAACGGCGTGAGCGTGCGGTTGTAGGCGCCGCTGCGGGCGATGCCGGCCTTGAACAGGCGGCTGTGCGCGAGCAGGTTGGCGGTCATGAACGCGCCGTAGGAGTGGCCGCCCACCGCCATCCGCTGCCGATCGCCAACGCCGCGCCGGGACAGTTCGTCCACCGCCGCCTGCGCGCTGGCGACCAGTTGCGCGACGTAGGTGTCGTTCGGCTCGGCGTCGCCCTCGCCCACGATCGGCATCGACGGGTTGTCCAGCACCGCGAAGCCGCGCGCCAGGAACGGCAGCGGGCCCCAATAGCTGACCCGGTTGAAGCGATACGGCGAGTCGGTGACCTGGCTGGCCGCCTGCGCCGACTTGAACTCCTGCGGATAGGCCCACATCAGCACCGGCAGCGGACCGTCGCGCCCGGCGTCGTAGCCGGCCGGCAGGTACAGGGTGCCGGTCAGTTCCACGCCGTCGGCACGCGTGTAGCGGATCTGCTCCTTGCTCACGTCGCGCAGCTGCGGCGTCGGGTGCGGGAAGGCGGTCAGCGCGCGCAGCGGTGCGGCCGCCGCATCGCGCACGTAGTAGTTGGTCGGCTCGGTGGGCGATTCGCGGGTGACCAGCAGGCGCCTGCCGGTATCGTCCAGCAGCCCGCGCGGCACCTCGTAGTACGGCGCCTGCGAATGGAACAGGCGCTCGGTCTTGCCGCTGGCCAGCTCGTAGCGGTCCACGAACGGACGGTCGCCCTCGGGCGAGGCGCCGGCACCGATCCGGAACAGGCTGCCGCCATCGGCGCTGGTCAGCAGGCGCTGGCGGCCATTCGCGTCGGCCACGGTGACCGGCTCGCCCGGATCGGAATAGCGGTCCTCGAAGGAGCGCTCCACGATCAATGCCGGCGCCTGCGCCGGCTGGTCCGGCCGGATCCGCCAG
The DNA here is from genome assembly GCA_017302035.1 of Lysobacterales bacterium. Lineage (GTDB taxonomy): Bacteria > Pseudomonadota > Gammaproteobacteria > Xanthomonadales > Xanthomonadaceae > Pseudoxanthomonas. Next base: position 6,829 of record JAFLEA010000036.1, read on the forward strand.
GTTCGGGCCCGGCGGGTCTTCCACCAGTACTCGTCCAGCAGTGCCAGGTCGCCGCGGCCCCAGGTGATGCCGCCGTAGCGCGAAGCCAGTTCGGCCAGCTTCACCGGCCCATCCGCGAACGGCGCCGCCTGCATGAACACCGCGTCGCGCACCGCGGCTTCCCGCGCCGGATCGCCGCCGTCCTGGGCCTCGGCCCAAACCAGGGTGGCCGGCGCGTCGGCGCGCCAGCCGATCGAACGCACGCCGGTGGGCACCGCGTCGTTGCCGGTCGGCAGACCTTCCACCAGGGGCAGTCGGGCCACGGTGTGGGTCGGCTTGGCCGAGACCGCATCGAGCACCTCGATCACGCGCGGGAAGTCCGACACCGGCACCAGGTAGGAGAACGGCCGCTCGATCCGCTGCGCCAGCACATGGCGCCCGTCCGGAGACACCGAGGTCGAGGTGTACAGTCCCGGCGCGCCGAGCCGGCGCACGCCGCCACGCAGGTCGATCCGCGCCGGCTGCGAGGTCAGGTAGTGCTCCAGGGTGCGCGCGTCGTTCTCGTTGCGCAGCAGGTCCTGATAAGTGCGCACCGAGCGCACCCCGGCGCCGGCATCGGTCTGCTGCACGTTGGGGCCGGCCGGCACCGCGTCGGCCGGCGGCAGTGCCGGCGCATCCGCCACCTGCAGGCGTGCCAGCAGGCCGCTGCTGTCCGGCAACCAGGCGTAGCCGCCGCCGGCCGCGGTGTTGAGTCCGCCCGCCAGCCGGCGCGCGCTGCGCGCCGCCACGTCCACCAGCCACAGTTCGTTGCCGCCGCTGGCGCGGTCGATCCGGTTGAATGCCAGCCAGCGCTGGTCCGGCGACCAGGCCGCTCCCGCCAGGCCCAGCGGTTGCGGCAACCCGGCGATGCGGATCTCGTCGCCGCTGGCCACGTCCATCAGCCACAGGTCGGTGCCGAAGGCGAAGGCGCTGGGCGCGTGCACGCGCGGATGGATGCGCAGGCCGGCCAGCTTCAGCTCCGGCTGGGCGACCACGTCGATCCCGGGCAGGTCCGGCATCTGCACCAGCACCGCGAGGTCGCGGCGCGGCGACAGGGTCAGCTGCGGCGCGCGCGGGGCGTCGACGATCGCCTTCAGTTCGGGTACCGGCTCGCGGTAGCCACCACCGGCCGCCGCCCGGGCCGGGGCGGCCAGCGACCAGGAGCCGGCCAGCGCGGCGCAGGCCAGCAACGACAAGGCGGTCCAGGCCGGGCGCCGGCGGGCGGACGGGCAGCGCAGGGCGACAGGCTTCGGCACGGGCTTGGGCATCGTGGACCTTCCGGGGAACTGACTTGTCTGGATAGCACGCCCGGCCCGCGGCTGCCGCGTGACGAAAGTCCCGGCCGCGCCGATGCCGGTCCGGATTCATCCTTCGATCCGGATACCCGGATACAATGCGCGGCGCCCGCCGAGGGGCGCTGCGACCATGGACCTGCGGCCCGAGCCGCGAAGCCGCGCACACGTCCGTGCGCGCCTGCGATCCCTGGCCAGGCTCGGCAGGGCGTTCCTTCAGCGACAACGGCGCCCGGACCAAGCGAGTCTCCCTCGCCCGAACCGGAGCACCACCCGCATGAACGCCGTAGCCAAGACCTTCAGTACCGAAGGCGACTACAAGGTCGCCGACCTCTCCCTGGCCGACTGGGGCCGCAAGGAGATCGACATCGCCGAGCACGAGATGCCCGGCCTGATGTCCATCCGCAGCAAGTACGCCGCCAGCACCCCGCTCAAGGGCGTGCGCGTGACCGGCTCGCTGCACATGACCATCCAGACCGCGGTGCTGATCGAGACCCTGAAGGACATCGGCGCCGACGTGCGCTGGGCCTCGTGCAACATCTTCTCCACCCAGGACCACGCCGCCGCCGCGATCGCCGCCACCGGCACCCCCGTGTTCGCCTGGAAGGGCGAGACCCTGGAGGAATACTGGGACTGCACCCTGGACGCGCTGACCTTCACCCTGGCCGACGGCACCCTCACCGGCCCGGAGCTGGTGGTGGACGACGGCGGCGACGTGACCCTGCTGATCCACAAGGGCTACGAACTGGAACAGGGTGACGCCAGCTGGGTGAACAGCGCGTCGGGCAGCCACGAGGAACAGGTGATCAAGAACCTGCTCAAGCGCGTGGCCGCCGAGCGCCCGGGCTACTGGACCCGCGTGGTCGCCGACTGGAAGGGCGTGTCCGAGGAGACCACCACCGGCGTGCACCGCCTCTACCAGCTGGCCGAGCGCGGCAAGCTGCTGGTGCCGGCGATCAACGTCAACGACTCGGTCACCAAGTCCAAGTTCGACAACCTCTACGGCTGCCGCGAGTCGTTGGCCGACGGCCTCAAGCGCGCGATGGACGTGATGCTGGCCGGCAAGGTGGCCGTGGTCTGCGGCTACGGCGATGTGGGCAAGGGTTCGGCGCACTCGCTGCGCGCCTACGGCGCCCGGGTGATCGTCACCGAGATCGACCCGATCTGCGCGCTGCAGGCGGCGATGGAGGGCTACGAGGTCAAGACGGTCGAGGACACCCTGGGCGTGGCCGACATCTACGTCACCACCACCGGCAACAAGGACATCATCACCCTGGCGCACATGCAGGCGATGAAGGACCAGGCCATCGTCTGCAACATCGGCCACTTCGACAACGAGATCCAGGTCGATGCGCTCAAGACCCTGGCCGGGGTGAAGCAGGTCAACATCAAGCCGCAGGTGGACCGCTTCGACCTGCCGGGCGGGCGCTCGATCTTCCTGCTGGCCGAAGGCCGCCTGGTGAACCTGGGCTGCGCCACCGGTCACCCCAGCTTCGTGATGTCCAACTCGTTCTCCAACCAGACCCTGGCCCAGATCGACCTGTGGGCGAACAAGGACTTCTACGACCCCAAGGTCTACATCCTGCCCAAGAAGCTGGACGAGGAAGTGGCACGCCTGCACCTGGAGAAGATCGGGGTCAAGCTGACCCGGCTCACCCAGGACCAGGCCGACTACCTGGGCGTGCGCGTGGACGGGCCGTACAAGCCGGAGCACTACCGCTACTGAGTCGGCAGCGATCCATGCACGTACACGGAACGGGCGCCGCAAGGCGCCCGTTTTCGTTGGCGGCACGATCGACCCGCACGACGTCCGCGTGTTCCGCGATGTCGAGGAGTTGCCCCCGAAAGGCGACGAAGTCCTGCCGAAGATCGCCGCCGCCTGCCGCTCCGACCTGCACATCATCGACGGCCGCACTCCGATGCCGCCCGGCTTCAGCCTGGGCCACGGGTACACCGGCTGGGCGAAGCAGCCCGGCGACGGCTTGACCGGCCACGACAAGGGCGATGCGATGCGGGTGTCCTGCGGCGGCACGCCCCTGGCCACGGCGCCTGCAACGCGATGGACGGGAAGCGCTCGGGTATCCTGAAAGGGCTGGTGAAGGACCATGCCGAGGGCGGGCAGGGCCGCCCGCCGATCCCGACCGATGAACTGAAGGACGTTCGCAATGACCATCAAGGCCTATGGCGCCCATGCCGCCGACCAGCCGCTGCAAGCGCTGGACATCGTCCGCCGCGCCCCGGGCGCGCACGACGTGCAGATCGAGATCGCCTACTGCGGGGTGTGCCATTCGGACCTGCACCAGGTGCGCTCGGAATGGGCCGGAACGCGCTACCCGTGCGTGCCCGGGCACGAGATCGTGGGCCGGGTGTCGGCGGTGGGGGCGCAGGTGTCCGGCTTCGCGCCGGGCGACCTGGTCGGCGTGGGCTGCATCGTCGACAGTTGCCGGCATTGCGAGGATTGCGCCGACGGGCTGGAGAACTACTGCGACCGCATGGTCGGCACCTACAACGGGCCGACCGCGGACCCGCCCGGCCATACCTTGGGCGGCTACTCGCAGCGGATCGTGGTGGACCAGCGCTACGTGCTGCGCATCCGCCACCCCGAGGCGCAACTGGCCGCGGTCGCGCCGCTGCTGTGCGCGGGCATCACCACCTGGTCGCCGCTGCGCCACTGGCGGGCGGGACCCGGGAAGAAGGTGGGCATCGTCGGCATCGGCGGGCTCGGGCACATGGGCATCAAGCTCGCCCATGCGCTGGGCGCGCACGTGGTGGCGTTCACCACGTCCGAATCCAAGCGCGGGGCGGCCAGGGCCCTGGGTGCCGACGAGGTGGTCGTCTCGCGCGACCCGGAACAGATGAAGGTCCATGCCAAGAGCCTGGATTTCATCCTCGACACCGTGGCCGCCTCGCACGACCTCGACGCCTTCCTGTCCCTGCTCCGGCGCGACGGCACCCTGGCCCTGGCCGGCGTGCCCGCCTCGCCGCATCCCTCGCCGCGGGTGTTCAACTTCATCGGCAAGCGGCGTTCCCTGGCCGGGTCGCTGATCGGCGGCATCCCCGAGACCCAGGAGATGCTCGACTTCTGTGCCGAACACGGCATCGTCGCCGAGATCGAGCTGATCCGCGCCGGGCAGATCGAGGATGCCTATGCGCGCATGCTCAGGGGCGAGGTGAGGTACCGCTTCGTGATCGACAACGCGAGCCTGGCCGACGCGGCCTGAGCGGCGCCGGCTACGGCCGCCAGTTGGCGTTGTGCTCCCAGAACTCCACCGCACGCCGGTACGCCTGCCGGTCCAGCGGCACGCCCGAGCCGCCCTCCTCCACGCCCAGCGCATTGCGCATCATCGTGATCGGCGCCATCGGGATCTCCTCCGGGGTGGCGGTGTACAGGCATCCGACCACGCCCCACTCAGCCTCGATCGGGCTGCCCTCCTTCGCCAGTTGTCCGCGGCTGTACAGGATCGCGACCAGGTACTCGGCCACCGGCGGTGCCACGCCCTCGAACCAGCGCACCAGCACCGGCAGCTCCTCCTTCGCCCGCGCCTCGTAGGCCGAGCGCAGCAGATGCCGGTTGGCGTCGGTCACCGGCACGGTCAGGCAGCGGGTGGAGGTCCAGTTGCGGTGCACGTGCAGCTTGCAGAACGGCGCGTAGCCGTCGAGCACCCGCAGCGGCGCATGCTCGTTGAGGTGGCGCTCGAACTGCTCCGGGGTGCAGTCGCGGACAGTGTTGCCGCGCGGCTGGCGCGGGAACAGGCGGGTGCGGGCGAAGGGAGTGAGGAAGATCGACATGCGCTGGACGGTTCGCGGGGGGCGGGTTCGAGTCTAGCCGCAGGCTCGCCGGTGGCGGCCGGCATGCTCCACTTCACGTTCATCGCGATAAAGAGATATTATCCCGCGACGCCCCCACCCTGCAGCCTGCGATGATCCCGATCAGCCTGGAGTTCTACCCGCCCAAGACCGACGAGCAGCGCGCCCAGCTCGACCGCACGGCGAACAGGCTCAAGGCACACTCACCCGAGTACGTGTCCTGCACTTTCGGCGCCGGCGGCTCGACCCTGAGCTATACCTCGGAAACCGTGCGCCACCTCAACCAGCACCATGGTCTCGAGGCCGCGCCGCACCTGTCGTGCGTGGGCGGCAACCGCGAGGAACTGCGCGAACTGCTCAAGCTGTACCGCGCCATCGGCTGCCGCCGGATCGTCGCCCTGCGCGGCGACCTGCCCTCGGGCATGGGCCACGCCGGCGACCTGCGCTACGCCGCCGAACTGGTGGCGCTGATCCGCGCCGAGCACGGCGACCGCTTCCGGATCGAGGTGGCCGCCTATCCGGAGACCCATCCGCAGGCCGAGGACGCGCTGGCCGACATCCGCCATTTCAAGGCCAAGGTCGATGCCGGCGCCGACGCGGCGATCACCCAGTATTTCTACAACGCCGACGCGTACTTCCGCTTCGTCGACGACGCGCGCCGGATCGGGGTGGACATCCCGATCGTGCCCGGGATCATGCCGATCTCCAACTTCGCCCAGCTGCGCCGCTTCTCCGAGGCCTGCGGCGCGGAGATCCCGCGCTGGATCGGCAAGCGCATGCAAGCCTTCGGCGACGATGCCGCGGCGGTCCGCGAATTCGCCGCCGAGCTGGTCGCCGACCTGTGCCGGCGCCTGGCCCAGGGCGGCGCACCGGGATTGCATTTCTACACTCTCAACCTCGCCAGGCCGACCGAAGCGGTGCTGGCCAGGCTCTGAACCGCGCCGCCGCGGCACGGCCGCGCTTTCCGCACGCATCCGGCCGGGCTAGGCTGCGACCCATGCGCCGCATCCTTCCCGTACTCCTGGCCTGTACCGCCGCGGCCCTGTCCCCGACCGCGAGCGCGCAGTCGGTGCAACGCTGCATGGGTCCGGACGGGCGCGCGGTCTACACCGACCGCCGCTGCGACGACATCGGCGCGGTCCAGCGCCTGCCGCCGGCGACGCCCTCCCAGGGCGCACGCCTGGTCCGCGGCGGCTGCCCACGGCTGTTGAGCCAACTGGTCGGCGAGATCGGCGCGGCGATCCAGGCGCGCGACGTCAACCGGCTGTCGGCGGTGTACGACTGGCGTGGCGTGTCCGGCGTCGCGGCCACGCAGTTGTTCGATCGCCTGGAGGCGATGACCGAGCGGCCGCTGGTGGACATCGCGCCGGTCTACCGCGACAGCGCTCCGCCGGCGACCGGTCCCGCGCAGACCGCGCCGGATCCGCTGCCCATGCATCCGGCCGCCACCGGGCCGGCGGCCTGGATGCCGAGCTGGCGCCAGGCGCCGGCCATCGCTACGGGCGCGGCGGGGGCGGCGCCGGATCCAGCCTCGCTCCCCGCGGCGGCGCCTTCGCGCCCGTATCCGGTTGCCCTGCGCATCGAACAGACCCTCGCCGGCGGCAACACGCCGGCACGCACCGTGTTCGGCCTGCACCGCGCCTACGGCTGCTTCTGGATCGCCCTGTAGCCTACGAGGGCGGGGCCGATGCTTCCGCTTCGCCGGCGGAACCCGCGGAGCGGTTGAACGACAACATCGCCAATGCGCCGTGCTGGCCGTCCTGGCGCGGCTGCACGCTGGCCCGCCAGCCGTAGAGGTCGCACAGGCGGCCAACGATCGACAGGCCGATGCCCGCGCCCTGCGAATGGCCGGCGTGGGTGCCGCGGTAGCCGCGCTGGAACAGCCGTCCGGCGTCCTCGTCGCTCAACCCGGGGCCGGTATCGACCACTTCCACCCGGTCCGGCAGCAGCCGCACCACCACCTCGCCCTGCGGGGTGTACTTGACCGCATTGCCGATCAGGTTGCCCAGCGCCACCGACAACGCCGCCTCGGGCGCATCGACCACCAGCCCCGCGTCGCCTTCCACCCGCAGTTCCAGCGGCTTGCCGCCGAGCTGGGCACGGTGCGAGTCGAGCAGCTGCTCGGCGACCTTGGCCACGTCGCTGCTGCCCTGCCCGCGCTCGTTGCGCGAGAGCAGCAGCAGCGAGCCGATCAGGTCGCTGCACTGCTGTTCGGCGCGCTGGATCCGCAGCAGGCGGGTACGGGTGCGCTCGTCCAGTTCCGGGCGCGACAGCAGCAGCTCCACCGCACCCTTGATCACCGCCAGCGGCGTGCGCAGCTCATGGCTGACGTCGGCGTTGAACTCGCGGTCGCGCTGCACCACTTCGGTCAGGCGCAGCGCATAGTCGTCCAGCGCCTCGGCCAGCTGGCCGACCTCGTCGTCCGGGAAATGGCCGGCCAGGTTCTCCGGATGGCTGCTGCCGCGGTAGGCACGCAGGCGCGTCGCCAGTTCCGTCACCGGTTGCATCACCCGCGACGCCGACCACCATCCGAGCACCAGCGACAGGCCGCTGAACAGCAGGATCGAGGCGAACAGCGCACGCTTGAGCTGCGCGTCCCCGCGCAGGGTCTGGGTCATGTCGTAAGCCATGAAGAACCATACCTGTGGCGTCTTGCGCACCCCGAGCTTGTACGAGAACGGGTTGCCGTGCTCGTCGATGTCGGTGATGTTGTGGATGCCGTCCGGCAGCGCATACCACTCCGGATTGTTGGCGCGCAGGCTCTCGAACTTGTCGGGCAGGTAGTAGTAGCCCTTGATCTGCTCGATCGGCGCCCCCGGATCCTGGCCGCCGCTTTGCGCGAAGCGCCGCCACGACTCGTCCAGATTGCGGTTCATCACGTCCTCGACCAGCTGGTTCTCCACGCGCTGGCGCGCATAGTCGGTGAGGAACGCGAACAGCGCCGTCAGGCCCGTGCCCAGCAGCAGGAACGAGAGGATGATGCGGGTGCGCAGCCGGCGCCGGAAGCGGCGGTGCCGGCGGCTGGTCGGGGCGTCGTCAGCCGCCGCCATCGGGGGCGGCGATGCGGTAGCCGATCCCGTGCCGGGTCTGGATGTAGGGCACCGGGAACGGCTTGTCGACCACGGCGCGCAGACCATGGATGTGCACGCGCAGCGAGTCCGAATCCGGCAGTTCCTCGCCCCACACCCGGGTTTCCAGCTCCTGCCGGGTGACCACCGCCGGCGAGGCCTCCATCAGCGCCTGCAGGATCTTCAGCGCGGTGGGATTGAGCTGCAGCAGCTTGCCTTCGCGCCGCACCTCGAGGGTGTCCAGGTTGTACTCCAGGTCGCCAACGTTCAGCACCCGGGTCTGCACGCCCTTGCCGCGCCGCGACAGCGCGGCCAGCCTGACCTCGACTTCCTGCAGCGCGAACGGCTTGATCAGGTAGTCGTCGGCGCCGGAGTCGAATCCGGCCAGCTTGTTCTCCAGGCTGTCGCGCGCGGTCAGCATCAGCACCGGGGTCTGCTTGCGCGCCTCGTTGCGCAGCTTGCGGCAGACCTCGATGCCATCCATGCCCGGCAAGTTCAGGTCCAGCACGATCGCATCGAAGTCGTGGACCACCGCCAGGTGCAGGCCGGTCACGCCATCGGCGGCGAAGTCCACGGTATGGCCGCGGTCCTCGAGGTAGTCCCCGAGGTTGGCGGCGATGTCGCTGTTGTCTTCGATGACAAGGATGCGCATGGGGGCCCGTCCGGTGGAATTAGATGCCCGGGCAGCTCACGCCCGGAACGCACGCGACCCGCATGTTCCGCCGCAACGCGTTCTGGCTCTCTTCCATGTCGCGACGGCGTTCGGCCACGGTCTTGCAACTGTTGGTGGTGCGGTGCGAGCCGACCTTCTTCTCGCGCGTGCACACCAGCCGGCTGTCTTCGCGCGCCTTGGTCAGCAGGGTGTTGACCCGCTCCTGCTCGTTGAACACCTCGACCCTGGTCGCCTCCGGAAGCTGGTCGGCGTTCTGCGCGTCGCCCAGCAGGCCGGAAATGCGGTCCAGGGATTCCTTGACCGTCTGCCGGTCCTGGCTCGGGATCTCCCTGTAGGTCTCGCCGTCGGCGAGCGCCTTGAAGATCGCCTGGCGCTGGACCTCGAACGAACGGCTCAGATCCAGCCCCTTCTCGGGCGAAAAGGAGTCGTCGCCGGGGCCGATGGTGGCGTTGGCGGCCAACGGGGTCAGGGCGAGGAGGGACAGGAGCACCAGCTTGTACATCGGGACCTCACGGAATGAAGGGGGTGACGGGCACAGCCGGGATCCGACCGTGCGGGTCGATTCTGCCTTTCCCTCGGCGGCCGGGCAAACGCCGGCGAGCGGATGCAAAAAGGCCCAGGTCGGGGATACCGCCTGGGCCAAGGATTGCCCCGATTACCGTATCTCGTATTGACGGCCGGGAAGCTGCGATCAACCCGGCTGACGAAGAGCTGCGGTCCGGAGGAGCCTAAGCCGGAATCGATTAAAGGGGTGTTAAAACCAGCGCGGCGGCCCCCGCCCAGATGCCGCGATTCCTCTTCATCCCATTGTTTTATATAGGGAATACTGCGAATCGACATGATCGATGATGGCCCCGGCCACGTCCACCCGGCAGGCCGTCTCCACCCCTTCCAGGCCCGGGGTCGAGTTGACCTCCAGCACCAGCGGGCCGCGCACCGAGCGGATCAGGTCGACCCCGGCCACCCCCAGGCCCAGTGCCCGCGCCGAGCGCACCGCCACCGCCTGTTCCTCGGCACTGGCCTCGGCCGGCGAGCCCTCGCCGCCACGGTGCAGGTTGGAACGGAATTCGCCCTCGGCCGCCTGGCGGCGCATCGCGGCCACCACCCGGTCGCCGACCACGAAGCAGCGCAGGTCGGCGCCGCCGGCCTCGGCCACGAACTCCTGGACCAGGAAATTGGCGTACAGCCCGCGCAGGGTCTCCACCACCGCGCGCGAGGCCGAGAGCTTCTCGGTCAGCATCACCCCCGCGCCCTGGGTGCCCTCGCTGAGCTTGACCACGTGCGGCGGCGGACCGAGCAGGGACAGCAGGTCGGCGGTATCGTCGGGGTTGTCGCCGAACACCGTGGCCGGAAGGCCAATGCCCTGCGCCGCCAGCAACTGGTGCGCGCGCAGCTTGTCGCGAGCGCGCAGGATCGCATCGGACGGGTTGGGGGTGTAGCAGCCCATCAGTTCGAACTGGCGCAGCACGGCGCTGGCGTAGCGGGTGATCGAGGCGCCGATGCGCGGGATCACCGCATCGTAGCCGGCCGCCGGCCGGCCCTTGTAGCGCATGGCGAACCCTTCCGGTGCGATGCGCATGTAGCAGCGCAGCGGATCGAGCACGCGCACGCTGTGGCCGCGCAGGCGCGCGGCCTCCACCAGGCGCCGGGTCGAATACAGGGAGGCGTTGCGGGAGAGGATCGCCAGCTTCATCGGCGCGCTTACCGTGGGTGGGCGGGCCCCGCAACGCGAAGCGCCGCGGGAGTCCGCGGCGCCTGGCTGAGTGGAGCGGGTGATGGGAACAGAATCCAAAACCAGCTAACCCCTTGAGCTGAAAGCGTTTGTCTTCAGGCCCAAGGGCAAAAAACGATACCTCAAACGATACCCAAGCATAGCGGGGTCGTGGGTCGCCACTCAAGAACTTCTTCTTGGGTGGCGTTATGCGTTTTCTCGTTCTTGTCCTAGTAGCTCTCACCGCCCTGCCCTGCGTCGCACAAAGCACGCCCAGCCCCGGCTGGAACCGGCAACACCTAGGCGACTACACGAGCGAGCCCGGCGAGGCTCTGCCTGACTTCCTGCGTCGCACTGGGCGAGCACTCCACGACTTCACCCGCGACAGCGGACATGAAGCCTGCGGGGCGATTGCCAGCGACGGGCAGCGTTATAGCGTTCGCCTCTACACCGACGCGGTGCCCCATGGTTGTGCCGTCCGGACGTCCGAGGTGCTGGACGGTTTCGCCTTCACGGGCGAAACCCTTCACAGCCACCCTTGGCAGAAGGTGCTGACCATGACCACTGCAGCAAGGGCCTGGAGCCGCTTCCACAAGGACGGTCACGACGGTGCCCCTACGCTTCGGAACGACGGCGCGGGCGGCTTTTCGCGGGCCGACTACGCCGGCGGCCCCGGCTGGTTGGTCGCCAAGGGTCAGTTGCTCCACCAGGCGGGCGGCAGAACCACCCGCCACGGCGAAATCACTGGCAAGTGAAATCACCCATCTGGCCATAGTGATAGAACTCGGCACGGCCTGAGGCACAACGACTCTCCGCGTAGGTTGCGCGCTCTTCGGAGCAGCCCGAACCCGTGTCATAGCCATGGCATGCGTAGGTGATGGCGACGGCACCGCCAGGGACAACCCAATTCCCAGCGGACCACATCACCACACAACCAAAGCCGTAGTCCACGTCACTGGCATTCCAGCATTGGTTAAAGCGATGACCAGGTGGCCACCCGCTTGGCGCACAGGTGTTCACTTCATTGCGTCGTGCGCCCGTGTTGTTCCAGACGCTCCACGCGGTAAATGTGGCCGGTGGCAACGCGCTGGTTCCCGCTGGGCAGTTGTAGGAGCCAGAGCGCGTGCGCGTCTGTTCCGCTTCCCACGTGTGCGCGCCTGTCTGGCCCGAAGGGCACGCAGCGCTGGCGGCCACCCAATGCGTGTCCGTCTGGCCGAAAGGCGCCGGACACGAGGCGCAGGAACCGCTCGCGTTGCGCGTGGCACCCGTGTCGCCCCAGCCGCTCCAGGAACCCACCGTGGCGGGCGGCAGCGTGGTGGTGCCGGCGGGACAGCTGTAAGACACGCTGCGGCTGCGCGCCTGTTCGCGCTCCCACGACGTGCCGCCGTAGCTTCCGGCGGCGCAAGTGGCGCTGGTGGCCACCCACTGCGCTTCCGACTGCGTGAACGGCGCCGGACAGTTGACGCACGTGTTGACCTGGCTGCGCATGGCACCCGTATCCACCCAGGCGGACCAGGCGCCATAGGTTGGTGCCGGCAACGTGGGCGTGCCCGCGGGGCAGTTGTAAGACACGCCCCGGCTGCGGGACTGTTCGCGCTCCCAGCTGCGCGTGCCGTATTGGGCGGCCGCGCACGCGCTAGGCGTGAACACCCATTGGGCATTCGACTGCGTCGACGGAGAGGGGCACGCCTGGCACGTGGTGCTGGTGGTGGTCCAGCCAGAGAACACACCTTGAACCGGCATGTCCCAGGCTTCCGGGCACGACCAAGTGGCGAAACGCGTTTGCGCAATCGTGCCGTAGTTCCCGGCGGCGCAATGGAGGTTCTGGTTTTCCACCGTGTTGGGCGGAACCACGCATGCGGTCACCGTGGTGGGAGGCGGCGCAGGCGGGGGCGCGGCCGTAGGCGGTGTGGTCGTCGTCACCAAACTGGGTGGTGCCGTGGGCGGCAACACCGACGGCGGCGGCGATACAGTCGGCGCCGTGCCCACCGGCCCCACGGGCGCGGCTGGTCCCACAGGGCCAGCAGGACCGACCGGACCACCGACCGGCGGCGAGGTCGGCCGGCTGACCGTCGGATTGGCAGGCGGCAGCACCAGCGGCGGCGTAGCCACCGCCGTGCCGGCCACCAGGCCGGAGTGGTAGACGAATTCCATGGTGGCTGTGTCGGACTGGCCGCAGGCGGCAGCTGCCGCTCTGGGGTTGAGCTGCCCGCCGTCGAAAACGCTCACGCCTTCGACGCGCAGGTCGTAAACGTCCCGCGCGACAGCGGCAGCCAACCGGGGGCAAACGGCGGAAGGGGCGAACGGATACACCACTACGAAGCCATCCCCCACCCCGTTGAGCGAGTGCGGCGCAATGGTCACTGAAGTATCCCAGGCTGTGCGTAGGGTTGAGCCGTCCACCATGCGAGTGGGTGCCAGCCCATCCTCCAGCACACGCGAAGCGCTCACGCCCTGGAAACTGCCCAGCAAGCCAAACGACCTATCCACCGCGGCGGACAGGTCGCGGAGATTGTCTTGTTCTACCTTCGCCTGGGCAGCAGCCGAGGCCGGGGATAACACCATGTAGATGCCCAGCGAGAGTGCGGACAACGCACCCAGGGTCAGCATGGTTTCAATCAGTCCCCAGCCAGCGTGGCGCTTCATTGCTGCGCTGCCTTTCGCGCAGCCTCACGCGCCTCGAGGTGTTCAATGCCTTTCTGGCGTATGTGTTCGCGTCGCGCGGGTTGTTGCGCCAATTGCTCTCCTATCAGGAGCAACGCGCCAACGATTTCTGCGGGGTCCCACTCGTCCACCCCGGCGGCAATGGTCAGCCCACCAAGAACAATTTTTCGATGTGCGTCAGCAGAGCGGAAAAGCGCTGCACGTTCCTTCGCTTTGGCTCGCGCCGCTTCCCGTTGTTGCTTTCGCTGCTCCGCCTTTTCTGCAACCAGCAACTTGGCAGTCTCTTTTGCCAGGCTGTTCATCATGCGGTCCAAACGCTCGCGTTGCTTCTCGGTATCCACTGCCATGCCGTTGCTCCGTGTGTGTGTCTACCTCATGCAACCATGCACAAACGGTTCGTCAAGCCCATAAATTTGACTAAAGCGCGGAGCGCATGAGGCGTAGCCTCCAATCGAAGGCGAGCGCAGCGAGCCGAACAGAACGGGCGGCGAAGCCGGCCGTGCTTTTGCAGTTAGCTTCTTGCTGCATTTGACGTTTCGCGTGTGCATGGCAACTTGAGTAGAGGGGGCCTGCGAGCGAAAGCGAGCGTCCCGGTTCTCGGCGGTGATGGAGGGGTGCGCAGCAACCCCGACAAGCACAGCAAGAGCGCGGTTATGCAAACTCTTCGAGTTTGCCCGCGGTCAGGGGCTTCGCCCCCGACACCCCGCGAGCGCCTGCGGCACTCGCTGTCCCCCTTCCGCCGGACGCCCCCGCAAGCGGGGACTGGCGGGCCGTTTCGTCTGGGGAACCTGTGGCCATCTACCGTTGCGAAATCAAAACAATCAGTCGAAGTCAGGGCGCCAGCGCCGTGGCGGGCGCAGCGTATCGCGCCGGCATTGATTTGACCGACGAGCGAACGGGCGAGCACCACAACTATTCCCACAAATCTGGCGTGCTGGCGTTCGAGGTGTTGGCGCCTGCGAGTGCTCCGGAGTGGGTGCGCGACCCCGCGCAACTCTGGAACGCAGCCGAGGCCGCGGAGACGCGTAAGAACAGCGTGGTGGCCCGCGAGTTTCTTATTTCGCTCCCGCACGAACTCAACGCCGACCAACGCATCGACCTTGCCCGCGAACTGACCGCCAATCTCGTAAACCGCTTTGGCTTCGCAGCGATGTTCGCGCTCCACGCGCCCGACAAGCGGGCCGACGAGCGAAACCACCACGTGCATATCCTCGCCACTACTCGGCGAATGGAGCCCACCGGGCTGGGCGCGAAAACCCGTGAACTGGATGACCGCAAAACCGGTGCGGTGGACCAGGTGCGCGCCCAGGTGGCTGCCACCATCAATCGCCACCTTGAGCACGCTGGCTTGGCCGAGCGCGTGGACCATCGCAGCTTGCTTGACCGCCAAGTGGCTGCCGCGAACGCCGGAGACTTCGCCCAGGTCGCGGCGCTCGACCGCTCCCCGGAACCGAAGGTGGGCCGCACGGCCACCGCCGCCGCCCGCCGGGGCAAACGTAGTCCCCGGGCCGAGCGCGTCCAGCGTGTCCGGGTGGAGAACGCCCAGCACGCTCAAGCTCAGGCCGACCGCTTTCGCGAACTAAAAGCACGCGCCGCTGCCGAAGGGCGTCTACAGCCCGCCGGCGAGCAAGCCCTACACGCCCGAGCCCTTTTGGAGCGACGGCAGGAAAGTGCGCTCCGTCTTCAGGCCGCCGCCGTTACCGAACTCCGGGCCATCGACCAATCCCAGGCACGAAGAGCCGCCGTCCAGGCGCGTGCGAAGAAGCCGCACAAGGGCGTGGCATCCAAGCCCCGCCCGCCGGCTGGCGCCGATGGTCAGCCGGGAAAGGTGTCAGCAGCACTGGAGCGGGCCGCACGCAGCAAAGACCGAACTCACTTGGAGGAAGTTGTAATGAAAGAGGCAGCAAAACAGCTTGAGGAGCTTATTGAAGAGTTGATTGCTCGGGCGAAACGATCGCTGCAGCAACCTGACACGCTATCGCCATGGCAGAGAAGCACTGCCCGGCAAGTGCTTACTACGCATAGCAACGCAGAGGACAGGAAAGCCGACTTCTTCCTGGCAAAAACGCATCGGGACGACGCGGTAAGGACGTGTCGACGGACCGAAGCCGATGCCAACCACTTCCAGCCGGGCACGGACGTGGGCAGCCGCATGGCCCGCCTCATCGGTCGGCCCAGTGAGCGCGACCGCCAGGCCAAAGATGCCGTCGACCGTCATCGTGAAGCCCAGAACGAATACCAGCGCAGTCGGCGTCTGCGAGACGACGCGAAGAAAGCGTGGGAGGCAGCCGTTCGCGACGCGGAGAAGGCACGGGAAGACTTCGCCCAGGCATTCAACATCCCCGCTCCCAAGTTCCCGAAAGTAGAGGACGTCCCGCAGCTGCCAGAAGTGAAACCAGCGCTGCAGGTGCCTACGCCCCCAACGCGCCCTCGCCCTCCGGGATTGCGTTAACGCTTCAGGCTGGCAGCAAAACTCTTCAGGTGTTCCAGCGCTTCTTTCTGTTTCGCAGGAGGAAGCCTTGAGGCCACCAAGATGAGTTCGGCGAGCACATCGGACGTGGCGTGGAAATAGGCCACCGGCATGCCCAATGCTTTGGCCAGTGCCTCGGCAGTCGCCGGGTCTGGGTCGTGCTGGCCCGTCTCGTATCGCGAGATGCGCGGCGCGCCCGTGTTCTGTTCCTTCAACCCCAGCACCTCAGCAAGCTGTGCCTGTGACAAGCCAGAGGCCAGTCGGGCGGCGCGAAGGCGCTTGCCAAAGACTGACCCGGGCGATTTGGATGGGGGCATCTGCGAAGGACAACGTCGACTGAACCCCCGAAGTTTGCCCGTTTCAATCTACCACCGCATTTGCGATATTCGCAAATAACTGCCGTTGGGCAGCACTACAGGGGACCACATGAAACTCATCCGCGGCATTGCCATGGTCGCAACGCTTGTTGCCCTCACCGGGTGCGGCAGCAACCGCCCCACTGACCAAGAAGCGCAGAACGCCATTGCGGCGTCCTTTGTCCAGGCCTCCAACGGCCTCATGAAAGTCACCAGCTTCCGAGACTTCTCCCTGGTGGGTTGCCATGAAGCGGAACACCAGGCAGGTGACGTGGTGTGCGACGTCGGAGGTTCGGTCCTGGTCGACCTCGCCGGAACGCAGCAGGTGCGCCCCTTTGTCGAGCCCGTCCGCTTTAGCAAGTCATCTGGGACTTGGACTGCGCACAAGCCCTGACCCGCCATGGCAACGTCATACGCACACGTGGGCTGCGCCTCCGTCCTTTTGGGTGGCGCAGGGGTGGTATTCCTCGGCGGCGGTTTTGAGGCCATCCGAAACGGCTACCCCATGGGCTGGCTGGGCGTGCTCGGTGGCCTGGCCTTGTGGCTCCTGCTCGTCTTCCTCTATTGGCTCACGTTCCGGGCCAATCGGCGCAGGGCATGGATTGAGCGGCAGCCATATTCCCACTTCGCCGAGCAGAGCCTGAAGCGTGGGGGGTTTTGGCGCGGCTATCTGTGGACTTGGGGCACTGTCATCGCATCTCACGCACTGGTGTTCTTCGTCAGCGGATTTGCGGAACTGCTTCCAGATCCCGATCAGGTCCGTGGCTTGATGACGCTCATCGGCCTGGCTCTGGTGCCTGCGCACCTGCTGCTGCCTGTCCTAGGCGGCGCGGTTTACAGCCTCATGCGCTCGACTTCGGTCCACTAAGCACAGTGAACACTCCAAAAGCGAAGGGCGCCACGAGGGCGCCCTTCTTGTAGGTCGTCGGGTGTGCGTCACGGCAAGCCGCGCTGCCCACATGATCCCGACGTTTCGGGGCCGACAATACGCCCGGTTAAACCCCTTGTCAAGCCCTTGTAAAGTAGGAGGATGCTTTCTCGCTATACATAGGGCTAATCTAGCCACCTTATGGCAGGAGGTCAGGATGACAGAAGAAGACTTGGCAGGGATATCTGCCCTTCTCTCGGCTGAACGAATTGCAACTTTTGTTCAGCTCACCGGCACGGAGCGCGATGCTCTCAGCCTGCACGACGCCACCATTCTAGTGGCTTCAGCTCTCATGCCAGTCACCTGTTTGGTCGAGATAGCAGTGAGAAATGCGGTGAGCGAACGATTAAGGACGGTCTTCGGCACCCACGACTGGCTCGTGCAACCACCCGCGCCTTTTACTTGGAGGCCATCGGAATCCGACAAGATCAAGGAAGGGCGACGGCAGGCGCAACGCGCCGCTTATACGAAGATGAGCGATGGCGCTAGAAAAGCGCTGGACAGCGTGGCGTTTCCGAACGGTGTTCCCGCCAACATAAAGCACGAAAATCGCGTAAAAAAGAGACAGGCGACAATTGCGATTGCCCATGGCCAGCTGACTGCGCAACTGACCATGTTTTTTTGGAAAAGACTATTTTCGGCCGACTATGAAGACACGCTCTGGAAGCGAGGCCTGAAAGAACTGTTTCCCAGAAAATCAGTGAAACGAGGAGATGTGGCGACGCACTTGGAGACGATCTACCAAGCAAGAAATCGTATTGCTCATCACGAGCCAATCCATGGCGGACGCCTTGATCAAGTGATGAGGTCTCTTGATTTCATCGTCCTTAACCTTGGGAACATAGCCGGCGATGAAACCTCTCCCTTGGCTAGATTGACTATCGCCCATAGGGACCGACTGAAGCATGTCGCCGAAGAAACAACCACGCTCTTCAACAGCTTCGTAGTTCAGCCCAATGGCGGAAGCTAAAACGGAAACACCTGCCCGCCCGGACGGATTGCCGGGTTCATTTGCATTGACATCAGAGGCTATCTTCAACTGAAGCCCTGACGGAGGCGGAAAAGCCGTCGGAGCCCCACTGAGGCCCCCTAGTGGGGGCTGTGCAGGTCGCGACGAGCTTGTTAGGGTTGGCGTTTGCAATCGCGCGCCTTCCTCATGGCCCCTGAATCACTCGCCCATCTCTTGCCGCTTCTGGAAAAGCTCAACGATAACCAAGTGGGCTTGGTGTCTGATGTCGCCAAACAATTCACGACGCCGCACAAGTTCACTTGTGCTCCCTTCAAGCTCCGCAATGGCATGGACTTGATGACCCAAGAAATAGTCGACGACTTGGGCGACATCATTCGCATTCACCATGCTTTTTCGCGAGAGGCCTTTTCGAAAGACAAGTTTGAATATGCGCTTGAGCGTGTCCAGAAGTTGCACAAGCGTGATGCCGACCTCGCCCCTCGCGGCAATAAGGGTTACGACATTCTGGTGGAGGGGGAACGCTTTTCTCTGAAAACGGAAGCCTCTCAGAACATTCGCCTGGACAGCATCCATATCTCCAAGTTCATGGAACTGGGCGGCGGGGAGTGGACCACCAACCCCGCTGACCTAGAAGGCCTGCGCCAGCAGTTCATAGACCACTTGAACGGCTACGACCACGTGCTGACACTGCGGCGACTAAAGGATACGCGCGACGGGTGGCACAGCTACGAGTTGGTGGCCATCCCCAAAGCGCTTCTACTGCTAGCTGCACACGGCGCGTTGGAAATGAAGACCGCCAGCAAGCAGAACCCGCGACCAGGCTATTGCTACATTGGTGACGCAGGATGGGCGTATACCGCTGGCGCCAAGGTGAACCCGAAAGACCTACAGTTTGCGCTCTACTTCGATGGCGGCGGCGAGCGCAAGCTGCAGATCAAACACCTGAAGAAAAGCTTGGGCAAAGTTATTGCCACTTGGGAGTTTCAGAGCTTATCGGTTTGAGCGTCGAGGAGCTTTGGGACTGGCGAGGCGCTGTCTGGCCAATTCGGCGTATTCCTCGGAAAGCTCGATACCGACAAAACGACGGCCGTGGTCTCGGGCCACTTGGCCAACGGTCCCAGACCCAAAGAACGGATCAAGCACTAGGCCGTCTTTAGGCGTGCTCGCCGCCATGCAGACACGGACGAGCTCAGTGGGAAATACGGCGAAGTGGTTGCCGCCGTAAGGCTCTGTGTTGATAGACCACACAGATCGGCGATTTTTAGCTCCCTTGCCGTCGGCCGTGCGCTCTCTCACCGCTTCCACGTCGTAGTGATAGCGCTCGGATTTTGAGAAAAGGAAAACGTATTCGTGCGATCGCGTGGGGCGGTCTCGGACGGATTCAGGTTGGCAGTTGGGCTTGTGCCAGATGATGTCGGAGCGCAAATACCAGCCATCCGCTTGGAGTGCCAAAGCCAATCGCCAAGGCACCCCCAAGAGGTCCTTGGGCTTGAGCCCCTCTGGGGTGGGGGCACGATACTCCATGGCTCGCCCTTTGTTCTTCTTGTCAGGTGCGCGCCATGTGCGTCCGCCACTGGTGAACCCGTCACCGATGTTTAGCCAGAGGGTGCCATCGTCGCGCAGGGTCCGGCGCACCTCTCGGAACAACAGGACCAAATCGGAGATATAGGCGTCCAGCGTCGGCTCTGCCCCAATCTGACCTTCCACGCCATAGTCGCGAAGGCCCCAATAGGGTGGCGACGTAACACACGCATGAAACGCCTGTGCCGGGAAGCCAGCCAAGACACGCCGAGCGTCCCCAACGATGAGGCGCCCACGCGCATCTTGTTCATCGGCAACAGGCACGGCGGTGGTATCCAAGTTGGCTTCACTAACAATCTGGAGCATACGGGTTCACTGTTCGACTACGGTGTAAGGGCGACGTCCCCCCGCCTTCAGTAGCGGGGCCATCTAGAGTCCGGAGTCTATCTTAGTGGTATTGGCTGCCATCTGCTCGGCGTAGGCGCTCGGGGTCAGTCCGCCAAGCGCCTTTTTTGGTCGCTCCT
>JAFLEA010000037.1 GCA_017302035.1 Lysobacterales bacterium
TGCCGCCCGCGGTGACCCTGGCACGCCTGCTGGCCGGGACCGGACTGCGGGCGGTGGAGGTGAGTCCCGGCGCCTTCGTCGTCCGCGAGGTCGAGGCGCCCGCCGCGGCCGTGCCGCGCCCGCAGTCCCCCGAGACGCCGGGTGGCGCCATCGAGGACATCGGCCGCATCCAGGTGGTCGGCTCCAGGATTCCACGCCAGCCCCTGGAGTCCTCCGTTCCGGTCACGATCATCTCCCGTGAGCAGATCGAGTCCGGCGGCTACCAGTCGCTGTACGCGCTGCTGCGGGTGGAACCGGGCATGGTCGGCCACGATCCGGTCGACGTCGCGCTGGATGGCGGCATGGGCCAAGTGCCGATGGCGGGTCCGGCGGCAGCCAGCCGGAGCGTGTTCGGCCCGCGGGCCACGCTGTTCCTGCTCAACGGCCAGCGCCTCGCTGCCTACCCGCAGCCATCGGCGTCGTTGGGTGCGCTTCCCGATCTCGACGCGATTCCGATCACGCTGGTCGAGCGCGTCGAAATCCTGCGCGGCGGATCCTCGTCGGTCTACGGCTCCGATGCCATGGCCGGCGTGGTCAACATCGTGCTGAGGGACGACTTGCAGGGCGCGGTGTCGGCGCGCCTTGGCGTCTCCGGGCAAGGCGACGCCGACCAGTGGCGGGTGTTCGCCCGGCAGGCATTCGGTGACGAACATGGCTCGCTCACGGTCAGCTTCGACCACCATTCGCGCTCGGGCCTGCTGGGCGGGGCGCGGAACTGGCGCACGCTCGATCGGCGGCGGGATGGCCTGCGGGACCAGCGAATCGAGCTGGGAACGGAAGAGGCGGACTATCCCTATATTTTCCTGTCGCCAGGCATCTGTCCGCCCGGCGCCGATGCCGATGGCAGGTGCTTTCTGGACGCCCCCCGCCTGCAGTCGCTGCTGCCGGAGCAGCGCAGCACCACCCTGCAACTCCAGTCCGCGGGCCGGACCGCGTCGGACGTGAGGCTCTATGCCAACCTGCACACCGGCATCGAATACAAGCGACTGCAGTCCGCGCCGATCCGCGCCTGGATCAACCGGTATCCGGTCTATCCCTACCAGAATCTAACCGAGGGTTCGACCGCCCATGCGTTCTTCGATGCCGGCCCGGTTTCGACGTCCTGGCGCTCACGGCGTTTTGCGCTGCAGGCAGGGGCCAGCGGCGATCTGGCGCATGGCCGCTGGGAGGTGGCACTGTCCAGCGCCGGCAACCGGCTCGATGCGCGGGTGCGGGGTGCGATCTCGCTGTCCGGCCTGTTCTCCGCGCTGGATGACGGGAGCTACGTCCTCGGCGCTCCGGACAACGATGCGGCCATCCTGCGCCGCGTGTCGCCGTTGCTGGAGAGCGAAGCCGCGTCCTATCAGCATTCGATCAGCGCCGGGGCCTACGCGCGGCTGTTCGAATGGCGCGCAGGCGCGGTCCGGGGTTCGGTGGGCGCGGAGGCCAGGCGGGAAGGGCAGGAAGCACGGCCGGATCCGCGTGTGGAGGCGGGTGACGTCATCCTGGAGAACCAGGCGGCCCGCCGGCGTCTGCGGCGCGATACCCTTTCGGCATATGGCGAGTTGAGCATCCCGGCCGCGCAGCGCCTGCTCTTCGACGCCTCGTGGCGAGTGGACAAGGCGGGCGACGCGTCCGCCAGGTTCAGTCCGAAGTACGGCTTCAGGCTCGACCTGCACCCGCGGTTGCGGTTGATCGGCAGCATCGGCGAGGGTTATCGCGCGCCCACGCTCTACGAATTGCGCAAGCCCCTGGACCAAGACTTCGTCGAATTCCTGCTGCGGGTCGGTCCACTGGCCGATTGTGCAGTCCTTTCCGGTCCGAGGTACTGCCGCCTGGGGGTGACGACCGCGGAGAACGCGAGCCTGCGGCCGGAGACGTCGTCGAGCAGGATCGCCGGCGTGACGTGGGAGCCGGTCGACGGAACCCGGCTGGATATCTCCCACTACCGCATCGACAGGAACAACGAGATCCGCACCTCGGTGTCGCAGGACGCCTTCGTCCATCCGGAGCTTCTGGTCAGGAACGCCGAGGGCAAGGTCACCGGCATCCTCAAGACCTTCATCAACGAAGGAACAACGCGCGCGGCCGGATGGGAGTGGGGGCTGGCGCATTCGCACGATCTCGGCCCGGGCAAGCTCGACCTGGAGGTGCGGGGCGAGAGCAGCACGCGCCTGTACCGCTCGGCCGGCGACCACGTCGCCGGGCCCAGGGACACCGCACTGGCCACGCTCGACTGGATGCTGTCCGACTGGAATTACCACCTCGATATGCGTCGCGTCGGTTCGTCCGCGGCCTGGGATCCGACCGGGCCGTGCCCGGCCGAGCAGCAGAAAGCCGTGAAGTGCCGCAATCCGGCGTTCCTGCTCGTTGGCGTCGGCGTGGCCTATGCGGGTTGGCCCGGCCTGGTGGTACGGCTCAATGTCGCCAATGTGCTCGACAGGCGGCCAAGGAACTACTTCGGCGCCAACGGTGGCTACGACATCGCCTACGACGATTCCGTCGGCAGGTACCTGTTGCTGAGCCTGTCGAGCCGCTGAAGCCTGCTTCGCATCGCCTCACGGCGAGACGCCGATCGGCAGGCGCAAGGGCGTGAAACGCACGCCGAGGCCCACCTCCCTACCTGCCAGCGTCGCGAACCCGCATGTCCTGGCCAGGGCAAACCTGACTGAAACGCAGGCGTGCGGCCACCCCCCTACCCGACGAAAAATATGGCTGTATTCCACTGTCTTTCGATTGAAGTGGCAGTTGGGTTGTGTGGAGAATGCGGCCGGTCCCGCGCAGTGGGCGAGCCGTACGGCGCACGCCGGCGGGAGCGCAAGACCCTCTTGATCGATCACACGGAGCCGGTTGACTCACATGCCAAGCATCGATACCAGTCGCAGGGATTTCATGAAGGGCACGGGCATGGCGGCCGTCGGTGCGGTGCTCTCCACGAGCCTGCCCGGCTTCGCCAGTGCGCAGGGTGCGCCGGTCAAGTTCGACATCGACAATCAATTCGCGGAATTCATGCGTGGCATCGGCGGTACCGCCGCCGATGCCGGCGGCAAAGTGGAATTCCACGGTTCCGACCCGTTGCTGCGCAGCCACTTCCGCATCGGCGCGTGCATGGCGATTCCCGCGATGGGCGCCGGTGTCGGCGCGGCGGCGATCTGGCGCCAGCGCACCGGCGAGGGCCAGGACCTGAGTGTCGACCTGCGCCAGGCGGTGTGGAACACCAACCCGCTGATCGGCCTGGTCCACGAGCAGTTGCAGGCCGCCGGACTGATCCCGGCCAGCGATCCGATCCCGGCCCTGCTGACCTCCTGGAAGCCGAAGGTCAACGGGTTGATGGTCCAGGCCCCGGTCGGGCTGGGCAACCCGCTGTCGTTCCAGGCCTTCGAAACCCGCGATGGGCGCTTCATCAACCTCACCGGCATCTATCCGCACCTGATGGACCGGATCCTCAACGTGCTCAAGGTCCCGCCGAACCAGGCCGCGATCCGCGCCGCAGTGAAGAAGTGGGACGGGCAGGAGCTGGAAGACACCCTGGCCGCGAACAACGGCGTGGCAGCGCTGCACCGCACCCACGCCGAATGGCTGGCGCATCCGCAGGGCAAGTACCTGGCCGGCACCCCGTTGATCGAGATCGTCAAGGTCGGCGAGGCGCCGCCGCGGCCGTTCACCGCCAACCCGGAGCGGCCGCTGTCCGGCAAGCGGGTGGTGTCCTGCACCCACGTGATCGCCGGCACCACCGCGGCGCGCACGCTGGCCGAGTACGGCGCCAACGTGCTGCACATCGCCCGCGACCAGAGCTTCGAGCACGAGGCGCTGGTGATCGACGTCAACGTCGGCATGCGTTCGGCCTGGGTGAACCTGCGCAACGCAGAGCAGAACAAGCGCTTCGGCACCCTGCTGCCGGACGCGGACGTGTTCATCGAGGGCTTCCGCGGCCGCTCGATGGAGCGGCTGGGCTTCGGCGCCGAGGAAGTGGCCCGGCGCAGCCCGGGTATCGTCTACCTGTCGGTGCGCGGCTATGGCTGGGAAGGCCCCTGGGGCGACCGCGCGGCGTTCGACATGGAAGGCGTGTCCACCACCGGCTTCACCCTCACCGAGGGTGGCGGCACCGGCGTGCCGCGCTTCCCGCCGACCCTGGTGATGAACGACTACATCACCGGCTACATCGGCGCGGCCGGCATCCTCGCCGCACTGCGCCGGCAGGCGACGGAAGGCGGCAGTTGGCACGTGCGGGTCAACCTCGCGCGGGCGGCGATGTGGTTCCAGGATCTGGGCCACTTCCCCGACATCCGCTTCGATGCATCGCGGCCGGAGAATCGCATGACCCCGCCGGAGATCATGGAGCGGCAAACGCCCTACGGGCGGGTCGAGCGACTGGTGCCGCAGGTGCGCCTGTCGAAGACGCCCGGCCGCTGGCGCGATCCGCTGGTCACCGTGCGCGGTAGCGACCTGCCCCGCTGGGAGGGCTGAAGCATGCGCAGGATGCACATGACGTCCCATGCCAGGCGGTCGGGGGCGCTTGCCGCTGCGCTGTCCTGCATGCTGCTGCCCTGGACCGCGGCCGCACAGCAGGCGGCGGGGACGGACGAGGAGCCGGCGCCGCTCGATCTGACCCTGGCCGACATCGCCGACCGGGAACCCCACCCGGAGCTGCTCGATACCTCGATGTCGGTGCAGGGCGAGCTGCAGGCGGACACCCTGCAGCCCATGGGCTGGCTGCGCCACGATACCGGGATGGGCGACTGGTTCGCGTGGAAGAACCGGGTCCGCGAGAACACCGGCCTGACCTTCGGCGGCTCCTGGATGATGCTGTGGCAGAACTACTCCAACAGCCTCATCGACCAGCACAACGCGATCGGCAGCAAGCTGACCCTGAACTTTTCCTACGATCTGTTCAACCGCGGCCAGGCCAATGCGCTGTCGCTTGACGTGGCGGTCGAGGACCGCCGCCCGATCGGCACCGATCTGCCGCCGCTGCAGGCGGGCATGGCCACCGGCTCCATGATTCCCACGGCGGCCACCTACGGCGACTTCAGCCTGGGCGTTACCCAGATCTACATCCGCCAGAACCTGGCCGACAACCGCTTCCAGTACACGATCGGCAAGATCTTCGCGCCCAACTTCCTAAACGCCTATCCATTCTTCGACGACAACCGCCAGTTCCTGACCCAGGCATTCTCGACCAGCCCGAGCATCGCCGCGCCGTTGCGCGGTTTCGGTGCGGTGGCCGCCTGGTACCCGACCCGCGGCGGCTTGTACATCAAGCCTGGCGTGTTCACCGTCCACAGCAGCGACACCGGCAGCACCATCGGCGACTTCTTCAGCAAGGACGAGCACTTCTACATGCTTGAGGTCGGCCACAGCTCGCTGGCGCGCACCCGCACGCCGATCCATGCGCGTGCGGCGATGGACGCCAACAACATCCACCTCACCGCCTGGTACAAGGATCCGGAACAGGGCGGGTTGCCGCGCGCGCGCGGCCTGGCGTTCAACGCCAACTACATGGCGGGGACCAACCTGATGTGGTTCGCGCGCGCCGGTTGGTCCGACGGCTGGTTCGTCGACCGCAACGCGGCAGTCGGCATCGGCTGGCGTCCCACCGAGCACTTCAACGACCTGTTCGGCGTGGCGGTCGGTGGCCTGAAGCCTGCCAGCACCGCATTGCGCAAGCAGTACACGGCCGAAGTGTTCTACCGTTTCCACGTGACCCCGAACTTCGCCATCACCCCGGACCTGCAGGTCCAGGTGGATCCGGCACTCGATCGTTCCACGGATGCGATCTGGGTGTTCAGCCTGCGCGGCAGGCTGACGTTCTGATGCCCCCGGGCGGTCCCGCGGGGAAGCGGTTGGCAACGGGTCCGGAGCGCGTCCTCGAGACAGTCGAGCCAGCACAGGGCGACAAGGACATGGATGCGCCGTGATCCATCTGAGCTGGGGAACAAAGCTTTCCGCGCTGTCATTGTCGGGGCAGGTGGTGTCCTATGTCCTGGGCATCTTCCTGGCGCGGCAGTTGGGTGTGCAGGGCTTCGAGGTCTATGTCGTGGCCTCGGCGGCTTTCATCCTGATGGTCACTCTGGTGCCGCAGGGCCTGGAGAAGTACTCGCTCAAGCTGCTTCCGATCCTGATCGAGCGTGGAGATTACGGGCTGCTCCGCGGCTTCCTGCGGTTCTCGATCCGCCGCATCGTGCTGGGCAGTGTGTTGGTCGGTGCGGCGGTCGCGGCGTGGGCATGGCGGATGGATGGGCTGTCCACCGAAATGCGTACGGCCATCGTGATCAGCTGCCTGTCGTTGCCGGCGGGCGCACTGGTGCATATGGCACTTGAAGTCCTGACGGCGTTCGGCAGGCCCTATCCAGCCGCCGTGGTGTTCCGGCTGCTGGTGCCCGCCACGGCATGGTTGCTGGTGCTGGCGATGTGGGCCGTGGCAATGGAGATGCGCGCCTCCTGGCCGATAGCGGCCTGGGGGCTGTCCTGGTGCCTGGCGCTGGTGCTGATGGGGAGGCACATTGTCCAGTCGGCTCCGGCGACGATCTTCGCCCAGCCCGCCATCGAGCGGCGGCGCGAATGGCATGTCGCCGCGATGCCGTTCTGGATCTACCGCATTTCCATCGTGGTGCTGGCACAGGCCGGCGTCCTGGCGCTGGAGATCCTGCAGCCGTTTCCCAGCGCGGTCGGGGCATTCGCGGTGGCGATGAGCACGGCCGCGATCGCCCGGGTGCTGGTCACCTCGACCAACCGGGTATATGCGAGCCGGCTGTCGGTACTCCTCGAGCGCGACGACATGCGCGCGATCGCGGACCTGCGCAGGGAGCGCCTGCGCTGGCTGATCCTCCCGGTGATGGCCTACCTGGTGCTGACCTTCCTCTTCGCGTCCCCGCTGGTGGGCATGTTCCGTCCCGAGTTCGTCCAGGAAGGCGCGCCTGCGTTGCGGGTGCTGGCCGTGGCCACTGCGATCAGCACCGTGCTCGCACTGGCGCCCACCTATCTGAAGCACCAGGGCAGGAACGGCGTGCTGTTCAGGCAGGTCGCCATTGCCGCCGTCGTGCAGATGGCCTTGTTGGCGCTGCTGGTTCCCCGCTTCGGCAGTGTGGGGGCGGCAACCGCCTATGCGATCGCAAGCACGTTCATGTACGCGAGCCTGGCCTGGCGGGCCCACCTCGGGCTGGGTCCGCCAGGCACCGCCGGCCCGGATTCCGGCGCGCGCTGACTTCGCATGGCGATGCGCTCCTTCCCGTTGCCAGCGGCAATCTTCCATCCCACCACAAGTGAACATCACGATGCGCCAGATCACCCGGACCCGATTCGAAACCCTGCTCGCGAAACACCAGCCGCCCTGCGTGTCGCTGTATCAGCCGACCCATCGCACGCATCCCGACAACAGGCAGGATCCGATCCTGTTCCGCAACCAGCTCGACGAGTTGCGCCGGAGGCTGGCGCAAACCCATTCGAAGCACGATGTCGACGCGGCCATGAATCCGCTCGAGTCCCTGCTCGATGATGCGGAGTTCTGGAACCGGCGAACGGAGAGCATGGCGATCCTGAGCGCCCCCGGGGTGTTCGAGGTTTTCGACCTGCTCAGGCCGGTCGAGCCCTTCATCGGAGTTGCCGAGAGTTTCTACGTCAAGCCATTGCTGCGGATCCTGCAATCCTCGGATCGCTACCAGATCCTGTCGGTCAGCCGGGGTGAGGCCAGACTCTACGAAGGAAACCGCGACGTGCTGGACGAGGTCGTCTTGCACGGTGTGGCAGAGAACCGGAGGACCGGCGCGGGGCGTAGCGCGGGCCAGGGATTCAGTGCGAGCAAGGAAGAGGATGCCGAGCTGGAACGGTACTTCCGGGAAGTGGACCGTGCGGTCCTGGAAGGGCATACCCGGTCCACCGGCCTTCCTCTCCTGCTTGCCGGGTTGCCTGAACAGCAGACCCTGTTCCGGGCGGTCAGCAGCAACCCGCTGCTCGTCGAGGACGGCGGCATCCGCGTCAATGCCGATACGCTGAGCCTCGACGACCTTCGTCAGCAAGCCTGGGCGCTGGTTCAGCCCCACTATCTGGCACGCCTGGCCGGCCTGGTCGAGAACTTCGGCCTGGAGAGCTCGCGCGGCAAGGGCTCCGACGACGTGGCGACGGTAGCGCGCGCGGCGGCGGATGGCCGCGTGGCTTTGCTGCTGCTCGAAGCGGATCGCAACATGCCCGGCATCATCGACCCCGGGACCGGCGAGATCCAGGTCGATGGGCTTGCACCGGCCGAAACCAGCGATGTACTCGACGACGTTGCGGAAGCGGTGATCCGTGCGGGGGGCGAGGTCGTCATCGTCCCGACCGAGCGGATGCCGACTGGAACCGGGTTGGCGGCGACCTTCCGCTTCTGAACCCGGTCCTTGGCTGTGCGGGGGACGGACAGGCCAGGATTCGTGGCGATGAATGGCGGTGGTCCTGGCCGGCGACGCACCTGTCGCACGCCGTGCCGGAAGGGGTAAAGTGACCGGGATGATCCGGCCCCGGACGCCATTGGCGGTATCCCGCTATCGGGTGGATCGGTGCAACCCGGACACCCCCCAGCCCCAGTCAGCAGGAGCAAACCCCATGAAGAGCAACGCCAGCAAGGCCTTGTTGGTCGCCGTCGCCGTATCCGCCGTGTTCCTGGCCGCGTGTTCCAGCGGTCCGAAGAACAGCAGCACCTTCTCCCGCGGCAACGCCGGCCAGGTGCAGAGCGTGCAGATGGGCACCATCCAGGCGCTGCGCCCGGTGACCATCACCAACGATTCGCGCGGCAGGGCCACCGCCGTCGGCGCGACGGCCGGTGCGGTGGTGGGCGGCACGGTCGGTGCGGCCGCCGGCGGCGTCGCCGGCCGGGCGATCTCCGGTGGCGACACTCAGGCCGTCGAGTTCACCATCCGCCTGGACAATGGGCAGAACATCGCCGTGGTGCAGCCGGGCTCGGTGGACGACTACCGCGTCGGTGACCGGGTGCGCGTCACCAACGACGGCACCACCACGCGCGTAGCGCGCTAAGACAGGAGCGAAGTCATGAAGTGCAATTCCAGCAAGGCCGCACTGGTCGCGGTCGTCGTGGCCGTCGCCGCGGTTTCGGGATGCGCGAGCACTCCGAGGGACGCCGATACGTTCGGGCGGGGTGTCGCCGGGGAGGTGCAGAGCGTGGAGTGGGGCACCGTCCAGGCGGTGCGCCCGGTGGCGATCGAGAGTGGCCGCAGGCTCACCAGCGACACCAGCGCGGTCGAGTTCACCGTGACCCTGGATTCGGGCAAGTCGATCGTGGTCGTGCAGCCGGGTTCGGCGAACGATTACCGCGTCGGCGACCGGGTCCGCGTCACCAACGATGGCACGCAGACCCGCGTGGCCCGCTGACGCACGGTCCCGCACAGGCACTGCCCAGGGCGCGTGGACGGTCCCCGGAAAGGGACCGCCACGCGCCTTTCGTTTTCGCGGGCGGATGGGTGCGGGATCGGCTCAGAACCACCAGCGCACGCCGGCCACCCAGCGGGTGTCGTCCACCGGCTCGCCGTGCGCGCGGCGGTGGTCGGCGGTGCCGCCGAAGCTGCGTTCGCGGGTCACGCCCAGGTAGGGCGCGAACCGGCGGGTGACTTCGTAGCGCAGGCGCAGGCCCGCCTCCAGCGACGACAGGCCCGAGCCGAGGCCGCGCAGCGGGTCGTCGCGTCCATGCAGTTCGACCTCGAGCACGGGCTGTAGGATCAGGCGGCTGCTGAACAGCAGTTCGTATTCGACTTCGGCGTTGAAGGCGGTATGACCGCCCTCGCTCACGTAGGCGGTGGCGGAGACCTCGAACTTGTACGGGGCCAGGCCCTGCACGCCGATCGCGGCCCAGGTCCGCGAGGGACCGGGGTTGAAATCGTGGCGCACGCCGGCCACCACGTCCCACCAGGGGCCGGTGGCGTAGCCGTAGAGCACTTCCAGGTCGGCGGCGCGGGTGCTGCCGGCTTCGCGCTCGCCTTCGCTGCGCAGCCACAGCCGGCGCACGTCGCCGCCGAACCAGGCGCGGCCCTCCCAGGCCTGGCCGCTGCCGGGATCGGCATCCCAGGCTTCGAGGCGGTCGAAGCGGACCAGGCGGTGGACGCCGCCGCCGTGCGCATGGCCGTGGTGCAGCAGCGGGAATGCGGCGGCGCGGTCGGCGTCGGTGGGAGTGGGGATGGGTTGGTTCGGCGCCCGTGCTTCGCCAGCGGGGGGCGTGCAGTGGCCCAGGGCGGCGTGTTCCGGCGGGCAGGTCGGGTCGACGGCGTTCGCGGCGACGGGTTTGGCGGGCACAGGCGTGCAGTGGCCCATGGCGGCATGCGCCGGTGGGCATGCGGGTGCGGAAACGGGCGAGGGCACGGGCAGGGTGCAGTGGCCCATCGCCGCATGTTCCGGCGTGCAGCCGGTCTGGGCCCGGGCCGCCGCGGGCATGCAGGCCAGCAGCAGGGTCGCGGCGAGGGCGGGGATCGTGCGGTTCATGCGCGCTCCTCCACCCGCACTTCGCGCATCATCCCGCCTTCCATGTGGTAGAGCAGGTGGCAGTGGTAGGCCCAGCGGCCGAGCGCGTCGGCGCGCACGCGGTAGCTGCGCCGGGTGCCGGGCGGCATGTCGATGGTGTGCTTGCGGACCTGGAAGCCGCCGTCCGCATCCTCCAGGTCGCTCCACAGCCCGTGCAGGTGGATCGGGTGCTGCATCATGGTGTCGTTGACCAGCACGATCCGCAGGCGCTCGCCGTAGTTGAGCCGCAGCGGCTCGGCGCTGGCGAAGGGAATGCCGTCGAACGACCAGGCGAACTTCTCCATGTGTCCGGTCAGGTGCAACTGCACCTCGCGGCCGGGGTCGCGGCCATCGGGATCGTCGAACAGGCTCCGCAGGTCGGCATAGGCCAGCACCCGGCGGCCGTTGCCGCGCAGGCCGATGCCCGGGTCGTCCAGGCGCGGGCCCGTGGGCGAGGACTGCATGTCGACCAGCGGGTTGCCGTCCTCGCTGGGCGGATGCACCACCGCGCCGACGGCGCCGTGGCCCGCATGCGCATCGACCGAGCCGCCGCCCTGCATGGCCGCGCCGCAGCCGCCCTCGGCGCCCTGACTCATCATCGCGCCGCAACCGCCCTCCATCGCCGCGCCACCGTGCCCGGCGTGTTCGCCGTGGGCCATGTCCTGCATGGTCAGCAACGGGCGCGGATCGACGGCCGGCACCGGCGCGGACAGGCCGTGGCGCACGGCCAGGGTGCCGCGCGCGTGGCCGGTGCGGCCCATGTCCTGGGCGAAGATGGTGTAGGCGTCCTGGCCGGACGGCTCGACGATCACGTCGAAGGTCTCGGCCGCGGCGATGCGCAGTTCGTCCACGGTCACCGGATGCACGTACTGGCCGTCGGCGGCCACCACGGTCATCTTCAGGCCGGGGATGCGCACGTCGAAGTAGGTCATCGCGCCGGCGTTGATCAGGCGCAGCAGTACCTTCTCGCCAGGGCGGAACAGGCCGGTCCAGTTGCCGGCCGGCGGCAGACCGTTGAGCAGATAGGTGTAGGTGTGGCCGTTGACGTCGGACAGGTCGCTCGGCGTCATCCGCATCCGGCCCCACATGCCGCGATCGGCCAGGGTCGGGCGCAGGCCGTTCTCGCGCGCGTCGCGCAGGAAGTCGCCGACGGTGCGCTTGTAGTGGTTGTCGTAGGACGGCGCCTGCTTCAGCCTGCGGTACAGCGCCGATCCCTCCAGGTCGGTCCAGTCCGACAGCAGCAGCACGTGTTCGCGGTCGCAGCGGAACGGCGGCGGCCGCAACGGATCGACGACGATCGCGCCGTACAGGCCGGCCTGCTCCTGGAACATCGAGTGGCTGTGGTACCAGTAGGTGCCGGACTGGTTCAGGGTGAAGCGGTACAGCCAGGACTCGCCCGGGGCGATGCCGTCGAAGCTCATCCCGGGCACGCCATCCATGTTGGCCGGCAGCAGGATGCCGTGCCAGTGGATCGACGTGGGCGCGTCGGGCAGGCGGTTGCTCACCCGCAGGGTCACGTGGTCGCCTTCGCGCCAGCGCAGGATCGGTGCCGGCAGGCTGCCGTTGACGGTGATGGCGGTGCGCGGGCGCCCGGTGATGTTGACCTCGCTGGTACCGATGGCCAGGTCGAAGGCGGTGCCGTCCAGTACCTGCGGCGCGTTGGCGGTGGCTGCATGCGCGGGCAGGCGCAGCAGGCCGGTGCCGCCGGCCAAGCCGGCGAAGGCCAGGCCCTGGACGAAGCGGCGGCGGGGCAGCGAGAGGGATTGCGGGGAAACGGGGAAGGGAAAGCGGCGAGGACCGGTCATGGGCGGTTCCAGCAGGCGTGCGCGGGGTGCTGTGCGCGACGCGGACGACAGGCAGGCACGCGCGCAGGCACGCGCGCGCGCATGGACGGGAGTGCCTGCGTCAGATCCGGGGCGGCGGGGTGGGTGGGCCGTCGGATACGCCGGTGCGGCCGGCGTGCCTGGGTGCGGACCAGGCGGTATGCACGGCCATCGGCGTACCGGTGTCCGGCGATTTCACGGCGACGGCAGGTGCGGCGGCCGGGCAGGGGCAGGCGGAGCCGCAGTCGTGATGGCCGGGCATGTCCGGGCAGCAGTCCGCCGTTCCGGTGGGGCCCTCGTCGTGACGGGGCGCCGGTACCGCTGCCCCGCCGCCGTGGCAATCGCCAGCGTCGGCAGCCGGGACTTCCCCCGCCGCCGGTGCCGCGTGTGCGTGACCCCGGGCCATCGCCATGCGCGCCTGCGCCGGCGCGCCGGCCAGCAGGGCCAGCACGCACAGGCAGGACAGGAGGCGGCGGAACGGGGTCATGGGGGCGGGGAGGTGGAAAGGGGCCACGGTAGGCGAGTCGGCGCGCAGGTTCAATGCCCGACCGGCGGGCGGGCGCCGGGCCGCGCTATCCGGCATCGATCCCGGCGCGTTCGCCGCTGGGCACCTGTGCGCCCAGCCATGCGCGCAGCGAGGCCGGCTTGACCGGCTTGGTCAGCAGCCGGTAGCCGCGGAGGCGAGCCTGGCGCTTGAGTTCGTCGCGGCCGTCGGCGGTGAGCAGGGCCCCTGGCATGTGTCCGCCGGCGGCCGCACGCAGCGCATCCAGCGTGTCCAGTCCGTCGAGGCGGTCGTGGAGGTGGTAGTCGACCAGCATCGCCTGCGGCGCGCTGTCGGCCATCCGCGCCAGCGCCTCGTCCACGGTATTGGCGGTGATGGGAATCGCCTGCCAGCGCCCGAGCAGGATGCGCATCCCGTCCAGGATCTCCTGGTCGTTGTCCACGCACAGCACGCGCAGGCCGGCCAGCGAGTCGGAAGCGGACAGGCCGGCGGCCGGACGCGCTTCGGGTACCGGCAGCGCGTCCATCTTCGGCACCGTGATCGAGAACATGCTGCCGTGTCCGACCCGGCTGTGCGCATCCAGGCCGTGGTCGAGCAGGCGCGAGATGCGCTGGCAGATCGACAGGCCCAGGCCCAGGCCACGCTCGCCCCAGTCGAAAGGTTGCTGGTAGCGGTGGAACTCGTCGTAGATCTGGCGCATGTGCTGGGCCGGGATGCCCGGGCCGGTGTCCCAGACCTGCAGCGCCACGCTGTCGCCGCGCACGCGCAGGCCCAGCACGATGCGGCCCTGGCGGGTGTAGCGCAGGGCGTTGGCCAGGAAGTTCTGCAGTACCCGGCGCAGCAGCCTGCGGTCGCTGCGCACCGGGCACGGGCGCGCGTGCACGCGCAGGTCCAGGCCGCGGCCGGCGGCGACCGGCGCGTACTGCGCGGCCAGTTCGCGCAGCAGTTCGCCGGCATCGAACACGGTGACTTCCGCCTGCAGCGCGCCGGTGTCCAGGCGCGACACGTCGAGCAGGCCGTCGAGCAGTTCCTCGGCCGCGCGCAGCGAGGCGTCCACGCGCTCGGCCAGGTGCTGCTGCTCGCCGGGCTGGGCGCCGTCGCGCAGGGCCGAGGCGAACAGCCGCGCGGCGTTGAGCGGCTGCAGCACGTCGTGGCTGATCGCGGCCAGGAAGCGGGTGCGCGAGAGCTGCGCGTGCTCGGCCTCGCGGGTGCGCTCGGCCACACGCTGTTCCAGGGTCTCGTTGGCCTCGCGCAGTGCCAGCTCGGCGTTCTTGAACGCGGTGATGTCGTTGTAGCTGGTGACGTAGCCGCCGCCGGGCAGGGCCTGGCCGCGCATCTCGACCACGCTGCCGTCGCGGCGCACCCGCTCGAACACGTGCGGGGTGCCGGCGCGCATGTGCCCGATGCGCTTGTGCACATGGTCCTCGACGTCGATGTCGCCCAGCTCGCCGCGTTCGGCGTTGTAGCGGATCAGGTCGGCCACCGGGCGGCCGACGTAGAGCATGCCCGGCGGGTAGTGGAACATCTGCTGGTAGCGGCGGTTCCAGGCCACCAGGCGCATCTCCGGGTCGACCACGCTGACCCCGGCGCTGATGTTCTCCAGGGTGGTGGACAGGATCTCGCGGTTGAAGCGCAGCTCCTGCCCGGCTTCGTCCAGCAGCGCCATCACCTCGTTGAGATGCATGCCCGAGCCGCGCAGCACGCTGGTCAGCACCAGGCGTGCGGAGGCGGCGCCGATGGAGGCGGCCAGCAGGCGCTCGGTGAACTGGATCCAGGCGCGGTCGGCGATCGCGGAGGGATGCAGTTCGCGCCCCAGGGCGATGGCCTGTTCGGAGAACGCGCGCCGTGCATGGCGCTCGCCGACGATGCGCACCGCCAGCGCCTGCAGGTCGGCGACGCTGACGTTGCCCGGCCAGTCGCCCTGGGCCAGGGTCTGGCGCTCGGCATAGGGGTCCAGGAACGGGGCGATGCGCAGGCGTTCGTCCACGCTCGGCCGCCAGCGCGCCGACACCAGCATCATCACCGCGCCGTTGAGCAGCAGCGACCAGAACGTGCCATGGGTCAGCGGATCCCAGCCGCTGAGCCCGAACAGCTGCTGCGGCCGCAGCCACAGCAGGCCGAACGGGCCGTCGCGCACCCAGTCCGACTCGATGTGGCCGGAACCGGCCAGGGTCGGCAACAGCAGGGTATAGAGCCAGGTGGCGAAGCCCACCAGCAGGCCGAATTCCACGCCGCGGCGGCTGGCGCCGCGCCAGTACAGGCCGCCGACCAGGCCGGGCGCGAACTGCGCCACCGCGGCGAAGGCCATCAGCCCGTAGGCGGCCAGGGTGGTGTCGCCGCCGATCCAGCGGTAGTAGCCGTAGGCGCACAGCGCCAGCAGCAGGATCGCCACGCGCCGGATCCACAGCACCATCGAGGCCACGTCTGCGGCGGCGTGGCGATCGCCCCAGCCGCGGCGCAGCAGCACCGGCATGACCAGGTCGTTGCTGACCATCGTCGCCAGGGCGATGCTTGAAACGATCACCATGCCGGTGGCCGCCGAGAAGCCGCCGACGTAGGCGGCCAGCGCCAGCGCATCGCGCCCCTCGGCCAGCGGCAGCGCCAGCACGAAGGTGTCGCTGGCCACGTTGCCGTCGCTGCCGAACAGGGCCACGCCGGCGGACGCGATCGGCACCACCATCACCGAGATCAGCGCCAGGTAGCCGCCGAACATCCAGCGCGCCTTGCGGATGTCGGCCACGTCGCCGCATTCGACCACCGCCACCTGGAACTGGCGCGGCAGGCAGATGATGGCCAGGAAGCCGAGCAGGGTCTGGGCGAGGAAGCCCATCGGCGGGGTCGCCTGGAACAGGGTGCGGGCCGATTCGGCGACGCGGACCTGGTGTCCCCCCAGCCAGGTCCAGGCGAACACGCCCACCGCCACCATCGCCACCAGCTTGACCAACGACTCCAGGGCAATGGCCAGCATCATGCCGTGGTGGTGCTCGGTGGCATCGACCTGGCGGGTGCCGAACAGGGCCGCGAACAACGCCATCAGCAGGGCCACGTACAGCGCCGGGTCGGTGGCGATCCCGCCCTGGCCCGCGTCCTGCCCGGCAAGCACCGACAGGCTCATCGCCACCGCCTTGTACTGCAGGGCCACGTACGGAACGATGCCGATCAGAGCGATCAAGGCCACCATCGCCGCCAGCCGCCGCGAGCGGCCGTAGCGGGCGGAAATGAAATCGGCGATGGAGACGGTGTTCTGGCTGCGCGCGATCAGCGCCAGGCGCTCGATGATCCGCCAGCCGAACACGAACAGCAGCAGCGGGCCGAGGTAGATCGGCAGGTAGCCGATGCCGTTGCGCACCGCGCTGCCGACCGCGCCGTAGAACGTCCACGACGAGCAGTACACCGCCAGCGCCAGGCTGTAGACCACCGGCCGCAACCAGGGTCGGTCCGGGTACATCGGCCGACGATCGCCCCACCATGCCACCGTGAACAGCAGCGCGGCGTAGCCGACCGACACCAGCAGCAGGGTCCAGCTCGGGACCAAGGCGGCCCTCCCTCACCTTGAGCGTTGGAGTGTACTGTGCCGGCGGCCGGGGTATCGGCGCGGACGCGGTTGCGCCGGATCGCGGCTACGGGTCGCCACCCGTCCAGGCGCGCGCGATTGCCTCGGCCTGCACCCGCAGTTCCGGCACCGCGATGCTCTCCCAGGCCTCGCCGATGCGCAGGCTGCCGATCGCGCGCAGATCGTCCTGGGGGTGGCCGGCGGCGTCGAGCAAGCGGCCCTCGGCATCCGTGGCCAGGCCCAGGCCGTGCGCGCCCAGGCGTGCATGACCGGTGTCCAGCAACTGCGCCGGAAATGGACTGCGCATCGCCTGCACCCGCAGTTCCAGGCCGGTGGCGTTGACCACGCGGGCGACCGCCAGCTCCAGGGCGCGTCCGTCGCCGGTGCGCGCGGCCAGGCGTACGCCGCCTGCGGTGGCGGCGACCGACTCCAGGCGCGCACGGTGCAGGTGCAGGCGGCCGTCTTCGCGCAACGTCTGCAACACCGCGTGCACCGACGGGGCGATGCGGTGGCGATGGATGTCCCAATGGCGCACCGCGTGGCGCAGGAAGCGCCGCTGTTCGGCATCCGGCAGCGAGCGCCACAGTGCCTGTCCATGCGGGCGCAGCCGCTCCATCGTCGCCTGCCAGGGCAGGCCGCGCGCGGCGGCCGCGCGCATGCCCCGGCGCAAGGCGCGCAGGCGCGCGCGCAGCGGCATCGCGTGCAGGGGCTGGACCTGGAAGTCCTCGTCCGCCACTTGCGCGGTCGCGTGCGGCAGCGGCAGCAGTGCGTGGCGCGAAAGCAGGTGGATGGCACCGCGATGGCCCTGGCCGGCCAGGGTGAGAAGGACGTCGGCCATGCTCAGGCCGGTGCCGACGATGCATACCTCCGCATCGGGATCGATCGCGGCGACGCCTGCATAGTCCCAGGCCTCGACCTGGAGCGCGGGCTCCAGGTCGTGGGCGCCGCGTGCCGGCAGTGGCCGCGGCGAATTGCCGGTGGCCAGCAGCACGCGCCGCGCCTGCGCGCGGGCCGCGCCTGCGCCGAGGGTCCAGCCATCGGCGTCGCGGGCCAGGTCGTCGATGCGCCAGGGCAGGATGTCCAGGCTGGCATGACTGGCCTGGCGTGCCTGGGCCAGGCGTGCGCGCAGGTAGGCGGCATACTCGCGGCGCGGCGCATAGCCATGGGCGAGCGCGCCGCGCGCCGCTTCGGTGTGGCCCGGTCGGGCACAACGCCAGTCGAGGAAATCGTCGGGCAGGTCGGGCAGCGCGCTCATCCGCCCGGTGGGCACGTTGAGCAGGTGTTCGGCCCGGTCGGTGGCGTAGGCCACGCCTTCGGCCAGCCGTGGCCCGGGTTCGAACAGGACGATCCGCAGCGGCATCGTGGCCTGGCGCAGGCACTGGATCGCCGCCAGTACGCCGGCCGCGCCCCCGCCGATGATCGCAATGTCGAACCGGTGCGGCATGCGCGGGCCCTGCCTACATGAAGGAATCCGCCAGCCGCGCCAGCCCTTCCAGGCTGCGCTTCCACGACGGTCGCCGGCGCCACCGCTCCAGCGAGAGCATTTCCGAATGGGCCAGGTAGTCGGCCTCGATCTCCAGCATCCTTGCGACCACGCGCTGGTCGTAGCAGAGCAAGCCGATCTCGGCGTTGAGCGCGAACGAGCGAATGTCCAGGTTGATCGAACCGACCAGCGCAATCGAGTCGTCCACGCTCATGTGCTTGGCGTGGATGAAGTGCGGCTTGTACAGGGCGATCTTCACCCCGGCCTGCAGCAGTTCCTCGTAGTAGGCCTGCTGGGCCAGCCGCACCACCGCCTTGTTGTTGGTCGCCGACAGCACCAGGTGCACGTCCACCCCGGACAGGGCGGCGATCCGCAGCGCGCTGACGGTGGCATCGTCGGGCACGAAGTACGGGGTGGTCAGGACCAGCCGGTGCCGGGCCAGGTGGATCAGCGAGATCACCGTGTCGCCGGCGTTGCCGAACGGGTACGCCGGGCCGCTGGGCAGCAGTTGCGCGGCCATGTCCTCGTCGTGCACCGGGCGCACCGGCGAGACCTCGAGCAGCCGCCCGGTTTCCATGTACCAGTCGCTGGCGAACACCGCTTCCATGTGCGAGACGATCGGCCCGCGCGCGCGCGCGACCAGCTCGCGGTTCGGGTGGCCGGGCACGAACATGGCGTCGGCCAGGTTCTGCGAGCCGACGTAGCCGACGTGGTCGTCGATCACCGCGATCTTGCGATGGTTGCGCAGGTCCATGCGGCTGCTGCGGCGCCAGCGCAGGTTGTCGGGCATCATCTGCTCGACCTCAACCCCGGCTGCACGCAGCGGTGCGGCGAAGCGGCGGTAACCGGGCTTGGCGCCGACCGCGTCCAGCAGCAGGCGGCAGCGCACGCCACGGCCGGCCGCGCGCGCCAGTGCGGCGGCGACCGCTTCGCCGACCGCGTCGTCGAACATCAGGTAGTAGAGCAGGTGCACGCGCTCGCGCGCGGCGTCGATGTCGGCGATCAGGGCACGGATCGAGCCGTCGTAGTCGTCCAGCAGTTCCACCGCGTTGCCGCGCACCGGCATGAAGTCGCCCAGGCGTTCGACCAGCGGCGCGGTCTCGGCGGCCGGGCTGGCGGGCGGCGGCTGCCAGCGCAGCGCGCGCTGTGGAATCTGGCCCTCGCGGATCGCGTGCGAGGCCTGGCCCTGGCGCTCGCGGCGCTGCCCGGAGAGCCAGGGCTGGCCGAGCAGCAGGTACAGCGGCAGGCCCAGCAGCGGCAGGAAGAACACCAGCAGCAGCCAGGTGCGCGCGGCCGCCGGTGGCGAGCGCCGGGGGATCCACCACAGCGCGGCCAGGCGGATCGCCCAGTCGATGGCGAGCAGGGTGGCGCCGAGGGACCAGTTCATGGGGTCAGAGTACGTTTTCCCGGAGGGAAAACATACTCTGACCCCCAAAGCAGAAGCCCCGCTTTCGCGGGGCTTCTCGAAGATCACTTGATCTTGCCTTCCTTGTAGATCACGTGCTTGCGGACGACGGGATCGTACTTCTTGATCTCCATCTTGTTCGGCGTGTTCTTCTTGTTCTTGTCGGTGGTGTAGAAGTGGCCGGTGTTGGCCGAGGAGATCAGGCGGATCTTGTCGCGCTTGGATGCCATGGTCGATTACTCCTCAGATCTTCTCGCCGCGCGAACGCAGCTCGGCCAGGACGGCGTCGATGCCGTTCTTGTCGATGGTGCGCAGGGCAGCGGTGGAAACGCGCAGCTTCACCCAACGGTTCTCGGAGGCCACCCAGAAGCGGCGCTCGTGCAGGTTGGGGAGGAAACGGCGGCGGGTCTTGTTGTTGGCATGCGAGACGTTGTTGCCGGTCTGCACGCCCTTGCCGGTAACTTGGCAAACGCGGGACATACGCACCTCGAAAGGTCTGGTGTCGCCCATAGCCCGGGAGACGGCGGCCCCGCGGCCGTCGCCCCGAGGGGATGTGGCCGTACGCGATGCGGGAAGGGGTTCGACTGCGGGGGCGGCCCCGGATCGCGTTCCCGGGCCGCCGATCCGGACGGGCCGGACGCAGCGAGCCGGCAATTATGCAGGCCCAAGTGCCTGATTGCAAGCAGGTATCTGGCTCGGGCCGAGGGTGCCGGGACGTGCCGCGGCGGGGCTGGCGGCGGGCCGCTCAGCGGGCGCTGGCGGCCCCGGTTCCGGCGGCGGCCTGGCTGCGGGCGATGAAGGCATCGATCCGCTCCTCCAGCACCGGCAGCGGCACCGAGCCCTCGGCCAGGATCGCGTCGTGGAAGGCACGCAGGTCGAAGTCGTCGCCCAGTGCGGCCTCGGCCTTGGCACGCAGGCGGACGATGGCCAGTTCCCCCAGCTTGTAGCTCAGCGCCTGCCCCGGCCACGAGATGTAGCGGTCGACCTCGGTGGTGACCTCGTGCTCGGACAGGGCGGTGTTGTCGCGCAGGTAGGCCAGGGCCTGGTCGCGGGTCCAGCCGTAGTGGTGGATGCCGGTGTCGATCACCAGCCGGGCGGCGCGCCACATCTCGTAGGTCAGCCGGCCGAAGTCCTCGTAGGGCGTCTCGTAGATGCCCATCTCCTTGCCCAGCTTCTCCGAGTACAGGCCCCAGCCCTCGCCATAGGCGGAGATGTAGCTGTCGCGGCGGAACGCGGGCAGGTCGCCCTGCTCCTGGCTCAATGCGGCCTGCAGGGCGTGGCCGGGCGAGGCCTCGTGCAGGGTCAGCGCCGGCAGGTTGTACAGCGGCCGCGAAGGCAGGTCGTAGGTGTTCACCCAGTAGGTGCCCAGGCCGCCGCGGCCGGAGGTCCAGAACGGGGCGATGTCGTCGGGCACCGGGACGATGGTGAACAGCCCGCGCGGCAGGCTCACGTACTTGCCGACCTGGGCGTCCACCCGCTTGGCGATCCACGCGGCGCGCTCGAGCAGGCGCTGCGGCTCGCTGGCGTAGAACTGCGGGTCGGTGCGCAGGAAGCGCAGGAAATCCTGGAAGCGGGTTTCCGGGCTGCGGCCCTGGAAGCCGAGCTGGTCGATGATCGCGTCCATCTCGCCACGGATCCGCGCCACCTCGTCCAGGCCGATGCGATGGATCTGTTCCGGGGTCAGGTCCAGGGTGGTGTATTCGCGGATCTGCTGGCGGTAGTAGGCCGGCCCGTCGGGCATCGCACTGGCGGCCAGAGTGGTGCGCGCGGCGGGAACGTATTCCTCGCGGAAGAACGCCTGCAGCTTCGCGTAGGCCGGGATCACCGAATCGCGGATCGCCGCCTGCGCGGCCTCGCGCAGGGCCTGCTGCTCGGCCGCCGGGATCTTCGCCGGCAGGTTCTTGAACGGTGCGTACAGGGCGGCCTGGGTCGGATCCTTCAGGTCGGCCACGGCGGCGATGGAGCCTTCGCGGCCGGCGAGCACCGCGCGCGGCACGCTGAAGCCGCGCGCCAGGCCGGCGCGCATGTTCTCGGTCTGCTGGTCGAAGTAGCGCGGGACGTCATTGAGCCGGGCGATGTAGGCGCGATGGGCCTCGGCGCTGTGCATCGGCCGCCGCGCCATGAAATTGAGGTTGGCCCAGAACGAGCTGTCCGAGTTGAACGGCATCTCGTAGCCGCGCAGCCGGGTCTCCTCGGCCAGGTTGCGGACCTGGTCGCGGTAGATGGCCAGGTTCACCCGGTTGGCTTCCGACAGCCGCGCCGGATCGATCGCGTCGAGCTGGCGCAGCACTGCGTCCCACACGTCCAGCCGTGCCTGCTGCGCGGCCGGCGACACGTCCGGCAGGGTCGGGTTGAGGTTGCCGGCCTCGGCGGCGCTGTCCTCGTCGGCCGCACCGTCCTGGTGCCGGCGCCAGGCCCATTCCTTTTCGTAGACCGCCTGGAAGGCGGCGTCGGCACGGGTGGCGGTGCGCGCCTTGGCGGCGGGCGCCGGCGTGGACGCCAGGCCCAGGGCAAGCAGGAGGATGGCGGGCAGCGGACGGATCATCGGCAGTGCTTGCGGGCGGCGGGACGGACAATCATCCCATCGGCAGGCGGCAAGGTCATGGTCCCGGGTCGCCGGCCGTTGGCCGGCTCGGCATTCAATGGCTGGCCCGGTCCCGGCGCCAGCCGCGGTGGCGGATGTCCAGGACGAGGTTGTAGATCGCGACGAAGGAGGGGAACAGGTTCTGCAGCACGCCCACCGAGTCCTGCTTGGCCGAGAACAGGAAGTAGCACAGGGTCATCAGGCTGCCGGCCACGCTCATGTACCAGAACAGGCGCGGGATCACCGGCTTGCCGGCGCGGCGGGTGGCGATGAACTGGACCAGCCAGCGGGCGCCGAACATCAGTGCGCCGGTGTAGCCGATCAGCTTCCAGCCGGTGACGTGCAATCCGGTCCAGTACAGCCAGTGGATCGGCTGGTCCAGCCAGTGCAGTTCTTCCATCTCAGCGTTCCTCCACCGCGGTGCGGCGGCTGCGCGCGATCAGCCAGGACACGCCCAGCAGGTCGCGGATGCCGACCAGGGCGCGGCCCAGGTTGTTGTACTTGGAGACTCCCGCGGTGCGCGGGCGGTGGGCCACCGGCACGCTGGTGGACTGCCAGCCGGCGCGCTGGACCAGCGCCGGCAGGTAGCGGTGCATGTGGTCGAAGTAGGGCAGGTCGAGGAACACCGCGCGTTCGAACAGCTTGATCCCGCAACCGGTGTCGGGGGTGTCGTCGCGGAGCATGCGGGCGCGGATGCGGTTGGCCCAGCGGCTGGCCCAGCGCTTTGAGCCGGAGTCCCGGCGGTCGACGCGCCAGCCGGCGAACAGCTTGACCTGCGGTGCTGCCGCGTCGCGGGCGGCGAGCAGTTTCGGGATGTCGGCCGGATCATTCTGGCCGTCGCCGTCAAGGGTGGCGATCCAGGCGCCGCGGGCGGCTTGGATGCCGTTGCGCACGGCGGTGCTCTGCCCGCTCTGCGAGACATGGTGGAGTACGCGCAGTTCCGGCGCGCCGGCCTTGAGCGCCTGCAGCACGGCCAGGGTGTCGTCGCTGGAGCGGTCGTCGATGCAGATGATCTCGAAGGCGACGCGGCCGCGCAGGGCGGCGAGGATCTCGCCGACCAGCGGGGCGATGTTGTCGCGTTCGTTGAATACCGGGACGACGACGGATAACTCGGGCGAGGTCATGGCTGCTCCGGGAGGGGCGAACGGGTGGTCCGGTTCGACCGGAAGGAAGACGCCGGGGTTCCGCGCCGCCCGTCCCGGCGCCCCGTCGAACCCGGGAACGGGTGCGAGGGGAATACCCGCGGCGATGTCGGAAACATGTGCGGGGCTCCCGCCGCGCGGCGCGGATGCGCGCTCAGTCCTGGCGGCCGCGCAGGCGCTCGAGCACGCCGTCCAGGGTGTCCAGGTCGCTGTAGTGGATCACCAGCCGGCCCTTGCCGCCGCGGCCGTGGGCGATGGCGACCTTGGCGCCCAGCACCTCGGACAGTTCGTTCTCCAGCGAGGCGATGTCCGGCTGCGGGGCGCGCGCGGCGCCGGCCTTGCTGCGGCCCGCGCTGCCGGACACCGGCACCTTGCCGGCGGCGAACTGCTGGGCGCGATGCTCGACCTCGCGCACCGACCAGCCGTTCTCGGCGGCCTCGAAGGCCAGCTTGCTCGCCAGTTCCGGGGACAGGGTCAGCAGCGCGCGGGCATGGCCCATCTCCAGCCGGCGCGCTTCGACCAGGGCCCGGATCGCCGGGGGCAGGTCGAGCAGGCGCAGCAGGTTGGACACCGCCGCGCGCGAACGGCCGACCGCGGCGGCCGCTTCGGCGTGGGTCAGGGAGAATTCGTCGATCAGCCGTTGCAGCGCCTGCGCTTCCTCCAGCGGATTGAGATCCTCGCGCTGGATGTTCTCGATCAGGGCCATCGCGATCACGGTGCGGTCGTCGAGCTCGCGCACCACCACCGGCACCTGGTCCAGGCCGGCCAGTTGCGAGGCGCGCCAGCGGCGTTCGCCGGCGACGATCTCGTAGCGGCCGGCGGCCAGTTCGCGCACGACGATCGGCTGGATCACGCCCTGGGCGCGGATCGAGGCCGACAGCTCCTCGAGCTTGTCGGCGTCCATGTCGCGGCGCGGCTGGTACTTGCCCGGCTGCAGTTGCGCCACCGGCAGGCTGCGCAGCACGTCGCCCGGTTGCGGTTGCTCAACCTGCGCCGGCGCGGCCGCGGCCGCGCCCTTGGGTCCGAGCAGTGCCTCCAGTCCGCGGCCGAGGCCGCGCTTCTTCGCCGTGGCCATCAGGCCGCCTCCACCGGGGCCGGGCGGGCGCCGGCGCGTTCGCGTTCGATCTGGCGGCGGATCACCTCGCCGGCCAGGCCCAGGTAGGCCACGCCGCCGCGCGAGGCGCGGTCGTAGCCGACGATGCTCTGGCCGTGGCTGGGGGCCTCGGCCAGGCGGACGTTGCGCGGCACGATGGTGCGGAACACGCGGTCGCCGAAGTGCTCGGTCAGCTCCGCCGAGACCGCGTTGGCCAGGTTGTTGCGGACGTCGAACATGGTCCGCAGCACGCCTTCGATCTCCAGGCGCGGGTTGAGCCGCTGGCGCAGCGCCTCGATGGTCTCCATCAGCGCGCTCAGGCCTTCCAGCGCGTAGTACTCGCACTGCATCGGCACGATCACCGAGTCGGCGGCGGTCAGCGCGTTGAGGGTCAGCAGCGACAGCGCGGGCGGGCAGTCGACGATGATGAAGTCGTAGTCGCCGCGCAGCGGCTCCAGCGCGTCCTTGAGCTTCTGCTCGCGGCCGTCCACGTCCATCAGCTGGATCTCGGCGGCGGTCAGGTCGATGTTGCCGGGCAGCAGGTCGAAACCTTCGGCGGCGGCCACCACGGCCGTGCGCGCGTCGCACTCGCCGAGCAGCACGTCGCAGCTGGAGGCCTCCAGCTCGCGCTTGTCCACGCCGCTGCCCATGGTCGCGTT
Organism: Lysobacterales bacterium; assembly: GCA_017302035.1. Taxonomy (GTDB): domain Bacteria; phylum Pseudomonadota; class Gammaproteobacteria; order Xanthomonadales; family Xanthomonadaceae; genus Pseudoxanthomonas. Next base: position 24,742 of record JAFLEA010000037.1, read on the forward strand.
GCCCTGCGCGTCCAGGTCCACCAGCAGCACGCGCTTGGGCGTGCGCGCCAGCGCCGCGGCCAGGTTCACCGCCGTGGTGGTCTTGCCCACGCCGCCCTTCTGGTTGGCGATGGCGATGATGCGCGCGGCCATGCGGAGGCTGCCTCGGGACGGGGACGCGGTGGGTCCGGAACGGGCCATTATGCGGGTTTCACGCCGTCCGGCCCACCTCGACCAGGTGGCGCTCGGCGTCCAGGCCCGGGACCGTGAGCGGATGCACGGCCAGCGCGGTCCAGCCCGGCGGCAGCGCGGCGATCTCCTCGGCCGGATGCATGCCCTTCATCGCCAGCAGGCGTCCCTGCGGGGCCAGCAGATGGCCACCGACGGCCAGGATCCCGTCCAGGGTGTCCAGCGCGCGGGCGGTGATCTGGGCGTAGGCGCCGGGCTCGGCGACCGCTTCGGCGCGCGACTCGAGCACCCGCGCATTGCCCAGCTTCAGGTGCCGCACCGCCTCGCGCAGGAAGCGCGCCTTCTTGCCGTTGCTCTCCACCAGGGCGACCTGGAGGTCCGGGCGCGCGATTGCCAGCGGGATGCCGGGCAGGCCCGGGCCGGTGCCCAGGTCGGCCAGCGCGCCGGGTTGCACGTGCGGATGCATGGCCAGCGAATCGAGCAGGTGGCGGACCACCATCTCGTCCGGGTCGCGGATGGCGGTGAGGTTGTAGGTGCGGTTCCAGCGCAGCAGCAGGCCCAGGTAGTCCAGCAGTGGCGTGGCCAGGGCGAGGTCCAGGCCCAGGGCGTGCAGGCCGTCGTCCAGGCGCTGGCGCAGGGCGGGGGTGAAGGCGGTGTCCATGGGCGAAGTATCGCCGATGGCCACCGGAGGTCAGCGCGGGCGCCAGGCCAGGGCGGCGAGGTAGCCGGGGCGCGGGGTCCATTCGTGCAGGTGCCACTCGGCGGCGGCGCCCAGTTCCGGATCGCTGGCGAGCAGGTGCAGCGGGGCATCGTCGGCACCGTCCCGGGGACCGAATTCGAGCCGGTGCAGGCCGAAGGCCAGGCCGCGGCCGTGCGCCTTCAGCACCGCTTCCTTGGCGCACCACAGGCGCAGGAAGGCCGGTTCCCGCTGCTCCGGGGCAAGGGCGAGCAGGCGTTCGGTCTCGGCCGGAGCGAAGTAGCGGCGGGCCAGATCCAGGGCGCGCGGGCGCGGGCGCAGCCGTTCCAGGTCCACGCCCAGGACCACGCCCCGCCCGAGCGCCAGCAACAGGCAGTCGCCGCTGTGGCTCCAGCCGGTGTCGTGGTCCTGGTGCGGCGCCAGCAGGCGCGGCCGGCCGGAGGGGTCGCGCGCCAGGGGCGCGGCGGGATCGCCC
>JAFLEA010000038.1 GCA_017302035.1 Lysobacterales bacterium
GAGGCGCACCGGGTCGCCGTGGAGGCGCGCGAACGCATGCGCGGGCTGGTCGCGGCGCTGGAGGCGAGCGAGGTCACCGACATCGTCAGCGTCGGCATCGGCGGTTCCGACCTCGGGCCGCGGCTGGTGGCCGACGCGCTGCGCGGGCCGTTGCCGGGCCGCTTCCGCGTGCACTTCATCTCCAACGTCGACGGCGCCGCCGCGCAGCGGGTGCTGGCCCCGCTGGATCCGGCGCGCACCGCGGCGATCTTCATCTCCAAGACCTTCGCCACCCAGGAAACCCTGCTCAACGGCGCCATCGTCCGCGACTGGCTGGGCGGCAGCGGGCGGTTGTATGCGGTCAGCGCCAACCCGGAGCGGGCCTCGGCCGAATTCGCCATCGACGGCGCGCGCGTGTTGCCGATGTGGGACTGGGTCGGAGGCCGCTATTCGCTGTGGTCGGCAGTGGGCTTCCCGATCGCGCTGGCGATCGGCTACGAGCGCTTCGTGCAGTTGCTGGAGGGTGCGGCGCTGCTCGACCGGCATGTGCTGGAGGCGCCGGTCGAATCCAACCTCGCCGTGCGCCACGGCCTGACCGCGGTATGGAACCGCAACGCGCTGGGCCTGGCCTCGTACGCGGTACTGGGCTACGACCAGCGCCTGGCCCTGTTGCCGGCCTACCTGCAGCAGCTGGTGATGGAGTCGCTGGGCAAGCGGGTGCGCCTGGACGGCAGCCCGGTCGCCGCCGACACCGTGCCGGTGTGGTGGGGCGGAGCGGGCACCGACGTGCAGCACAGCTTCTTCCAGGCGTTGCACCAGGGTACCGGCATCGTCCCGGCGGACTTCGTCGGCACCGTGCGCAACGATGCGCCCTATGCGGAAAACCATGATGCACTGCTGTCCAACCTGCTGGCCCAGACCGAGGCGCTGGCCAATGGCCAGCGCAGCGACGATCCGCACCGGGCCTATCCGGGCAACCGGCCCAGCACCACGATCCTGCTCGATGCGCTGACTCCGCAGTCGCTCGGCGCGCTGCTGGCACTGTACGAACACAGCGTCTACGTATGCTCGGTGCTGTGGGGCATCAATGCCTTCGACCAGTTCGGGGTGGAACTGGGCAAGCAGGTCGCCAGCGCCCTGCTGCCGGCGCTGCGGGGCGAGTCGAAGGCCCGCGATCCGGTCACCGCCGAACTGATTGCCCGCCTGGGGCGGTGACCCGCCTTTCCCGGCATCGATGCGATCGTCTCAGGATCGGTCGCGGTCCCGGTATTGCTGCAGCAGCGCCAGCTGCTCCAGCGCCTCCGGGTGGCCGGCGGCCGCGGCGGCACGCACCTGCCCAATGTCCGGATGCCGGACCACCAGCACGATGTCCTCGCATCGCGGACACAGGTACTCGCTCAAGTCCTCGTGCGGCTCCAGGGTCATGTCGCGGCTGTCGCCGCGCCATTCGCAGGCGGCGCATTCGAGCGTGCGCGTGCGCCAGCCGGGCCGGAAGTAGTTATCGACCAGTTCGGGCATCGCGCCGCCCTCCTCAGGGCCGCCGCTGGGCGAACAGCCATGCCCACATCGCCGGGTCGGCGTAGGTCGCGTCCCAGGCATTGTGGTTGCCTTCGGGATACTCGGTGTAGCGGAAATCCGCGCCGGCGGCGCGGGCGGCCAGATGCAGGCGGCGGTCGTCGTCCGGCGGCACCAGGTCGTCGCGGGCGCCATGGAACATCCAGACCGGGACATGCGCCAGGCGCCGGACCACGGCCGCGTGCGGATCGGCCTCCCCGGCCACGGCGGTGAGGTGCAGGGTCGAACGCGCCGCGCGCGGGGCGAGGACGCCGCCGCACACCGGCACCAGCGCGGCGAAGCGGTCCGGCGCCAGCAGCGCCGCTTCCCAGGTGCCGTAGCCGCCCATCGACATGCCGGTGGCGTAGGTACGGGCCGGATCGCCGTCGAATTCGGCGCTCGCCGCATCGAGCGCGGCCAGGGCCATGCGCGCGTTGTTTCCCGCCCACTCCTCGCCTTGCGGTGCCTGGGGGAATACCGCCAATGCCGGGAATCCGCTGGCGTTCGCGCGCAGCCAGGGCCCCAGCCCGACCGCGACCTGGGCCTGGTTGTCGCTGCCGCGCTCGCCGGAGCCGTGCAGGAACAGCACCACCGGCAGCGGGCGCGGATGCGACGTGGACGGTACGAACACCACGTAGCGGAAAACGCGGCCGTCCTGCACGAGTTCGCGCTGCAGGAAGCGGCCCGGCTCGGGCGCCGGGGCGGGGCGGGGCTGGCAGGCGGTCGCTATCAGCGACAGCACGGCGGACAGGCACAGCAGGGCGAAGAACGGTGCAGGGCGCATGGGTTTGGCATCTCAATGCAGCAGGATCAGGGTGGCCAGGCCGAGGAAGCAGAAGAAGCCCATCACGTCGGTCACCGCGGTGACCACCACGGTACCGGCGACGGCCGGGTCGATGTTCATGCGCTTGAGCAGCAGCGGCAGCAGCACGCCGGCGATGGCCGCCGCGCAGAAGTTCAGCACCAGCGCCAACGCGATCACCAGCGACAGCAGTGGGTTGCCGAACCAGAGGAAGGCGATCACGCCGACCACGCCGCCGATCAGCAGGCCGTTGATCAGCGCCACCCGGAATTCCTTCCACAGCAGGATCCTGGCGTTGCTGGGGCCGACCTGGCCCAGGGCCAGGCCACGCACCATCAGGGTCAAGACCTGCACGGCCGCGTTGCCGCCGATTCCGGCCACGATCGGCATCAGCACCGCCAGGGCGATGATCTTCTCCATGGTGGCGTCGAACTGGCCGATCACGCTCGCCGCCAGGAACGCGGTGAACAGGTTGATCCCCAGCCACACCACGCGGCCGCGTACCGCGCGCCGGACCGGCGAGAACAGGTCCTCGTCCTCGTCCAGGCCGGCCGCGCCCAGGGCCTGGTGCTCGGCCTGCTCGCGGATGATGTCGACCACGTCGTCGATGGTGATGCGCCCGAGCAGGATGTTGCTTTCGTCCACCACCGGCGCCGAGACCCAGTCGTGGTCGGAGAACTGGCGCGCCACTTCCTGCGCGTTCTCGCCCACGTCGATCGCCGGCTGCTCGTCGTCCACCAGGCGGTTGATCGGGGTCGAATCCTCGTGGGTCACCAGCGCCGCCAGCGAGATCCGGCCCAGGTACTGGTGGCGGCGGCTGACCACGTACAGGTGGTCGGTGTGGTCGGGCAGTTCGCCGCGCAGGCGCAGGTAGCGCAGGACCACGTCGACGTTGACGTCGGCGCGCACGGTGACCACGTCCGGGTTCATCAGGCGGCCGGCGCTGTCCTCGGGATAGGACAGGACCTGTTCCAGGCGCTCGCGGTTCTCGCGGTCCATCGACTTGAGGACCTCGTCGATGACCGTGTCCGGCAGGTCCTCGACCAGGTCGGCCAGGTCGTCGATGTCCAGGTCCTCGACCGCGGCGACCAGCTCGTCCGGATCCATGTCCGCGATCAGACTCTCGCGCACCTCGTCGCCGACGTGGACCAGCACCTCGCCGTCGTCCTCCGGATCGACCAGGCCCCAGACCACTTCGCGCTTGCCCGGCGGCAGCGACTCGAGCAGGTTGCCGATCTCGGCCGGGGCCAGGGTGTTGACCAGCCGCCGCACCGGGCCCAGCCGGCCGCTGTCCAGGGCATCGGACAGCAATCGCAGCTGGCGCGCGGTCTTGTCGTGGCGGACGGCTTCGGCCATGCGCGTCTCCGGGGCGGGTCGGGCCGCGTGGGAGGCGCGCGGCGGGTCAGGCGTTCATGCCGGCATTATCGCCCGCGGGTGGCGGATTGGTACAGACCGCGCGCCTATGCGGGGACGGCCTTGGCCAGCCAGCGCTCGATCCCGGCGCGGTCGCGGGCCTGGAGCAGGGCATCGGCGCGGGCGCGGAGGTCGTGCAGGCGACAGTCGCGGATGGCGCGGCGCAGTTCCAGCAGGCTGGAGGGATGCAGGCTGAACTCGCGCAGCCCGAGCGCCAGCAGCAGCGGCGCCAGGCGGGCGTCGCCGGCGATCTCGCCGCACACCGCCACCGGCGTGCCGGAGCGTTCGCCGGCGCCGATCACGTGCGCCAGCAGGCGCAGCACGCCCGGGTGCAGCGGCGAATACAGGTCGCCGAGGGCGTCGTTGTTGCGGTCCACCGCCAGCAGGTACTGGACCAGGTCGTTGGTGCCGATCGACATGAAGTCGACCGCGTCGACCAGCCCCTGGACCCCGATCGCCACCGCGGGCACCTCGATCATCGCGCCCAGCGGCGGCACTTCGACCCGCACGCCGCCGCGGCGCAGTGCCGCCACCGCCCGGCGCAGGCGGCGGCGCACCAGCAGCATCTCCTCGCGGCAGCTGACCATCGGCACCAGTACCCGCACCGGGCCGTAGGCACTGGCGCGTGCAATCGCGCGCAGTTGGGTATCGAACACGCGCTCGTACAGCAGCGACAGGCGCACGCCGCGTACCCCCAGCGCCGGGTTGTCCTCGTTGGCCAGGGCCAGGCCGGCGCGGTCGGCCTTGTCCGCGCCCAGGTCCAGGGTGCGGAAGGTGACCGGACGGCCACTCATGCCCAGCACCGCGTCGCGGTAGACCCGGAACTGCTCGTCCTCGTCCGGCAGCTCGGCGCTGCGCAGGAACAGGAACTCGGTGCGGAACAGGCCCAGGCCGGCGGCGCCCAGCGCGTGCGCGCGGGCCACGTCCTCGCGCGACTCGGCGTTGGCGTGCAGGGCGATGTCCACGCCATCGAGGGTCCGGGTCGGTTTGCGCCGCAGTCGCTCCAGGTCGCGTCGTTCGCGCGCCTCCTGCTGCTCGCGTTGCTGGTAGCGACGCAGGTCGGCGGCACCCGGCTCGACCACCACCTCGCCGGTCTCGCCGTCGACCATCAGCACGTCGCCGTCGTTGATCCGCTGCAGCGCGTCGCTGGCGCCGACCACCAGCGGCAGGTGCAGGCTGCGCGCCAGGATCGCGCTGTGCGAGAGCGGGCTGCCGGCGGCCGAGACGATCGCGACCACGCCCTGCGCCTGCAACTGCGCCAGTTCGGACGGGGCGACGTTGTCGCACACCAGCACTTCGCCGGCGGTGCCGCGCGGCACCGGCTCGTGCCGGTGCAGGTGGGCGTTGATCCGGCCGATGATGTGGTCGAGGTCGTCGAGCCGGCTCTTCAGGTAGGGGTCGTCCATCGCCGCGAACACCGCGGCCAGGCGGTCGCGCTGGGCGCGCAGGGCGTGGCCGGCGGAATAGCGTTCCTGGCGGATCAGCGCGTCGAGGGCGGCGACCAGCTCCGGGTCGTCGAGCAGCAGCGCGTGCAGGTCGATGAATTCGATCGCCTCGTGGGACAGCGCACCCTGCAGCTTCTCGCGCAGGGCGCGCATCTCCGCGCGCGCGGCTTCGATCGCGTCGTGCAGGCGCGCGACCTCGGCCGCGACCTTGGAAGCCGGGACATGGTGCTCGCCGACCTCCAGCGCATGCGGCAGCCGCACCCGGGCCCTGCCCAGGGCCAGGCCGCGCGAGGCGCCATGCCCGGCAAAGGACAGCCTCACCGGCCCGGCCCCGGTCCGGCCTGGCGGCCGTGCATGGCGGAGGCCTGCGGCCGAGCGTTGACGATGCCCGGCACGCCCACGCTCAGGCGTCCTCGTCGAAGCGTCGCTCGAACAGCGAGGCGAGCGCGTCCATGGCCGCGACCTCGTCCTCGCCGTCGGTGCGCACGGTGACCGGAGTGCCCTGGCCGGCGGCCAGCAGCATCACCCCCATGATGCTTTTCGCGTTCACCTCGCGCCCTTTCGCCTGCAGGGTCACCGCGCAGCGGAACGGGGCCAGTTCCTGCACCAGCTTGGCGGTGGCCCGGGCATGCAACCCCAGGCGGTTCGAGACGGTGAGTTCACGTTCAAGCATCGTCGATGATCGCTCCATTGCGCGTTCCCGCCGCCGCAGTGGCGGGCAGGTCGTCCAGTCCCTGTTCCGGATAGTTCATCACCCGCAGCAGCATCGGCAGGCTCAGCGCCGCCACCCGCCGCACCGGCGTCCCCAGCCGGGCCACCCGTGCGGCCAGGTTGCTGGGGCTGGCGCCGTACAGGTCGGTCAGCACCAGCACGCCGTCGCCGCCGTCGACCCTGCGCAGCGCCGCCGATGCGGCCGGCAGCAATCGCTCCAGGTCGGCGTCGAACGGCACTTCGAAGGCTTCCGTGCGCAGCGGCAGGTTGCGCAGCAGCGCGGTCGCCACCGCCAGCAGCGAGCTGCCGACGCCGGGATGGGTGATCAGGAGGATGCCACAGGCCATGGACGGACGTTAACAGAGGGGCATGACGGGCGTAAGCGGGGCGGCGTCGAGGACTGCCGGCGCCCGGTTGTCCCGGGACTGGGAGGGGGGCGGCGCTCAGTCCTGTTCGCGGTGGTAGGTGGCGACCTCTTCCCAGCCCTGGGCGCGCGCATGGGCGGCCAGGCGCTCGGCCAGGTACACCGAGCGGTGCTTGCCGCCGCTGCAGCCGAAGGCCACGGTCACGTAGGCGCGGGTCTCGGTGCGCAGCTTCGGCAGCCAGGTGTCGAGGAAGCCGGCGACCTGGGACACGTAGGTGGCCACGTCCGGCTGCGCATCCAGGTAGCCGCGGACCCGCGCGTCGCGGCCGGTCAGCGGGCGCAGGTCCTGGTCCCAGTGCGGATTGGGCAGAACCCGGGCGTCGAACACGAAGTCGGCTTCGGCCGGCACACCATGGCGGTAGGCGAAGGACTCGAACAGCAGCGACAGGCCCGGGCTGTGCTCCAGGGCGAAGTCGGTGATGACCTTGCGGCGCAACTGGTGCACGTTGAGGGCGCTGGTGTCGATCACCGCGTCGGCCTCGCTGCGCAGCGGCAGGGTCAGCCCGCGCTCCTGGGTCAGGGCCTCCGGCAGGGACAGGCCCAGGCGGGTCAGCGGGTGCCTGCGCCGGGTGTCGGCGAAGCGCCGCAGCAGCACCTCGTCGCTGGCCTCGAAGTAGAGCAGGCGCGCATCCACGCCCAGGGCATCGGCCATCGCCCGCCATTCGGCCAGCTGGCCCAGGTCGTTGTTGCGGCTGCGCACGTCGATGCCCACGGCCATGCGCGGCGGCAGGCCGTCGTCGCGGATCATGCTGCGCACGAACGCCGGCAGCAGGCCCACCGGCAGGTTGTCGGCGCAGTAGTAGTCCAGGTCCTCGAAGGTCTTCAACGCCACCGACTTGCCCGAGCCGGACAGGCCGCTGACGATCACCAGGATGGGTCCGCTGGTGTCCATGTCAGCCCCCGCGCCGCTCCAGCAGGTTGCTGTGGCGGGCGATGAACATCGCCGCCGGGTCGATCCCCTTGGTGCGCAGGATGTGCAGCCGGGTGGCGGCCTCGGTCAGCACCGCCAGGTTGCGGCCGGGCATGACCGGCAGGGTGATCAGCGGCACGTCAAGGTCGAGCACGTGGCGGGTGCCCGAATCGCCGGTCAGGCGTTCGTAGCCGTGCGGGCTGGGCTCGGTCATCGGCCGGGTCAGGTGCACGATCAGGCGCAGGTACTTGTTCTTCTTCACCGCGGTGTCGCCGAACATCTCGCGCACGTTGAGCACGCCCAGGCCGCGCACTTCCAGCAGGTCCTGGAGCAGTTCCGGGCAGGTGCCGTCGAGCACGTCCGGGGCGATCTGGGTGAACTCGGGCGCGTCGTCGGCGACCAGGCGGTGGCCGCGGCTGAGCAGTTCCAGGGCCAGCTCGCTCTTGCCCGAGCCGGCTTCGCCGGTGATCAGCACCCCGATCGAGTAGATCTCCATGAACACCCCGTGCAGGGTCACCCGCGGGGCCAGGGTGCGGGCGAGGTGGTAGGAGAGATGGTTGAGCAGTTCGTGGCCGCGCTTGGGCGAGATCCACAGCGGAGTGGCGCTTTCCTCGGCGGCGGTGCGCAGGTCCTCGGGGCAGGACTGGTTCTTGCTGATCACCAGCGCCAGCGGGCGGAACTGGACGATCTTCTCGATCGTTTCCCAGCGCAGGCGCGCGTCCAGCGAGTCCAGCCAGGCCAGTTCCTCGCTGCCCAGGATCTGCACCTTGTTGGGGTAGACCGCGTTGAGGTAGCCGGCCAGCGAGGGCCGACGGGCGTTGGTGTCGCCGGACTCGATGCTGCGGCTGCCGCCGTCCTGGCCGGCCAGCCAACGCAGGCCCAGCTTCTCCTGCTGCTGGTCGAACAGCTCGCGCGCGGTGATGCTGGCGTTCCTCATGCGACCCGGGCCTGTACTGGGGGTTGCGCGGCATTGTGCCCAAACCGGTGGCACCCGGGCCACCGGCCGGGTCCGGGCCGGGATTCAGAGTGCGTCGGACGCCACCCGCGGGGCATGGTGGTCCTGCTGCTTTTCCTTGTGCTTGAGGATCAGCCGGTCGAGCTTGTCGGCCAGCAGATCGATGGCCGCGTACATGTTCTCGCCCTCGGCATCGGCGTGCAGGGTACGGCCGGGAACGCTGAGGGTGGCTTCGGCGTGGTGCGAGGGCTTGCGCAGGCCGAGCTGGACGCGGACCTCGATCGGCTGGTCGAAATGGCGGTCGAGGCGCTGCAGCTTGTTCTCCACGTATTCGTGCAGCGCGGGGGTCACTTCGAGCTGCTGGCCATGGGTTTCGATGCGCATCATTGCCTCCTGGGTCTTGCCGCGTGGGGGGCTCCGCCGGGCGGGCGCTGCCGCAGGCGCCTGGATCCGTTCCAGGGTTTCAGGCGATGCGTACGCGCTCGTGCGAAGCCGGGATGTTCATGGCTTCACGATACTTCGCCACGGTCCTTCGCGCCACCGGGATGCCCGATTCCTTGAGCAGGTCAGCCAGCTTGGCGTCAGACAAGGGCTTGCGCGGGTTCTCCCCGTCGATCAGGTTGCGGATCATGGCCTGGATCGCGGTGCTGGAGGCTTCGCCGCCGCCCTCGGTATCGATGCCGGAGGCGAAGAACGCCTTCAGCGGCAGGGTGCCGCGCGGGGTGCGCACGTACTTGCGGGCGATCGCGCGGGAAACGGTGGATTCGTGCACGCCGATCTCGCCGGCGATCTCGCGCAGGGTCAGCGGGCGCAGCGCCTGTTCGCCGAATTCCAGGAAGCCGGACTGCACGCGCAGCAGGCAGCGCATCACCTTGAGCAGGGTCTCGCCGCGCGCTTCCAGGCTCTTGAGCAGCCAGCGCGCCTCCTGCAACTGGTGGCGCAGGTAGCCGGCGTCGCTCTCGCCGCAGTGGCGGATCATCTGTTCGTAGCCGCGGTGGATCGAGACCCGCGGCAGCGCCTGTTGCGACAGTGCGACCCTCCACACCCCGCGCTGGCGCCAGACCACGCAGTCCGGGATCACGTAGTTGTCCGGATCGACTTCGCCGACCTGCTTGCCCGGGCGCGGGTCCAGCGAGCGCACCAGCTGCACGGCCTGTTCGACCGCATCCACCGGCGCCCGCAGTTCCTGGGCGATGCCGGGGATGCCGCTGCGCGGCAAGCGCTCCAGCGGGCCGTCGACGATGCGCAGGGCCAGGGCGCGGCCGGGGGTGTCCTCGGCCAGCACCTCCAACTGCAGGCGCAGGCATTCGCCCAGGCTGCGCGCACCCACGCCCACCGGGTCGAAACGCTGCAGCTGGTGCAGCACGGTCAGGATCTCGTCCTCGCCGGCCACGGTTTCCGGGAGCAGGGTCTGCGCGATCGCCACCAGCGGTTCGCGCAGGTAGCCGTCCTCGTCCAGCGCGTCGATCAGCGCGGCGCCGATCCGCCGATCGCGTTCGGACAGGTGCGACAGGTGCAGTTGCCAGAGCAGGTGGCCGGTCAGGCTCTCCGGCTCGGCCATGCGTTCGGCCGCATCATCGCGGTCCTCGTCCGGACCGCCGCCGCCGCTTCCGCCCTCCCAGCCGCCTTCATCGGGGCTCCAGTCCTCGGCCTGCGCGCGGATGGCATCGGCCCCGTCCTCGCCCGCGGTGTCTGGCTCCTCGCCGGAGCGGTCGCCGGCAGGGGCGTCGTAGGCCGCGTCCTCGGTCCACTCCAGCAGCGGGTTGGTCTCGATCGCCTCGGCCACTTCGGCCTGCAGCTCGAGGGTCGACATCTGCAGCAGCCGGATGGCCTGGCGCAGCTGCGGCGTCATGACCAGTTGCTGTCCCAGCGATGTCTGCAGCCGTGCCTTCATGTCCCTGCCAGGGTTGGAGCCATGCGGGAGGCGGCGGGCCGGGACCGGGGGCGGTTGCGGTTACAGGCGGAACGCGTCCCCGAGGTAGACGCGGCGCACGTCCGGGTTGTCCAGCAGTGCGTCCGGTGCCCCCTGCGCCAGCACGCCTCCTTCGGCGAGGATATACGCCCGGTCGCAGATTCCCAAGGTCTCGCGCACGTTGTGGTCGGTGATCAGCACGCCGATGCCGCGGTTCTTGAGGTGGGTGACGATGCGCTGGATCTCGCCGACCGAGATCGGATCGACGCCGGCGAACGGCTCGTCCAGCAGCATCAGGCGCGGGTTGGCGGCCAGGGCGCGGGCGATCTCGCAGCGGCGGCGCTCGCCGCCGGACAGGCTGGCGCCGAGCTGGTCGGCGACATGGCCGATCTGCAGTTCGTCCAGCAGCGAGGACAGTTCGCGCTCGATACCATCCTCGTCCAGGTCCTCGCGCAGCTCCAGCACCAGGCGCAGGTTGTCGGCCACGGTCAGCTTGCGGAACACCGATGCCTCCTGCGGCAGGTAGCCCACGCCCAGGCGGGCGCGGGTGTACATCGGCTCGGCAGTGATGTCGCGGCCGTCCAGGACGATCCGCCCGGCGTCGGCGGCGACCAGGCCGACGATCATGTAGAAGCAGGTGGTCTTGCCGGCGCCGTTGGGACCGAGCAGGCCGACCACCTCGCCGGCATCCAGGCTCAGCCCGAAATCGCGCACCACCTCGCGCTGCTTGTAGCGCTTGCGCAGGCCCTCGGCGACCAGCATCACTTGCCTCCGGACTTGGCCGGGGCCGCGGCGCGCGGCTGGATCACGGTGCGCACGCGGGTGCCGTCGCCGCCGCTCTGCATCTGCCCGGTGGCCATGTTGTAGACCAGCTTCTGGCCGCTGTTGCTGCCCTGCGGCGATTCGACCTTGAAGTTGCCGGTCAGGGTCAGCACTTCCTTGCGCGGCTCGAACACGATGCGGTCGGCACGCGCGTTCATCATCGTGCCGTCGTCCATCTGCTGCTTCATCGCGACCTGGTTGCCGGTGAGCACCACCTGGTCGATCTCGCCGTCGCGGCCGCGCGCGACTTCCGCCCGCGTGGCGCGCACGTCCAGGGTGCCCTGGCGGATGACGACGTTCCCGGTGAACACGCACTTGCTGTTGACGTCGGCGACGTTGCAGTCCTGGCCGTCGGCTTCCAGCTCCATGGGCTGGTTGCGGTCGGCCGAGCGCGCGAGCGCCAGGGCGGGGGCGAACAGGCAGGCCAGGGCCAGGCCGGCCACACTAGCGCTTCGGAGGGTCATAGCGGACTTTGACTTGGGAGAGCAGGCGGTAGTTGCGGGTCTTCAGGTCGGCTTCCATGCCGACGCCGGTCTGGATGATACCGGGCTGGGTCAGGGTGACGCGGTCATCGGTGCGGGCCAGGCTCTGCTCCGGGAGCAATTCGAGGCGCCCGGTCCGCAGCGAGGCCTGCGAGGGGTTGCCGCCTTCGCTGTCGCCGGCGACGTTGCCCTCCAGCCGGATCAGGTCGCCGGCGGGCGCGACCCAGCCCTGGTCGGCGCCCAGCCGCCAGGCGCCCTCGCGGGCCGGCATCAGGAACACCGGCTGGACGATGGCCAGGCTTTCGTCCTCGCGGCTGCGCTGGAGTTCCGGGGCCTTCAGCCGCACCGACTCGGAGCCGTCCTTGGCCAGCATCACCATCTCGAAATCGCGCAGGACGTAGTCCGAGCGCTGCGCGGCCACCGGCGGCGGTTCGCTGCGGTCGCGCATGCGCCAGGCCGACCAGCCGCTGACCAGCGCGGCGGCCAGCAGGGCCAGGCCGAGGGTGGTGCGCCAACTCATGCGCGGCGCCCGTCGCGGGTGGAAGGGTCGCGCCCGGCGAGAATCGCCGCCAGATGGCCCTGCGCGGCCAGGAGCAGGTCGCACAGTTCGCGCACCGCGCCTTCGCCGGCGCGGGCATGGGTGCGCCAGTGCACGCTTTCGGCGATCCACGGGTGGGCGTTGGCCGGGGCCACCGACAACCCGGCCGCGCGCAGGCAGTCCAGGTCCGGCAGGTCGTCGCCGACGAAGCAGGTCCGCTCCCGGTCCAGGCCATGGCGGGCGATGAGCCGGTCCATGCAGGCCAGCTTGTCGAGCACGCCGATGTGGGTATCCAGGCCCAGGTCGGCGCCGCGCTTCTGTGCGACCAGGCTGGGCCGGGCGGTGATCAGCGCGACCTCGAAGCCGAAGCGGCGCAGCAGGGTCAGGCCCTGGCCGTCGTGCACGCTGAAGGATTTCATTTCGTTGCCGGCGGCATCGAAGTACAGGCGCCCGTCGGTGAGGGTGCCGTCCACGTCCAGGCATACCAGGCCGATGCGGCGCGCGCGTTCGCTGATCTCCGGGGCGGCGCTGGCTAGGGGGTCGTAGGGCACGAAAGGGTCCGCGGCAATCAGGGAGGGTTTAAACCACGCGCGCGCGCAACAGGTCGTGAATGTTGAGCGCACCGACCGCGCGGCCCCCGTCGTCGATCACGATCAGGCCGTTGATCCGGTGCTGCTCCATCAACCGGGCAGCCTCGGTGGCCATGCGCCCGGCGCGCACGGTGCGCGGGTTGCGGGTCATGATCCCGGTGATCGGCGCCTGGCGCACGTCCAGGCCCTGGTCCAGGGCGCGGCGCAGGTCGCCGTCGGTGAAGATGCCGAGCAGGACCCCGCCGGAATCGACGATCGCGGTCATGCCCAGGCGCTTGCGGCTCATCTCCACCAGGGCTTCGGCCACGGTGGCTTCGGCGCGCACGGCGGGCAGGGCATCGCCGCCGTGCATCACGTCGTCGATGCGCAGCAGCAGGCGCCGGCCGAGGCTGCCGGCCGGGTGCGAACGGGCGAAGTCGTCGGCGGTGAAGCCGCGCGCTTCCAGCAGGGCCACCGCCAGGGCGTCGCCGAGAGCCAGGGTGGCGGTGGTGCTGGAGGTCGGCGCCAGGTGCAGCGGGCAGGCCTCGGCCGGCACCGATACGTCCAGATGCACGTCCGCTTCGCGGGCCAGGGTCGATTGCGGGCGGCCGGTCATCGCGATCACCGCGTTGCCCTGGCGGCGCAGCGCCGGCAGCAGCATCAGGATCTCGTCCGATTCGCCCGAATAGGAGATCGCCAGGACCACGTCGGCGTCGGTGATCATGCCCAGGTCGCCATGCCCGGCCTCGCCGGGATGGACGAAGAACGCCGGGGTGCCGGTGGACGCCAGGGTCGCGGCGATCTTGCGCGCGACGTGCCCGGACTTGCCCATGCCGGTGGCCACCAGCCGCCCGCGACAGGCCATCGCCAGCGCGCAGGCGCGGGCGAATTCCTCGCCGATCCGGGCGCCGACCGCGGCCAGGGCCTGGCCTTCGACCTCGAGCACGCGGCGCCCGCTGGCGATGAGTCCGGCGGGGTCGGGAGGCTGGGCGGGCGCGGTGGCCGGGAGCGGGGTGTGGCTCATGCGGGTTCGTCGGTCCGGCTGGGGTGGGCCGGATTCGCTAGAATGCGGGACTTCATTCTAGGCCAAGCGCTCCATGGACGCCGACACCATCGCCCGCATGATCGAGAACGGCCTGCCGGGGGCGCGTGCGCAGGTCCAGGGCGAGGACGGGGTCCATTTCGAGGCCACGGTCGTGGCCGAGGCGTTCCGCGGCAAGCTGCCGCTGGCCCGCCACCGGATGGTCTACGCCACCTTGGGCGACCTGATGGGCGGGGCGATCCATGCCCTGGCCCTGAAGACCGTCACCCCCGACGAAGCGGCCTGAGCCGCCCGCAGCCGGTCCGAGGCCTCCGCCTGGGCGCTCCGGGGTCGCGGACTTCGCCGGTGGCGAGGCATGCGTGCAGCGTCGGCAGGCCGTGATCCGCGCACGGTTCTTCCCGGACGCCTGACGGGAGGCCCTCCACGCGACCCCGCCGGGCCCTCGCCTACGGGGCCGGGTCGCCCGCGCGCCCTCCCTCGCGTGCCGGCGGCGCAGGCGCGTAGAGGAAGCGCACGGCCTTGGGGAATTCTTCGCGCCAGAATCGTTCGTTGTGCTCGGCGGGAGCGACGATTCCGGCATGGAGTGCCGGCTGCGGCCCCGGTGCCGCGCGCACCTGCGCGACCATCCGCTCGAACGGGCCGGTCATGTCGTTGCCTTCCTTGCCGCCGGCGGCGAAGTAGAGGCGGCTGTCGCGCCGCAGCCGGTGCGCCGCGGTCCAGTCGAACACTGCATCGCCGGCCACCCAGTAGGCGGGCGAGAAGATGCCGGCCCTGGAGAACACCTGCGGGTACTGGTGGATCGCGTAGTGCGACGCCAGCCCGCCCATCGAACTGCCCAGGATGCCGGTGTCCTCGCGGCCGGGACGGGTGCGGTAGTGGTCGTCCACCCAGGGCTTGAGCGTCTCGACGATGAAGTCGGTGTAGGCGGCGTTCTCGGCCGCGCCGAACCGCGGGTTCGGCCAGGCGTTCAGCTCGTTGAGGCGCTTGTCGCCGCCGTGGTCGATGCCGACGACGATCAGTTCGATCCCGTCCTTGGCCAGCGCGTCCAGCGATTCGTCCACGCCCCATTCGCCGGCGTACGAGGTCGCGTCGTCGAACAGGTTCTGGCCGTCGTGCATGTACAGCACCGGATAGTGCTTGCCGCTTGCGGCGTAGCCCGGCGGCAGGTAGATGCGGACGGTACGCATGCGGTCGAGGCCGGGAATGCGCATCGGCGGTTCGATGACGTGGACGCCGGACCCGGCCGTACCCGGTCGGGCCTGCGGTTCGTCGGTGGCCAGGGCGCGCCCGGCGAGGGTCGACGCCAGCAGGGCCAAGGCGGCAACCAGGAAACGGACGGTGGCTGGCAGCATGGTCCGGCGCGTCGCCTTGTGCAGGAGCGGGAGATGGTACGACGCCTCCGGCCGCGATCGCATCCCGTGGTCAGCCGCCCTCGCTTTCCGCCAGGGCCCAGCCGACGGCCATCCACGTCAGCACCGCCGCTGCCAGCAGCAGGCTCCATGCCTGGGCCGAGAATCCGCCGGTCGGCCCGTCCCGCCAGCCTGCATCCAGTATCGGCGCACCGGCAAGGCTCAGGCAGCCGGCCACTGTCCCCGCCAGCAGGCCGAGCCAAAGCGGCCAGGCGACGCGACGGCGCCGCGGTGGCAATCGCTGCATCACGCGTTCGCTGAATCCGGCGTCGATCGCCGGTCCTTCGAATCGACGCCGCAGCAGCGTCTCGATCGCATCGTCGTTCGGATTCGTCATTGGGTCTCCTCCGCGGCGTCGGGCATTCGCCACGCCGCCAGCCATGTCCGCAGTTTCGCCTTGCCGCGGGTCGCGTGCGTCTTGACCGTTCCCAGCGGCATCGCCAGCACGTAGGCGGCCTCTTCCTGGCTCAATCCCAATTGCGAGCAGTGCAACAGCACCGCCTGTTCGGCCGGCGACAGGCGCTGCAGGCCGCGCTCCAGATCGATCTGCAGGTCGATCCGCGGAGCAGCCGCGGGTGCCGCGCCGCGATCGTCGCTCCCGTCGTCGCCGTTGCCCCGGGCGCGGGCGTCGACTTGCCATGCCATGCTCCGGCGTGCCTGCAGGAAGCGCGTGTAGGCGATGCGGTAGAGCCAGGTGGAGAACCGGGCATCGCCGCGGAACTGGTCGAGTTTCCGCCAGGCCAGCACGAAGGTTTCCTGCGCCAGGTCGTCCGCCAGGGCGTCGTCGTCGCGCACCAGGCGGCGCAGTTGCGCGCGCACCATGCCCTGGTGCCTGCGCACCAGCTGCGAGAATGCCTGCTGGTCTGCGCCCAGTCTGGCGCGGAGGACCAGTGCCCGGTCGAGGCGTGCCTCGGCGTCGCCGTCGATCACACGTCCGCTCGCCGGTTGAGCCACCAGCTGGCGAGGTAGCCCAGGCCGATCATCAGCGGCAACAGGCCGATGCCCCACAGGCGCCCGATGTCGAGACCGCGATCGACCTCCCCGGGAAGCGCGAGACACGTCGCCATCAGGCCCAGCCCGGTGCCGATCAGCACCAGCGCCCGGCGCCGTTCGCAAAAGGCCACCTGCGGTTCCAGCAGCAGTTGCGGTGGCAGTTCGATGCCCTTGTCGGCCAACTGCAGCAGCGTGTGATAGCGCGCCTGGGTCTGCCGGGCGCGATGGCGCAGTGCGATCAGCACGATCAGGACCGGCGCCAGCATCACTACGAGGGAAATCAGGAGCTCCATGGTTTTTCTCCGGAACGGGTGTGGCGAAGGGATGGCGACGGGTCGGGTGATGGGACGATACGCGTGCCGCGGCTCATTGGCCGGCGCCGTCCATGGCCATCAGGTCGGCGATGCGCTCGGAGAACAGCCATGCCTGTCCCTCGCCCTGGTTGCTGGTCAAGGCCACGGTGGCGCCGGTCTCCCACACGATCGCCAGGTTCGCATCCGTACCCGGGGCGCCTCCCGAGTGCCCGCGGATGTGTCGCCCGTGGGAGAGCCGGTCGCCGAACCCGGCCGCGTAGCCGCCGGGCCCGGCGGGGACCGCGTCCTCGAACATCGTCGCCAGCGTCGCCGGATCGACCAGCTTGCCGGTACGCAGCGCCTCGGCGAAGCGCAGCAGGTCCGCGTTGGTGGAATAGCCGCCGCCCGCCGGCCCGCTCTGGTACAGGGTCTTGAACCAGGCGGCCTTCCTGGCACTGGAGAAGGGGCTGTCGCGGTAGTAGCCCACCGCGAGTCTCGGGATCACTTCGTCGAGGCTGTCGAATCCGCTGTCGTTCATCTGCGCGGGGGCGAAGACGTGGCGCCTGATGTAGTCGGCGTAGGCCTCGCCGGAAGCGTTCTCGATCACCCTGCCCAGCAGCATGTAGCCCGAATTGCTGTAGTTCCACCCTTCGCCCGGAGCGCCCAGCCTGGGCTGGCGCGCGATCAGGTCGAGATGGTCGGCCGGGTCGACGAACCGTTCCGGATGCTCGAAATACTCCGGAACGATGAAATCTCCCAGGCCCGAGGTGTGGTGCAGCAGCTGCCAGAGGGTGATCTTCGCGGCCATCGCCTGGTCGGGGTACTCGGGAACCCGCATCGCGAGCGTGTCGTCCCACGACAGCTTGCCCGCTTCCACGAGTTGCGCGATGGCCACGGCGGTGAACATCTTGTTGATCGATCCGACGTGGAATCTGGTCTGGCTGTCCACGGGCGTGCCGAAATTGCGCTCGGCCAGGCCGCGGCACTCGTCGATGATCGTGTTGCGTCCGTCCGAAACGCTGACGCAGCCCGAGAAGTCGTTCGTGCGCACGAGCTGGTCGAGCTTGGCCCTGATCAGTTGCGCCAGTGCGGCCTGCGACAGTGCTTGCGCGGGCCAGTCGGCATAGAGCGCGGGATCGTCCATGGGCACCAGTTCGGCGACCGCGAGCCGGTCGGGATGCGTTTCGTCGGCGGCCAGGACGAGCAGTCCCCGCCGGCCGCCGTGCCGGGCCTGGACCGCAACCTGGAGCAGTCCCGGCTGGCGGGGGTTGGTGCGCACGTCGAAGACGTCCAGGCCGCCGCTGTCGCGCGCGGTCGAGGCCAGCAGTGCCGCGAACGCGGCGCTGTCGCCGGCGGCGATGTCGGCCGAAAGGATCGTGGGCACCCACTCGCGGACCGCGCGCGGGCTGTCCGTGGCGACCCGCCGCAGCAGTTCGCCGGCCAGGCGGCCCGTTGGCGAGTCGGGCAGGACCGCCTGTGCCCGCGGGGTGTCCGCGGCGGGGGCGGCCAGGGCAGCGGCGCAGGGCAGCGCCAGGGACGCGCAGAGCGGAACCAGCAGGGCCCTGCGGATCGTGGCCCGGGCGAGGGAGGCGAGGGCATGCATGGGGTTCTCCAAATCACCGGCCGGCATGGCGGTATCGGGGACTTGGATGCGGCGGCAGGCCCGTTCGGATTCAGCGGTGCGGGGGAACAAGAGGACGGGAGGATGGGATACAGTTCGATTCCGCAGGAATGGGCGTTCATTCCTCCTATATCCACAGCAGGACCCGATGCAGAAGATCGTAGTCAGCGGCGGTACGCCGCTCCATGGCGAAGTCGCCATCTCCGGCGCCAAGAACGCCGTGCTCCCCATCCTGTGCGCGACCCTGCTGGCGGATGCGCCGGTGGAGGTGCTCAACGTGCCGCACCTGCACGACGTGGTCACCACGATCAAGCTGCTGGGCGAGCTGGGCGCGGGGGTCGAATTCGACCGCGGCGCGCCCGCGCGCGGCAGCAGCGTGGTGGTGGACCCGCGCGGCGTGAACCAGCACGTGGCGCCCTACGAGCTGGTCAAGACCATGCGCGCCTCGATCCTGGTGCTGGGCCCGCTGCTGGCCCGCCACGGCGCGGCCGAAGTGTCGCTGCCCGGCGGCTGCGCGATCGGCTCGCGCCCGGTGGACCAGCACATCAAGGGACTGCAGGCGCTGGGCGCCGAGATCGTGGTGGAGAACGGCTACATCAAGGCCCGCGCCGACCGGCTGCGGGGTGGCCGGTTCGTGTTCGACATGGTCAGCGTGACCGGCACCGAGAACGTGCTGGCCGCCGCTACCCTGGCCGACGGCACCACGGTGCTGGAGAACGCGGCGATGGAACCGGAGGTCGTCGACCTGGCCGACTGCCTCAATGCGCTGGGCGCGCGGATCGAGGGCGCGGGCACCTCGCGGATCACCATCCACGGCGTCGAGCGCCTGTCCGGCGGGCGCCATTCGGTGCTGCCGGACCGGATCGAGACCGGCACCTTCCTGGTCGCCGCGGCGATGACCGGCGGCCGGGTCGTCGCGCACGGCGCGCGCGCCGACACCCTCGATGCGGTGCTGCTCAAGCTGGCCGAGGCCGGCGCCGAGATCGCCAGCACGACCGACAGCATCACCCTGGACATGCACGGCCGCCGGCCGCGGGCGCTGAATCTGACCACCGCTCCATACCCGGCGTTCCCGACCGACATGCAGGCGCAGTTCATGGCCCTGAACTGCATCGCGGACGGCGTGGGCGTGATCAGCGAGACGATCTTCGAAAACCGCTTCATGCACGTCAACGAACTGCTGCGCCTGGGCGCGGACATTCGCATCGACGGCCACACCGCGATCGTCCAGGGGGTGGAGCGGCTGGGCGGCGCGCCGGTGATGGCCACCGACCTGCGCGCCTCGGCCTCGCTGATCCTGGCCGGCCTGGTCGCCGAAGGCGAGACCGTGATCGACCGCATCTACCACCTGGACCGCGGCTACGAGAACATCGAGCAGAAGCTCGGTGCGCTCGGCGCGCGGATCCGCAGGATTCCCGGCTGATGTTGCTGCGCGGCAAGTTCGGCCCGCGGCGGAAGGCGCTGCTGGTGTTGCTGGCGCTGGCGCTGCTGGCGGTGGCCTGGATGGGCTGGAACGGGGTGGCTGCCGTGAGCGGGGTCGAGACCGGAGACATGGACTGGGACGGCGACGGCACCGTCACCCGCAGCGAGATCCTGCAGTCCTTGTATGCGGTGACCGCCACCCGCGAACACGCGGGCAACCGCGAATGCACCACCTTCCGCTGGCGCCGCAGCGGCGAGACGATCCGGATGGACTGCACCACGGTGTTCGGCGAACCGTGAGGCGGGCTGGCCCGGATGGGCGGTCAGTCGCCGTCCGCGGGCCAGAGGAGCTGGAACTCGAGCTCCTGCCGGTCGCCGCTGCGTTCGTGCTCGATGTTGAACACCGCGCTGGCGGGGATGCGCAGCCGCTCGCCGGCCACCTGGATGGTGAAGGGCGCCTCGGACTCGATGGCATCCGCCAGGCGGCGGAGCTTGGCGACGAACTGGGCGCGGCCGTAGGCCCTGGTGAGGTCGCGATCCGGCATGGCGGTTGCTCGGCGTGGCATGGGCTGGGGCGAGCCTAGCGCGACACCGAGCGCACCACCAGGTCGATGGTTTCGCGGCCGCCTTCCTTCTGCAGGATCCGCGCCGGCACCGGCATGTCCGGCACGATCCACACGTACATCTCGCGCTTCTCGGTGCGGCGCACCACCTTGGTCGCTTCCTTCAGGCTGCCGCCGACCATGACCTGTTCCTTGCCGACCACTTCCCACTTCAGCGGCCGCACCCGGCCTTCGTCGACCAGGCGGTAGTTCAGCGGCTTGCCGTCGGCCAGGTCGCGGACCACGGCCAGGTTGACCAGCAGCGCGTCCATGTCGCCTGGCTGCAGTTGCACCGGGCCGCGGCGTTCGGGCTTGAGGTCGCCGGTCCAGGTGGCCTGGCCGCTTTTCCAGTCGTAGCTGGCGTCCACGTTGCGCTTCTTGACCAGGGCGGTGGCGCGGTCGTTGCCGCTGAGCGGACGCAGCCGACCCTGGTGCTCTTCGAACACGGTGCTCTGGTTGATGTCGGCGAGCTGGTTGCGGATGCTGAGGCTGTACTTCCAGCGGTCCCCGGCTTCGCGGGCCAGGGTCATCCGGCCGTCGGCCTGCATGCCCATGTAGCTGGCCTGGTAGTCCGCGGTGAACGGCACCAGCGCGGCGGCGAAAGCGTTGCCGGCGGACAACGCCAGCAGCAGGGCCACGCCGGCGGCGATGGAGCGGATGGGTCCGGTCATCGGTTCAGACTCCTCGGTATTCGGTCAGGCGCAGGTCGATCTCGTCCTCGCCATCCTTGCGCTGCAGGATGCGGATCGGGGTGGGCACGCCGGAAGCGACCCAGAGCACGGTCTCGTCCCCGGGCTTGTCGGTGCGGGCCACGCGCAGTGCGTCGTAGCTCATGTCGCCGACCTCCAGGGTCTCGGGCTCGAGCGAAACCTGGTAGGTATGGTCGCGCACCCGGCCGACGTCGACCAGCCGGTAGCGCAAGATGGCGCCGGGTTGGACGTCGCGCATGATCGCCAGGTTGAGCAGCAACGCGCTCATGTCGCCGGGTTGCAGGTCCAGCGGCTGGCGTCGATCCTTCTTGATCGAGCCGCTCCAGTGCGCCTGCATCTTCGACCAGTCGTAGATCCCGGTGGCGTTCTGGTCGAACAGCAGCGCCTTGCGCACCGTGGCCTGGCTCAACGGGCGGTAGTGGCCGTCGGCTTCGTCGAACACCGTGCTCTGCTCGATCCGCAGCCGGGTCGCGCCTGCGATCCCGCGCTCGCCGACCAGCGCCAGGTCGATCCGCCAGCGGCCATCGCCGTCGCCGGCCAAGCGCAGGCTGGCATTGCCGGCGGGCTTGCCCTGGTAGCGGGCTTCGTAGGTGGCGAAGAACGGTTCGAGCGCACGCTGCGGCACGGCGGCCTCGGCTTGCGGCTGCTGCCCCGGGGGCACCGTCTCCGGCGCCGTCCGTGCCGCCGCCTGGCCGGCCATGGCCAGCAGGTACAGACCCAGCGGCAGGGACAGGGCAACCGGTGCGGCGCGGAGGGATGGGATGGGGCGCGGAGGCATGCAGGCGATCGGGCGGGGGAGGACATTCGGCTGCCCGGCCGCAGGGCGTCAGCCGTGGACAGCCGGGTGCAGATGGCCCGAGGAATCTAGTCGCAGCGGACTAAACAGGGTCTGACCGTCCAGCCGGACCTGACCGTCGCGTTCAGCCAGGCGGCCGCCGGCGGCCAGCGCCATCGCCGCCACCACCAGCCGGTGCTCGTGCGGGAGCAGGCGCGCGGCCAGGGTTTGCGGGGTGTCGCCGGCCAGCACCGGGATCCGGACCTGGGCGACCACGGCGCCGGCGTCCACCTCGGGGACCACGAAGTGCACGCTGGCGCCGTGCTCGGCGTCGCCGGCCCGCAGCGCCTGCGCATGGGGGTGCAGGCCCGGGTGCAGCGGCAGCAGCGACGGGTGCACGTTGAGCAGGCGGCCTTCGAAGCGGCGCACGAAGGCCTCGCCGAGGATGCGCATGTAGCCGGCGCAGAAGACCCAATCCGGTTCCGCCGCGGCGACCGCCGCGGCCAGTTCGGCGTCGAACGCGGCACGGTCCGGGTACGCGCGCGCTTCGCGGCTCCAGCGCAACGCCGGGGCAACCCGGTCCAGCGCCGGTGCGGCCGGGCGGTCGCCGAACACGCCCACCAGTTCCGCCTCGAGGCGGCCGTCGGCGATGGCGTCGAGCAGCGCCTGCAGGTTGCTGCCGCGGCCGGATGCCAGCACCGCCAGGCGCGGCTTGGGTCCGGACAGGGAGGGCATGCGCGGCGCTCAGCCGATGCGGACGCGCTCGCCGCCGGCGCGCACCACCTGGCCGATCGGGCGGTGGGCCAGGCCCAGCGCGTCGAGGTCGGTGGCGACCGCGGCCAGTGCGTGCTGCGGCAGCACCAGCACGAAGCCGACGCCGCAGTTGAAGGTCCGCCACATCTCCGCGTCGGTGACCGCGCCCTCGCGTTGCAGCCAGTCGAACACCGGCGGCAGCACGATCGCCGAGGCCTCGATATCCAGGCCCAGGCCTTCGGGGACGACCCGGATGATGTTCTCGGTCAGGCCGCCGCCGGTGATGTGGGCCATGGCATGGATCGATTCGCCGTGCGCGCGCAGCAGGGCCAGCACCGGCTTCACGTACAGCCGGGTCGGCGCCATCAGTGCGTCGGCCAGGGCCACGCCGCCGACTTCGAGGTCGGCAGGACGGCCGGCGCGGTCGTAGATCCGGCGGACCAGCGAGTAGCCATTGGAATGCGGGCCGGAGGAGGCGATGCCGAGCAGCACGTCGCCTTCGCGCACCTTCGCGCCGTCCAGCAGCTGCGACTTCTCCACCGCGCCGACGGCGAACCCGGCCAGGTCGTATTCGCCCGGCGGATACATGTCCGGCATCTCGGCGGTCTCGCCGCCGATCAGGGCGCAGCCGGACTCCTGGCAGCCGGCGGCAATGCCGCCGACCACCGCCACGGTGGTGTCCACGTCCAGCTTGCCGGTGGCGAAGTAATCGAGGAAGAACAGCGGTTCGGCGCCCTGGACCAGGATGTCGTTGACACACATGGCCACCAGGTCGATGCCGATGGTGTCGTGGCGGCCCAGTTGCTGGGCCAGCTTGAGCTTGGTGCCCACGCCGTCGGTGCCGGAGACCAGCACCGGCTCGCGGTACTTGCCCGACAGGTCGAACAGTGCGCCGAAGCCGCCCAGCCCGCCCATCACCTCGGGCCGGAAGCTGCGCCGGACCAGTGGCTTGATCCGCTCGACCACCTCGTTGCCGGCGTCGATGTCCACGCCCGCGTCGCGGTAGGTCAGGGGGGCGGGCGTCGGGGTCTGGCTCACGTGCGGGGCCTGCGGCAGCGTTGCGGGAGGAAGGCGCGCATTCTAGCAGCCGCCCCCGGCGGGGGCCGGCGGCGCGCGCCCGGCGCCTCGATTGGCGCGCTGCCGCCATTCGGGCAACAATTCACCGCGTTCACCCGTTCCGTGGCACAAGGAAACCCCATGCCCGCCTTCCGCGCCTTCGCCGCATCGATCTGCCTGCTGTGCCTGGCGCTGGGCCCGGTCGGCCTGCCCGCACGCGCGCAGGAAGGCCTGCGCACGGAAGGCGACCTGGCCACCGCGCAGGGGCTGTATGCGGCCGAAGTGGCGGTCAACAGCCAGACCGAGCAGGCCCGCGAGGCCGGCTATGCCCGCGCGCTGGCCCGGGTGCTGGAGAAACTGTCCGGGGACGCGGCGGTGGCGACCCGCCCCGGCGTGGCCCAGGAGCTGCGCAACGCCAAGGCCTACGTCGAAAGCTACGACTTCCGCCAGGACCAGGGCGTCGGCCCGACCGGCGCGCCGATCTTCCGCACCATGCTGGTGACGCGCTTCGCGCCCGAGGCGGTCGATACCCTGGCCGCCGCGCTGGGCCTGCCGGTGTGGCCGCAGCCGCGGCCCAAGCCGGTGCTGTGGCTGGCGATCGACGACGGCAGCGGGCCGCGTCTGCTCAGCACCGCCCAGGTCAATGCCGCGCGCAGCGTGCTCGACCGTGCCCAGGAGCGCGGCTACCGGCTCGGCCTGCCGGCCGGCGGCGCCGCCGAGCAGGCCGCGGTCGGCGCGATCTGGCGCAACGATCCGGCCGCGGTGGCCCGTGCCTCGGCCCGCTACAGCCCGCCGATGCAACTGATCGGAAAGCTCTACCGCAGCGGCGCCGGCTGGACCGCGGACTGGACCTTCGTCGACGCCGGCCGGGTGCTGGCGACGCGTTCGGTCAGCGACGGGGATGCACGCCGCGCCATCGCCAGCGGCGCCGACGTCGCCGCCGATGCGCTGATCCGGCGCTACGCCAAGGCGCCGTCGTCCGAGCCCGCCGGCACCTATCGGGTCGCGTTCAGCGGCGTGCGCAGCGCCGAGGACTACCTGCGCCTGTCGGCGATGCTGCAGAAGATGCCGGTGGTGCGCCGGATCGCGCCGGCCCGTGCCGACGGCGACCGTGCCGAGTTCGACCTCGACCTGCTCACCGGCATGGCCGGCTTCGAGCGTATGCTCGGCCCCGACGCGCCGGTGGTGGCGGTCGAAGGCAAGCCTGCGGAGTACCGGATCCGATGAATGCCCAGCATGAGGACCGGCCCGAATACGAGATCGCCCGCTTCCTGCGCCAGGTCAAGTGGCTGGCGCTGGCCGCGGTGGCGCTGTGGGTGGTGTGGCTGCTCTCGCCGATCCTGACCCCGTTCGTGCTCGGCGCGCTGCTGGGCTGGCTGGGCGATCCGCTGGTGGACCGGATCGAACGCCGCGGCCATTCGCGCAATCTCGGCGTGGGCGTGGTCTACGGCCTGATGGTGCTGGTGGTGCTGGCGGCGTTGCTGGTGCTGGTGCCGCTGCTCGAGCGCCAGGTGAGCACCCTGGTCCAGGCCGGGCCGGAGTATCGCGACTGGTTCCTGCAGACCGCGCTGCCCTGGCTGGAAAAGAAGACCGGCATGGACCTGCTCGTGTGGCTGGATACCGATCGCATCTACGAATGGGTGAGCGAGCACTGGCGGCAGGCCGGCGGCTTCGCCGCAACCATGTTCGGTTACGTGTCGCGCTCGGGCATGGCGGTGATCGCGTGGGTCGCCAACATCGTGCTGCTGCCGATCCTGACCTTCTACTTCCTGCGCGATTGGGACATCTTCGTCGAGCGGGTCGCCTCGCTGGTGCCGCGCGACCACCTCGGCACGGTGTCGCGGCTGGCGCGCGACTCCAACGAGGTACTCGCCGCGTTCCTGCGCGGCCAGATCGTGGTGATGATCGCGCTGGGCACGATCTACGCGGTGGGCCTGCAACTGGTCGGGCTCAAGCTCGGCCTGCTGATCGGCATGATCGCCGGTCTGATCAGCTTCATTCCCTACCTGGGCGCGACCACCGGCGTGGTCCTGGCGGTGGTGGCGGCGCTGGTGCAGGCGCAGGGCTTCGACCTCAAGCTGCTGGTGCTGGTGGGCGTGGTGTTCACCGTCGGCCAGTTGCTGGAGAGCTATGTGCTGACCCCGCGTATCGTCGGCGACAAGATCGGCCTGCACCCGATGGCGGTGATCTTCGCGATCATGGCCGGCGGCCAGCTGTTCGGCTTCCTCGGCATGCTGCTGGCGCTGCCGGTGGCGGCGGTGGCCAACGTGCTGCTGCGCTTCGCCAAGGAGCGCTACCGGCAGAGTGACCTGTACATGGGCGAGCAGCCGGTGATCGTGCTCGATTCCTATGTGGATGCGGCCACGCTGGAACAGGCCGCGGGCCGGGAGCCGGGGCAGCCGTGAGCGGCGGGCCCGCGGCCACGCCGCAGCTGCCGCTGTCGCTGCGCCATCCGCCCGACCAGCGGCTGGAGGCGTTCGTCGCCGCGCCGGCCGGCGCGATCGCGCAGTTGCGCGCGCTGGCGCGCGAGCCGGGCGCGGACTGGCTGTACGTCGATGGCGCCCCCGGCACCGGCCAGA
>JAFLEA010000039.1 GCA_017302035.1 Lysobacterales bacterium
GCCCCCGAAGCCGCCGCCGGCGCGCAAGACCGCGCGCAAGCGCCCCCCCGCCGCGCGCCCCGTGGGTCCGGGGCCGGAGGAACTGAGGTTCTCGATCGAGAGCGCATTCGCGCGCCGCGCCGCGCTGACCCTGGACGAGATCGACGGCTCGACCCGGCCGCTGGTGGAGCGGGTGATCGGCGGCCTGGAAAGCGGCGAGTTCCGCGTCGCCGAGCCGGACGGCACGGGCGGCTGGCAGGTCAACGAATGGCTGAAGAAGGCGGTGCTGCTGTACTTCCGGGTCAACGACATGGCGGTGATGGAAGGGCAGCCGGCGCCGTTCTGGGACAAGGTGCCGGCACGCTTCGGCAACTACGGCGAGGCCGAGTTCCGCAAACTCGGCGTGCGCGTGGTGCCCGGCACCGTCGCCCGCCGTGGCGCGCACCTGGGCAAGGATGTGGTGCTGATGCCCAGCTTCATCAACATCGGCGCACATGTGGGCGAGGGCAGCATGGTCGATACCTGGGCCACGGTCGGTTCCTGCGCCCAGGTCGGCAGGCATTGCCACATCTCCGGCGGTGCCGGCATCGGCGGCGTGCTCGAGCCGCTGCAGGCCAGCCCGACCATCGTCGAGGACCACTGCTTCATCGGCGCGCGCTCTGAGGTGGTGGAGGGCGTGGTGGTGGGCCACCACAGCGTGATCGGCATGGGCGTGTTCATCGGCCAGTCCACCCGCATCTACGACCGCGCCAGCGGCGAGGTCTCCTACGGCTACGTGCCGCCGGGCAGCGTGGTGGTGTCCGGTTCGCTGCCCGCGGCCGACGGCAGCCATTCGCTGTACTGCGCGGTGATCGTCAAGCGGGTCGATGCGAAGACCCGGGCCAAGACCAGCATCAACGAACTGCTGCGCGGGTGAGGACATGGCGACCACGATTTACGGCCTGAAGAACTGCGATACCTGCAAGAAGGCAGTCAAGTGGCTGGACCGCTTCGGCGTGCCGCATGTGTTCATCGACTACCGCGAGCACAAGCCCGCGCCGGAGACCCTGGTGGAATGGGCGGGCAAGGCCGGTGGCTTCGACGCGCTGGTCAACAAGTCCTCCACCACCTGGCGGCAGTTGCCGGAGAACCGCAAGGCGCCCGGCAGCGAGGCGGAGTGGAAGCTGCTGCTGCGCGAGCATCCGCAACTGGTGCGGCGCCCGCTGGTGGTGACGGATGGCGGCGGCTTCAGCCAGGGCTTCTCAGACAACGGTTTCAAGAAGCTGTTCGGCAAGGCCTGAGGAAACCCTGAAGATGAGCGAGGTGCTGGACCTGGCGCGCGAACTGATCTCGCGTCCCTCGGTGACGCCGGACGATGCCGGCTGCCAGGCCCTGCTCGGTGCGCGACTGGCCCGTGCCGGCTTCGCTTGCGAGTCGCTGCGCTTCGGCGAGGTGGACAATCTCTGGGCCACCCACGGCTGCGGTGCGCCGGTGCTGGCGCTGCTCGGCCACACCGACGTGGTTCCGCCGGGGCCGCGCGAGGCATGGCGCAGCGATCCGTTCGTGCCGGAGGTGCGCGACGGCGTGCTGCACGGGCGCGGTGCGGCGGACATGAAGGGCAGCGTGGCCGCGTTCGTGGTCGCCGCCGAGCGCTTCGTCGGCGCGCACCCGCAGCATCCGGGCACGCTGGCGATCCTGCTGACGTCGGACGAGGAGGGCGAGGCGAGCGACGGCGTGCGCCGGGTCGCGGCGGCCTTCCGCGAACGCGGCCAGCGCATCGATTGGTGCATCACCGGCGAGCCGTCATCGACCGCGCGGCTGGGCGACCTGCTGCGCGTGGGGCGACGCGGCAGCCTGTCGGCGAGACTGCGGGTGAACGGTGTGCAGGGTCACGTCGCGTATCCGGACAAGGCACGCAATCCGATCCACCAGGCCGCCCCGGCGCTGGCGGAACTGGTGGCGCGCCGCTGGGACGAGGGATGCGAGAGCTTTCCGCCGACTTCGCTGCAGATCTCCGACGTGCACGCCGGTACCGGCGCAAACAACGTCATCCCGGGCGAACTGCAGGTGCGGTTCAACCTGCGCTACAACCCGAACTGGGATGCGCCGATGCTGGAGGCGGAGGTCGCCGCACTGCTGGACCGGCATGGCCTGGACTATGAGCTGCGCTGGCACCGCAGCGGCGAGCCGTTCCATACCCCCGACGGGCGGCTGCGCCGGGTGGCTCGTGAAGTACTGGCTGGATTCGCCGGCGCGCCACCGGCGGAGAGCACGGGCGGCGGCACTTCCGACGCGCGTTTCATCGCCCCGCTGGGCGCGCAGTGCATCGAAGTCGGCCCGGTGAACGCCAGCATCCACCAGGTCGACGAACACGTCTCCGTCGCCGACCTGGAAGCCCTGCCTGGCTTGTACCAGCAACTGGTCGAGCGCCTGCTGCTCGGAGAGCGGTAAAGCGTTGACTGCGGCCGAAGACGCGCTTTTCAGGACACTCTTGCAGCAGCGTTCCCCCGACCGGAGGCAGTGCTGGTGCCCCGACCCATCGTTGCTCACGCAACCGTTGCGCGTCGCAGCAAGGCCGGCTATCGTCGCCTCCATGCCTTCCTTCCGCGTCGCCAATCCGGCCAATTCCAACCGCAATACTGCGGCGAATAACCGTGCGCGACCGATGCGGGAGCGCGACCCGGCCTAAAGCGACACCAGCCCGGTCACACCAGAACCCGCATCCGCCCGATGCGGGTTTTTTTGTGCCCGGATGGCCGGTGCCGTTGGCCGGAAAGCAGGACCCAATCCGTATCACCCCACCAGACCCAGGAGTTTTCCCCATGTGTTCGATCTTCGGCATCTTCGGCCTGCAACCGGGCGACGACCTGCAAGCGTTGCGCCGGCAGGCCCTGGACCTGTCCCAGCGCCAGCGCCACCGTGGCCCGGACTGGTCCGGCGTGTACGTGGACGACGGTGCGATCCTGGTCCACGAGCGCCTGGCCATCGTCGACCCGGCCGGCGGCTCGCAGCCGCTGCTCTCGGAGGATGGTCGCCTGGCCCTGGCCGTGAACGGCGAGATCTACAACCACGTCGAACTCAAGCGCGAACTGCAGCAGCCGTACGCCTTCCAGACTGCCTCGGATTGCGAGGTGATCAACGCCCTGTACCTGGAGGACCAGCCGGCCTCGTTCCTGGAACGGATCAACGGCATCTTCGCCTTCGCCCTGTGGGACCGCGGGCAGAGGCGGACGATCATCGCCCGCGACCCGATCGGGGTGGTGCCGCTGTACTGGGGCCACGACCGCGAGGGCAGGCTGCGCGTGGCATCGGAGATGAAGTCGCTGGTGGACGAGTGCGCGGACGTGGCCCAGTTTCCGCCGGGCCATTGGTACGACAGCGCCACCGGTGAATTGACCAAGTACTACCAGCGCCCATGGCGCGACTACGCCGCCGTGGAGGGCGTGGACGTCTCTCCGGACGAACTGCGCGTGGCCTTCGAGGCCGCGGTGCACCGCCAGCTGATGACCGACGTGCCCTATGGCGTGCTGCTCTCCGGGGGCCTGGATTCCTCGCTGGTGGCCGCGGTCGCCGCGCGCTATGCCCGCCACCGGATCGAGGACGGCGACCGCAGCGAGGCGTGGTGGCCGCGCCTGCATTCGTTTGCCATCGGCCTGAAGGGTTCGCCCGACCTGGCTGCCGCCCAGGTCGCCGCCGAGGCGCTGGGCACCGTGCACCACGGCTTCGAATACACCTTCGAGGAAGGCCTGGACGCGTTGCCGGAGGTGATCCGCCATATCGAGACCTACGACGTCACCACCATCCGGGCCTCCACGCCGATGTTCCTGCTGGCACGCCGGATCAAGGCGATGGGCGTGAAGATGGTGCTGTCGGGCGAGGGCAGCGACGAGGTGTTCGGCGGCTACCTGTACTTCCACAAGGCGCCCAACGCGCGCGAATTCCACGAGGAACTGATCCGCAAGCTCGACGCGCTCAACAACTTCGACTGCCTGCGTGCGAACAAGTCGATGATGGCCTGGGGCGTGGAGCCGCGGGTGCCGTTCCTGGACCGCGAGTTCCTGGACGTGGCCATGCGCATGGACGCCAGCCACAAGATGGTGCGCAAGGGCCAGGCCGGCCCGCAACGGATGGAGAAGGGCGTGCTGCGCCATGCCTTCGACGGCTACCTGCCCGAGCAGATCCTGTGGCGGCAGAAGGAGCAGTTCAGCGACGGCGTCGGCTATGGCTGGATCGACGGGCTGAAGGCGCACGCCGAGGCACAGGTGAGCGACCGCGAACTGGCCGCGGCCGACAAGCGCTACCCGGTGAACCCGCCGCAGACCAAGGAGGCGTACTTCTACCGCTCGCTGTTCGAACGCTTCTATCCGACCCCGGCGGCGGCCGAAACGGTGCCGGGTGGCAAGTCCATCGCCTGCTCCTCGCCGGCGGCGATCGCCTGGGATGCGAGCTTCGCGAAGATGGCCGACCCCTCCGGGCGCGCGGTGGCCGGGGTGCACGAGCAGGCGGTGGCGTCGCTCTGAGATCGGTGCGGGCTTGCACCGGTTTCAGGGCGTGCAGGCCACCCGTCTGAACAAACCCGCAGGCATCGATTCGGGTTCCGGTGCCGCGCCCGCAGCGCCGTGCAGCAGCCCGTACCAGAGCATCGGTCCCAGCTCCGGCACGAACAGCCATGCCGGCGCGGGCGTATCCGATTGCGGCGGATCGATGCGCGCGTTCATGGCGGCATCGAAGGCGTGGAACGCCGGTGGCGGTGGAGCGTCCGGGTCGTCCTGGTCATCGCCAGGGTCTTCATCGACGACTTCCAGCAGGTGGATCGTGGCGTAACCGTTCGACAACGCGAAGGCGAATACATGCTCGCCTCGGGGCGTGCGCAGGCGCAGTTGCAGGTCCGAGGCGGTGTTGGGCGCGTCGGCAGGTTCGAGCACGATGCGGTAGCGCGGATCGGGGAGCAGTGCGTAGTCGGCACCGGAAGCGTTGCAGGCAACGTCGGCGGGCCGGGTGTCGTCGGCACGCACCGCGCTGGCGGCAACCGTTGCCAGGAATGCGCCCATAACACAGGGGGCGAGGCGTGGTAACCGGGTCATCGCTTGCGTCTCCGGGACGGGACAGGGGTCGGGCGCCAGTCGCGCAGGGCAAGGCGCAGCATCCACACCGCTACCGGATCGCGGATGCCTGCAATGCCGCGCAGCAGCGCATCGGGAAACAGCATCGCCAGCAGCCCAGAACCGGGCAGCATCAGGGTCACGACAGCCGCCAGCATGGCCGGCTGGACGACGATGGCGCCGGGCGAACTCACTTCGCCGTGCGTACGCAGCGGACCGCGCGGCTGGAGATCAGCGGGGTGTCTTCGATTGCCAGCTCGAAGGGGGTGCCGGTGGTGAAATCCAGTCCCTGCGCCTGGCTGCCTTCGCGTGCGGAGGACCAGTAGGCCAGCCGACCGTGGGCCTGGTTTTGTTGCGCGGTCATGTAGCCGAGGGCGTTGCCGGTATCCAGTTCCTCGTCGGGCGTCTTCGGGAAACCGCCGATCGCTGCGCGGTGCCTGTGCAACAGGGCCAGCTCCCTGGCGTCGGGCAGCCGCCAGTTTTCGTTCCCGTGCGCCTGCAGCGCCTCGCAGTGGGCGGCGGCGTCCTGCCAGGTCATCGGTTCGCGCGCATCGCTGGCTGCGGCGTGCAGGTCGCCGGCGACGAAGCGCGAGCCATCCGGTTGCGCGGTGCCCGGCTTCGCGGCGACCGCGAGAGGACTGGTTGTGGCGAGCAGGATGGCCGAAGTCAGGACGAAGGAGCGCATGCGTTGGTTCCGGTCGATGGGCGAGGAAAGCCGCGCGGCGACAACGCGCGCGGCAGCCAGGCGGACAGCAGGCCGGCGGCCATGCCGGCGATTGCGCCGGCCAGCAGCAGGGTGAGGTCTGCGTCGCGCGGATCCGGGGCAAGTCCGCTTCCGGGCGGCGCTGCGATGGAGTCGCCGAAGCGCAAGACGCCTGCGAGCAGCCCGAGCAGCGGCAGCAGCCAGCGCGACAGCCGCGGGCGGGCATGCAGCAGCAGGGTGGCCGCGGGCAGGACGAGCAGCGTCACCGGCGCCGCGATCAGGCTGCCGATCAGCGCGCCATAGAACAGGAAGGCGAGCAGCAGCAGGAGGGATGCCTCCGGCTGTTGCAGGCGCAACGCCAGCCAGAACACCGCGCCGCCCACGCTGCCGGCGATCGGCGTCGTGAACAGGGCCGTGGCCAAGGTCGCGGCGACGCGCGAACTCCAGGTGCGCAGGGACGAGGGCGGTGGATCGCGGCGATGCATGCCGCCAGCATGGCGCGATGCGCGTTCCCCGCCATCCCGCAGGTGCGGGATGGTCCAGGCTCCGTGTGCACGGCACCATCGGCGCGAGTCGAAAATGGGGCGGTGAAGATGAAGGCGAAGTCCATATTCATGGCATGCGCGATTGCGATGCTGCCGTTGATGTCCTGGCAGGCGATGGCCCAGGCCGGCGATGGCGCGGTCGAGCAGTACAGGCAGATCGAACAGATGCTGGCGTTGGATCGCCGCTGCGCGTGGTTGCCGCCCGAGAGCCTGGAGCGCGCCGCGCTCTGGTCCTCGCGCAATGAGCGCCGGGCCTGGCTGGAGGCCAGCGGCCGCATCCTCGCCGCCGAGCTCGTGGCCAGGGACATCGATGCCGGGGTGGCGAACGTGCCCTGCGCGGGACCGCAGGGCGACCCGGTGCGACAGCAGGTGCAACGCGCCGCCTGGGAACTGGGTGCCGAATGGCTGATCCGTGCGCAGGCCCTGCAGGCCAGTTACCGGGTCTCGCGGCTCAAGAGGCCGGAGTGGTTCCATGGCGTCGACACGCTGGTGTCGGGGGAGATCGAGCCGGCCGTCAGCGCGTTGCGCCAGCAGGTGCCCGAGGGCATGGTCGAGCGCGCGCAGGACCAGGCGCTGGCCGATGCCAGCCGCTGGATGCTGCTGCTGTGCCGCGACTGGAAGGCAGGACTCATGTATGCCGCCGGCACCTGTCCGGCGGTACCCGCTGCGGACAAGGCCTACGTGGCCTACGCCGAGGCATGGCGCCAGGCCGCCGCCGACTTCCAGAACGCGCTGTGGGCGCTGGCATCGAAGCAGCCGGCCATGCCCTGAAACCGGCTTGCAGCGGGCGACGATGGCTGCGACCCGTAGGTGCGGCAGCGGTGCGACCGGGCCCGGGGCGATCAGCGTGACACGGTCGGCGCGCGCCGACGCTTGTCCGCACCCCGTTGAGGCGACAGCAGCGCAAGCACGAACAGCGTGGCGACGATCTTCGCGGCAATGACCAGGCGCATGCGCTTGCGGTGCTCGCTGGCGATGTCGCCCTGGACTGCATACAGCGGCCATTGCAGCAACGATTCGACCCAGTAGCGTCCGTCGTCGCCGGTGCGGCCCAAAGCCAGTGCGGTGTCGCCGTCGCGGAAACCGCGGCTGCTGCGGTCGCCGCGGTCGCCGCGGTCGGCCGGTTCGATGCGTGGCGCGTGCTCCAGGCGATAGCTGTCGGCGGCGATGTCGACGGTTCCGCCGGCCCAGTGGAAGCGCACCGCGGGCCGGCGCTGCGCCACCACGTCCACCTGGAGGTGCCGGCTACTGCCGTGGCCGCCATGGTCGCGGCGGGCACGGTGCACATAGACGTCGCGGCCCTGCCATGGCGGGGCCGTGGCGTCACCGGAGACCTCGAGCGTGCCGGCAAGCAGGAACGCCGTGTCCGCCGGCAATGCCGCCAGTGCGTCGGCATCGGCCGGTTCGGCGACATGTGCCGGGAGCGGATCGCGCTGTTCCGGTACCCAGGCCCACACTACGAACAGGGCCGCGGCGGCAAGCAGCAGGCGCCCCGCACCTGGTTCCGCATGCATGACTGCGCTCATGGCCGGCATTGCCGTTTCATGCCACATTCCCGGACGCCGGCGTGCGCCTCTGGTCCCGGCGCCACGGGAAGAAATAGGCCGCGTAGACGATCAGGTAGATCCACGCGCCGCCGACGCCGGCGAACATCGCGAAGGAGAAGACGAAGATCAGCAGGTGCAGGCGGATGACATTGCGATACGGCGCACTCATGCGTGGATCCGGAGCCGTGCCGCTGGCGGTAGCATCCGCCGCCGGGCCGAACAGCCGGCGGCGTTCCGCGACCAGCGCAAGCGGGACGAACCACCCGCCCAGCGCGATCGCCTGCAGGTATTCGCGAGGCTGCATCAATGGCTGGCGCGTGGCCGGGTCGCCACCGTCGAGCGGGAAGAACATGTTGAGGAAAATGGAGTGGCCCCAGTGGAAGCCGCCGAAATGCAGGGTGAAGAACAACAGCAGAAACGCACCATGGAGGCACGCGATCTGCGTGGCGAAGCGCGACACCAGGGTCGGGCTCCATGGGCCCGTGTCCAGGATTCCGGCGCGCATCGCGTTGCGGCTGGTGCGGACGGTGGCGACGATGCCGATCGCGATGGAGACCGCGCCCACCGCCAGGCTCGACAGCCACAGGCTCCATACCAGCGTGCGCGTATCCCAGCCCGTCCACCACGCCCAGGCAATGCCGGCGGCGAAGGCGAGCATGTCGGGCAGGCGGCTGCCGGCGAAAGAGCCGTGGCCGGCAGCCTGCCTACTTGCCATCGCCGATGCCGGTGCGCACGAAGGCAGTGGCGACGATTCCGGTCGCAGTGCCCTGGAAAGCGCCCATGTGCTTGCCCGAGCCCGAGCTGCCGCAGGCCGGTGCGCACATGCCTACAAGTGGCCGTAATGCAGGAAGATCACGTCGTCTTCGTTCGAGGTCATCGCCACGAAGACGCCTTTCCTGGTGTTTTCCCAGCGGGCGCCGTCACGGCTTTGCTCGGTCACGGTGAACCCCGGCAACTCGCCGATCCATTCGTACAGCCGCTTGGCTTCGTCGTGCGGGTCGCCGGCTGCATCGGTGTCGGTGCTCTCCCACGCCACCGTGCACACGCCGTCGGCGCGCATGCCGGCATGCAGCACGGCATAGGTGCCGGTATCCCGGTAGGTGCCGAAGGCCCCCGCAGTCGCCGGCGGAATGTACTCCTGGCCGTTCTGCGCCCATGCGTAGCGCATCCCCGGGAGCGTGGAGGGGATCTCCTTGCCCAGGTCCATGTCACGGGCGGCGGTTTCCGCAGCGCCCTGGAAGTCGATCCCCTCGTCCAGGACCCGGGCGCAGATGGCCCCTGAAGCCTGGAGCAGCAGGGGCGGAGTCGAATCGACGATGGCCTTCCCGAGGCGGGCCAGCGTCTCCACGTCCCCGCGGGCGAGGGCTTGCGACAGCGTGGGCTGCGGGGTGCCCGGCGCATCCTGTGCATGGCCGGCCGGGCAGGCGAGGGCGGCGAGGACGAACGCGAACAGGGAGGCGCGGTGCGCGTGCATGGCCATGCTCACTTCGCCTTCGACAGTTCGTGCACCAGCACCGCGTTCTGCTTGGCCAGCGCTTCCCCCGCCAGGCGTGCGTAGGCATCCGGGTCGGCGTCGTAGTACAGGTAGTGCACGTCGCGAAAAGTGCCCACGCCGGCCAGGGCCCAGGTGATCGCGTTGGCGAGGTTGCCGGCGCGCGAGGCGCGGTCGCCCTCGCTCTTTTCGACGCTGGCGAACTCGCCCGGCGCATCCAGCACGGCCTCGGGCTTGAACTCGATGAAGCCGCCATGCTGGCCGACCCGCGCCTTCCAGTTGTCGAAGCCGAAGCCGCCTGCATAGGCGCCGCCGTGGACCAGCGGGGTAACGCTGGTGCTGGAGCCACGCGAGAAGAATCCACTCTTGCCCTTGCCGCTGGATTCCATCGTCGCGTAGTTCACCACCAGCCGCGGCACCAGCATCACCGCGTCCAGCTCCTTGCGCAGCGCGCGCGAGGCGCCGAGGTTGGCCGGCATCACCGTCTCGGGCCAGTTCTGCATTCCGGTCGGCGTGACCAGCACGTAGGCGGTCTCGGTGGTGCCGGACTTGCCTTCCACGGTCATCGGCGATGCGGCGGTGCTGGCCTTGGCCCAGTCCAGCTTCGCCGCCGAGGGTGCCGCGCGCCACTGCGCGTCGTCGAGCACGTTGAAGCCGGCGGCCTGCAGCCGCGCCACCAGGTCGGCGTGGGCCTGGTCGGCGATCGCCTGCATGCGCGCGAAGTCGATGCCGTCCAGCGCGGTGTTCTGGGTGACGCTGGTGCCCGAGCGGTTGCTGCCCAGGGCGTAGCTCTCGCGGGTGGAGGCGGTGACCTTGCCGGCGACCTGGAAGGCAACACGGTATGAGGGAATGTAGATGTTCTGCGACTTCTTCTCGCCGGCCATCACCGTGCGCGCCTTGCCGGACGGATCGAAGCCGGGCAGTTCGACCGGCGCGGCGGCCAGGGTCGGCGCGGCGATGGCGGTGGAAAGCAGCAACGCAAGCAGGCAGCGGGTGGGCAGGCGCATGGTCCGGGCACTCTGGAAGGGGCGGGAACGGCGCGCGCGAAGGCCGTCGCCGTTGCCTGGCATGGTGCGCAGGCGCATCCGGGGCGCCCATCCCGCAGATGCGGGATGGATTCAGCCCTGTGCCACGACCAGTCCCAGCCGCGCGGCCTCGAGTGCGGCCTCGGCGCGGCTGTTGACGTTGAGCTTGCGGTAGATGTTCTTCAGGTGGTCGGACACGGTGTGTCGGCTGATCTGCAGCCTTTCCGCCAGTTCCGGCAGGCGACAGCCCTTGCTGAGCAGGACCAGTACTTCGCGTTCGCGCGCGGTGAGGCATTCGGCGTCGGCGTGGAGTGCGTCCTGCGGTTCGGCGAAGCTGCGCAGCAGGCGCCGGGCGATGGACGGCGACAGCGGCGGTTCGCCGCGCAGGATGCCGTCGAGCGCGGCACCCAGCCGCTCCTCCGGCTGGTCCTTGAGCAGATAGCCATGCGCGCCGGCCCGCAGCGCCGGGAACACGTGCGCGTCGTCGGCGAACAGGGTGGTGACCACGATGGTGCAGTCCGGGTGGCGCTGTGCCAGTTCGCGGATCAGTCCGGTGCCGTCGCCGTCGGGCAGGCCCAGGTCGACCAGGGCCAGGTCCGGCGGCACGGTGTCCTGCAGCCGGCGGCGGGCCTCGGCCAGGGTGCCGGCGCGTTCGACCTGGATCCCGCTGAAGCGTTGCGCGAGCAGCGCCTGCAGCCAGGCGGCCACTTCCGGCAGGTCTTCCAGTACCAGGGCGTGGCGGGGCATCGGGTTCACGGGGACATGCTCGGGCCGGACGCCGGTGGTGGCCATCCCGTCGATGCGGGGTCCGGTGCCGGCAGCGGGAAGCGCAGGCGCACCTTGGTGCCGCCGAGGGTGCCGGCCTGCCACACGATGTCGCCGTGCAGTTCGCCGGCGCGCGACTGCATGCTGCGGGTACCGCGGCCGCTGCCGATCCGCGCCGGGTCGAACAGGCCGTCGTCGGTGACTTCGAACACCAGGTCGCGGCCCACCGCTGCGACCACCACCCGCAGGCGGCTGGGTGCGGCATGGCGCAGCGCGTTGGTCATCGCTTCGCGGCCGATCCGGAACAGGTGCATGGCCTGGGCCGGATCCAGCGGCGGATCGGGCAGGTTCGCGTCCTGCTGCCACTCCAGCCCGGTGCCGCGGGTCTGCAGGCGCTGCTCGGCTTCTTCGCGCAACTGCGCCAGCACCTCCAGCAGGCTGCCTTCGACCCCACGCTCGCGGGCGAGGATCGCGCGCAGGTCCTGGAGGACTTCGCGCACCAGTTGGCGCTGTTCGGGATCCTGCACGCGATGGAGCAGGGTGAGCAGGCGTCCGCCGATGTCGTCGTGCAGGTCGTCGTAGATGCGCCGGCGTTCCTGTTCCAGGGCCTGGGCCAGGTCGAGCTGGCGTTGCAGCGAGGCCAGTTGCGCCTCGTCCGTGGCAGCTGCGTCCGGGGCGCGGGGCGCGCGCAGTCGACGCAGCCAGCGCTTCATGCCGGCGCTCCGGCGGCCCGCAGGCGTTCCCGGTTTTTCTGCGTGCGCGCATGCCCGCTGCCGAGGCGCGCTTCCAGTATCGCCTGGGCGGCGTTCAGTTCGCGCAGCGCCTCGGCGCGGCGACCCGCGCGATCCAGTACCTCGCCGAGGTTGCTGCGGAAGATGCCGACGTAGGGATGGTCGGCGCCCAGCGTGCCGGTGGCGTCGTCGACCACCGACTGCAGGGTGGCGACCGCCTCGGCATGGGCGCCGCGCTTGGAAAGCAGCATGGCCAGGTTGCTGCGCGGGGCCAGGCGTTCCGGGTGCACCGGCCCGCCCTGGGCCTGCATCGTCGCCACGATCGTGCGCAACTGCGCTTCGGCCTCTTCCAGTCGGCCCAGGTCCTCGAGCGCGTAGGCGCGCTGGTTCATCGCCATCAACGTGCGCGGCGCGTCGGCGCCGAAGCGCTCGCGGGTCGCCTCGACCAGTGTGTCCAGCAGCGGTCCGGCCTCTTCCAGCGCACCGCGCTGGATCAGCAGCGCGCTGAGGTTGTTCAGGGTCACCAGGGTCGCCGGATGGCGCGCGCCGAGTTGTTCGCGGCGTGCCTCCCACACCTGGCGATAGATCGCTTCGGCCTCGTCGATGCGGCCGAGGCGATCGAGGATGCCGCCAAGCTGGTTGTAGGAATACAGGGTCATCGGATGGCGCGGGCCGAGGCTGGCCAGCCGGCGCTGGTACACGTCGCGGGCCAGCGGTTCGGCCTGGTCAAGGTCGCCGCGGTACTTGAGCAGGGCGGCATGGTTGTGCAGTGCCGATAGCGTGGCCGGTGCGTCGGCCGGCAGCGCTTCGCGCGCGCGCGCCACGGTGCGGGTGGAGGTGGCGAAGGCTTCGTCGATCCGGCCTTGGCTCTCCAGATGCGAGCCCAGGGCGATGCCTGCTTCCACTTCCTGGGTGGCTTCGCCGGCGGCGCGGGCGCGCTCCTGCAGCGCGCCGAGGGCCGCGGCGGTGGCGTCGGGGTCGGTATCGGCCGCGGCGCGCGCGGCCTCGATGGCCACGGCCAGGGTCGGAGCGGCTTGCGCGCCGTACAACTGCGTGGCCAGTGCCTGTGCCTCCTCCAGGCGCAGCCGCGCCCGTTCCGGTTCGCCCAGGTGCAGCAGCGCGGTGCCGAGGGTGCGGGCCAGCGATTGCCGCACTTCCGCCGGCAGGGTCGCGGCCTTGCTCTGGTAGCCGGCATCGGTGGTGGCCAGCCATTCGCGCACGCGGATGTCGCCGCCGGCCCCGAGTTCGGGGTCGGCCGACAGCAGCATCTCGCTGAGAAAGGCGTTGACGCTGTCACGTTCGGCCAAGCGCAGCTCGGCGCTGCGGCGCGCTTCGGCTTCGGCCAGGGCCATGCGGATGGAGACGGTAGTGGCCGCCACCAGGGTCACGGCCACTGCGGCCACGGCCCAGGACAGGGCGCGGTGGCGGCGCACGAACAGGCGCAGCACCCGCCAGGCGCCGGGCGGCGCGGCCTCCACCGGGCGGCCTTCGAGCCAGCGCAGCAGGTCGTCGGCCAGTTCGGCGGCCGAGCCGTAGCGGTCGTCCGGCTCGTGGGCGATGGCTTTCATCACCACCGTTTCCAGTTCGCCGCGGGTGGCCGGGGCGATCCGGCCCAGCGGCACGGGCGCACGTGCGGCCACGATCCGCATCGCGGCCACCACCGAGATCGACTCGGCCAGTTCCGGGTGTGGCAGGGCACCGCCGAGCAGTTCGTAGGCGATCGCGCCGAGGGCGTACACGTCCCAGCGCGGGTCGGTCGGCGCGCTGCCGTCGAGCTGCTCCGGGCTCATGTACGGCAGGGTGCCGAGCACGGCGCCGGCGGCCGTCATCCGGGTCAGGTCGCTGCGCTCCAGCGCGGCGGCGACGCCGAAGTCGATCACGTGCGGCTGGTCGTCGCTGTCGACCAGGATGTTGGAGGGCTTGAGGTCGCGATGGATCACGCCGCGGGTATGGGCGAAGTGGATCGCCCGGCACAGCGCCTCGAGCACCACCACCCGGCTGCGCAGCGACGGTGCGTCCGCGGCCCACCGGTGCAGGGGGCGGCCTTCGACGTATTCCATCGCCAGCCATGGCACCGCGCCGGAGGGTCCGTCCACGGTGCCGGATTCGTAGAGCCGGGCGATGCCCGGGTGCTCGAGCATGGCCAGCAGTTCGACTTCGCGGCGGAAGCGCGCGCCCAGATCCTGACCGGCCAGGCTGCCATTGAGGACCTTCAGCGCGATGCTGCGTTGCGGCGATGCCTGGCGTGCCAGCCAGACCATGCCTTGGCTACCTTCGCCGAGCAGCGAGACGAGTTCGAACCTACCGAACATCCCCTCGCCGCGCGGGTGCCCTGCATTGCTCATGCGAATCCTGTTGGCCCCTGAGTGCATGGCGATTGTAGCGGTTGCCCGCGTACCTGCCGGCGGATGGCGCGGACATGGTCGGTGCCGCGGCGTCGATGCGCGCTCAGCCGCAATCCACGGCGGTGATGGCGTTGGCGCGGTCGATGTGCACGTTCACCCGGTCCGGGCGGAGGTCGCGGGTCACCGCCTGGCCTGGGCCGATCGGGCGGATCAGGCCGGCGCCGCTTTCGCGCCAGACTCTGGCCATCACGTTCTCGTCGGCCGGCTGGCCGACCGCCCACCTCACCGCGTCGGCGTTGCAGGCACCTGCTGCAGCACCGGCGCGGCCAGGTGCGCCCGGATCGGGCTGGACCGAACTGCAGGCGGCCAGCAGGACGGTGCACAGGAACGCGGCGGGGGCTAGGGCGCGTGCGGTCATTGCGAATTCTCCGGGGACATGCGTTGGCGTGCAGCGGCAGGCGTGCGGCAGTTGCCGGGCGTCGGCCGGGCGGTGCGGGCTCAGGGGCGGGTGGCGGGTTGCGGTTCCAGGGTCAGGATATGCCGCGCATCCCCGGGAAGGAACGGCGTCGGCCGACCCTGTACCCAGTCGTCGTGTCCGGCGCCCCAGAACGGCGACAGCGGATGGCCGCTCTGGCCACCGGGCATGTGCACGATGCCGTCGGCTTCATGGCCGGGCGACACCACCATGCGCTCGGACGCGCCGAACGATGGTCCCTGCACGCGCGGCATGGCGCCGTCGCCGGGCAGCGGCTCGGCCGGCATGCACAGTCGTGTGGCCAGGACGCCGGGCAGGGCGCGCGCCAGCGGATGGCAGATGCGGGCGACGTTGCGCTCGCCCCAGGTGCGCCCGGCCAGGGGACGGTCCCGGCCCAGGTCGTCGCGCACCTCGCGCGCGGCGTCTTCGAGCAGTGCGTCCCAACTGTCATAGCGGCGCGGCAGCAGGTGCATCGGGCGCTCCTGCAGCAGCGGCCAGGCCACGCCTTCCAGTTGCGGGAAGTCGGGCATGGCGAAGTCGTCGCCGAGCGCGGCCTGGGCCGGTGCGGTCAGCCCATCGGCGATCCGCGCGTGGACGGCCAGGCGCCAGGCGCGCACCAGCCGGTAACCGGCCGAATCCACCGAGGCGTGACCGGTCCAGTCCCGTCCGGCGTCGGCCAGGGCGCGCAGCGACGAACCTGCCGGCTGGCGCTGCGCTTCGTCCTGCAACAGGTGCCACCAGCGCTGCAGGAACAGCGCGCGATCGTCGAGCTGGATGGCGAGCAGGTCCGCTTCGGCGAAGCGGTCGCGCGCGAACAGGTTGTCGCGGATCTGGTGGGCGCGCGCGCCGAGGGCGTAGCCGCCGTCGCCGACTTCGGTCAGTGCTTCGCCGTCGAGCACGCGCGCGTTGGCGGTCCACAAGCGGTGGTCGGGCGGATCGGCGAGGACCGGGCCGGCGCCGGTGGCGATGGGCCAGGGGTGGCATGCGGGCCCGGCGTCGCCGGCGTCGCGCACGGCGGCGACCGCCGAAGGCGCTGGCACGGAGGGCGCCGGGCCGGATGCGTCTGGCCATGCCAGGTTGCCGCCGCAACCGGGAGCACGCACCGGCAACGGACCGATGAGGCGCCAGGCGATCCTGCCGCCGCGGTCGCCGACGACCAGGTTCTGCGCCGGCATCGCGGCCTTTCCGGCGATGGCGAGGGCCTGGTCGAGGTCGCCGGCATGGGCCATTTCCGCCAGGCCGGTGTCGAGCGCGCCGGGCAGGTGCGCGACCCAGCGCAGGGCCAGCGCCGGCGTCTCGCCGTGCGCCGGATGCAGGATCGGGCCGTACGCGGTTTCCTCCACGTCGAGCGCGACCGGTTCGCCGCCGGCCACCCGGATCGTTTCCCGATGCCGGGTCACCGGATCGCAATCCGGCGAAGCCGACGCATCGGCCGCGCACGGACGCACCGGGAACCAGTCGGCGGTATCGGCGTAGCTGTTGGTGAAGCCCCAGGCCACGTGGCCGTTGCTGCCGGCCACGATCGCCGGCAGGCCGGGCAGGCTGAAGCCGGCCACGTCCACCCGGCCGCCCGGTGCGCGCGGATCGGGATAGCGCAGGCGCACCCGGAACCAGATGTTGGGCGCGCGCAGGCCCAGGTGCATGTCGTCGGCGACGATGGCGCGGCCGTCGGCGGTCAGCGCGCCGGCCACGGCCCAGTTGTTGCTGCCGGGCGTGCCCTTGTCGGCGAGCCGGCCGGGGCGGCCGCTGTCGGGCGCCGGCAGACTGCGCAGGTCGACCTGGGCGGCGCCGGGCAGCGGGGGATTGCCGCGTGCCTGGCCGAACAGCGGCGCATCCCATTCGCTGCCGTCGTGCGCGAGCAATTCGTAAAGCGCCGGCGGCAGGTGCCGGCGCAGGTTCCACATCCCCAGTTCGCGGGCGTTGTCCGCGTCCTGCAGGTCGAAGTACATGGCATAGCCGGTCAGCGCCGAATCGGTCACGTCCCAGCGCCGCGGTGGCTGGCGCAGCAGCAGGTACGGCCAGGGCCGCACCCGCAGGCCGTCCAGGCCGGCGTTCACGCCATCGGCGTAGGCCTGCAGTTGCGGCATGCGCCCGCCGGCGAAGGCGTCCAGGTGCGCGCTCACGCGGGCCCGGATGCGATGCACGCGCCGTTCGCGGTCCAGCTTCGCCGCGACCGGGCCGAACAGCTCGGCCAGCTCGCCGGCCGCGCTGCGCCGCATCAGGTCCATCTCGAAGTAGCGTTCCTGGGCATGGACCAGGCCGAGCGCACGCAGCGCATCGGCTTCGCTGGCGGCATCGATGGTGACGGTGCCCAGTGCGTCGCGCTGGATCGTCACCGGGGCCGTCAGGCCGGCCAGGGCCGGGGCCAGTTCGCCGTCGAGGGCGGGCAGGCTGCCGCGCAGCAGCCACCAGCCCAGCAATGCGGCGGCCAGGGCCAGCAGCAACAGCAGCACGATGATGCGTCGGATCCAGCGAAGCATGCTTCCCCCTTCGGGCACGGTACGGTCCGGTCGGCCGCCGTGGGGATTATTCCATCTTCCAATTGCGATTGATTCCGATTGGAACGCCGGTCGCGCGCTTGCGGCACACTTGCACCCTGTTTCCACCGGAGCGGCCACCATGAAGGGCAACCCCGAAGTCGTCGAATGCCTCAAGGAACTGCTGCGCGGCGAGTTGGCCGCGCGCGACCAGTATTTCCTGCACTCGCGCCGCTACGAGGACCAGGGCCTGAAGGCGCTGCACGAGCGCATGTCCCATGAGATGGAGGAGGAGACCGGGCACGCGGATGCGATCCTGCGCCGGATCCTGTTCCTGGAGGGCGACCCGGACATGCGTCCGCATCCGTTCACTCCTGGGAAGACGGTGGTGGAGATGCTGGAGGCGGACCTGCAGGTCGAGTACCGGGTACGCGCCGACCTGGCCGCGGCGATGCGGCTGTGCGAGGAGAAGCAGGATTACGTCAGTCGCGACATCCTGCTGGCCCAGCTCAAGGATACCGAGGAAGACCACACCTGGTGGCTGGAGCAGCAACTGGGATTGATCCGGCGCATCGGCCTGGAGAACTACCAGTTGTCGAAGATCGACGGGGGCTGAGCGCGGCCGCGTA
Source organism: Lysobacterales bacterium (assembly GCA_017302035.1). Lineage (GTDB taxonomy): Bacteria > Pseudomonadota > Gammaproteobacteria > Xanthomonadales > Xanthomonadaceae > Pseudoxanthomonas. The sequence goes on from JAFLEA010000039.1 coordinate 17,795, forward strand.
GCGCGGGGCGTTGCCTTGCCGGTGGCGCGACTGGTGCCGCCCGACGATCGGCGCCACGGGTGGGCGCGGGTGCCGGAGCAACAGTGGCGGCTTGCTACAGGCGCTGCAGGCGGTAGACGGCGGTGGCCAGGGCGGTGACGCCTTCGGCCCGGAAGCCGGGTTCCTGGTCCAGGATGTCGCGCCGTTCCAGCAGGTCCACCTGCCAGTCGGGCTCGAACAATCCGCGCACCTCGGCTTCCTCCACCGAGAACGGCGGGCCGGCCTTTTCCGCCTGCGGGTATTCCAGGGTGATCAGTAGCCCGCGGCAACCGCGCGGCAGCCGGGCGTACACCCCGGACACATAGCGACGGCGCATATCCTGGGGCAGGGCGATGATCGCGGCGCGATCGTAGACCGCGTCCATCGCGCCCAGGGTCGAGTCGGCCAGTGCGAACACATCGCCCTGCACCAGGTCGACCGGGCCGGCGCGGTGGTGGCAGCCGTCGCCATCCTCGGCGACGGCCGGCTCCAGCCCGGCCTCGGCGAAGAACGCCCGGACCGCCAGCGGCGACAGTTCGGCGCCGAGCACGGCATGGCCCTGCGCGGCGAGCCAGTGCATGTCGAGGGTCTTGCCGGCCAGGGGCACGAACACGCGGCCGCCGGCGGGTACGCCGAGCGCGGGCCAGTGCTTTTCCAGCAGCGGCATCACCTCGCCGCGGTGGAAGCCGATCCTGCCTTCGTTCCAGCGCTGCAGCCAGAAAACGGGGTCCATGCATGCCTCTCCAGGTTACTCGACGCCCATCGTCCGCCGGGTCCCGGCAACAACTGGCCGGGGCGACGATGCACCCGCCGCGGCGGGGGGAGGGAGGCTACTGGACATCGAGCCCGTCCACCTTCTGCCATCCCCTCGGCAACAGCCCACCCCGTGTCGCCCGCGAGCCCAGGTACTCGTCCAGGTCCTTGAACGAGAGCGACATCGTGCGCTGACCACTGCGCACCTGCAGCGACTGGCCCGGGGCCACCGCCGCCACCGCGACCACGCGTTCGGTGCCGAGCTTGGCCTTGGGGATGTCGATCAGCTTGTTGCCCTTGCCCTTGTCCAGTTCCGGCAACTCGCCGGCCGGGATCGCCAGCAGGTGGCCGGCGCTGGTCACCGCCACGATCCGGTCGGTGTCGGGATTGGCCACCGCCGCCGGCTGCAGCACCCTGGCACTCGGGGTGAGGTTGAGCAAGGCCTTGCCGGCCTTGTTGCGGCCGGTGAGGTTCTCGAAGCGGGTGACGAAACCGTAGCCGTGCGAGGAGGCCAGCACGAAGCGTGTGTCGTTGTCGCCGCTGGCCATGGCCTGGAACCCGGCGCCGGCGGCCGGCGAGAAGCGGCCGGTCAGCGGTTCGCCGTTGCCGCGCGCCGAGGGCAGGCCGTGCACCGCGGTGGAGTAGCTGCGCCCCTGCGAGTCCAGGAACGCCACCTGCTGGGTGCTGCGGGTCTTCACCGCCGCCAGCAGGCCATCGCCCTCGCGGTAGGACAGGCCCGCCGCGTCGACATCGTGGCCCTTGGCCGCGCGGATCCAGCCCTTCTCCGACAGGACCACGGTCATCGGCTCGCTCGGCACCAGTTCGGTCTCGTCGATGGCCTGTGCCGCCTCGCGCCGGACCAGCGGCGAGCGGCGCGCGTCGCCGAACTTCTTCGCGTCCGCCAGCAGTTCGTCCTTGACCAGCTTCTTCAGCTTCGCCCGGCTGCCGAGCACGCCGACGATGCGCTCCAGTTCCTGCGCCAGTTCGTCCTGCTCGCCGCGGATCTTCATCTCCTCCAGCCGCGCCAGTTGCTTGAGCTTGGTGTCGAGGATGTAGTCGGCCTGCTCCTCGGACAGGCCGAAGCGTGCGACCAGCGCCGCCTTCGGTTCGTCCTCGGTGCGGATGATGCGGATCACCTCGTCCAGGTTGAGGAAGGCGATCAACAGGCCCTGCAGCAGGTGCAGGCGACGTTCGACCTTCTCCTGGCGGTGCTTGAGCCGGCGGATCACGGTGTCGGTGCGGAACGCCAGCCATTCCTGCAGCAGCGTGCGCAGGTTCTTCACCGCCGGCTTGCCGTCCAGGCCGATCACGTTCAGGTTGACCCGGTAGCTCTTCTCCAGGTCGGTGGTGGCGGACAGGTGGCCCATCAACTGTTCGGCATCGACCCGGTTGGAGCGCGGCACCAGCACCACCCGCACCGGGTTGGCGTGGTCGGACTCGTCGCGGATGTCCTCCAGCCACGGCAGCTTCTTGGCCCGCATCTGCGCGGCGATCTGCTCGATCACCTTCGACGGCGAAACCTGGTAGGGCAGGGCGGTGACCACGAAGTTGCCGGAGGCCTCCTTGGTCCAGGTCGCACGGGCGCGCACGCTGCCGGTGCCGGTCTCGTACATCGCGCGCAGGTCGGCGGCGGGGGTGATGATCTCCGCACTGGTCGGATAGTCCGGGCCGCGCACGTGTTCGCACAGGTCGGCGACGCTGGCGTCCGGATCGTCGAGCAGGCGCACGCAGGCGCTGACCACCTCGCCGAGGTTGTGCGGCGGCACGTCGGTGGCCATGCCGACCGCGATGCCGGTGGTGCCGTTGAGCAGCAGGTGCGGCAGCCGCGCCGGCAGCCAGCTCGGCTCCTCCAGGGTGCCGTCGAAATTGGGCACCCAGTCCACCGTGCCCTGGCCCAGCTCGCCCAGCAGCACCTCGGCGATCGGGGTGAGCTTGGACTCGGTGTAGCGCATGGCCGCGAACGATTTGGGGTCGTCGGTGGAACCGAAGTTGCCCTGGCCCTCGATCAGCGGGTAGCGGTAGGAGAACGGCTGGGCCATCAGCACCAGCGCCTCGTAGCAGGCGCTGTCGCCGTGCGGGTGGTACTTGCCGATCACGTCGCCCACGGTGCGCGCGGACTTCTTGGGCTTGGCCGCCGCGCCCAGCCCCAGTTCGCTCATCGCGTAGACGATTCGCCGCTGCACCGGCTTGAGCCCGTCGCCGACGAAAGGCAGGGCGCGGTCCAGCACCACGTACATCGAGTAGTCCAGGTAGGCGCGTTCGGCATACTCGCGCAGCGGGATCTGTTCGAAGCCGTGGAAGGTGGGGCGGAGGGTCTCGGTCATCGGAGGCGCAGCGATGTTGATGAGTCTCCGATTCTACCCGTCCGCAGGGGTGGCACGGCCCGTGTCGGGCCGGGCCGGCCTGGCGGAACCCCTCCTGAACGAGACACTGGTTAGCCAACCAATGGCAGGGTGGGTCGTGCGGTGGGCGCGCCTAGTATCGATTGCCCCCATCGCCCGACGGATGCCCCCATGCGTACGCCCCTACTTGCCGTGGCCTCGCTGTTGCTCGTGTTCACGTTGCCGGCCTGCACCACCGCGGAGATGAGGATGCCGGAAGGTTTCGCCGCCGATGCGGTGGCCTATGGGGTAAGTGGCCATTCGCCGCGCAGGTTCAACGAACCGGTGCGGTTCGGGCCCTACAGCGCGCTGGAGATGCACGAAGGTTCGACCGTCTCGTGGGGCGCGCCGATCGCCACGATCGACGTGGGCCGCACCTCCAAGCCATATGCCTACACGATGGTGGCGCGGGGCTTGCCGCCGGTGAAGGTGCAGTGCCGCTCGCGGGCATGGACGGCCGGCACCGGGCCGGAGTCGCGGCGCACCACGGTGGACCTGACCGCACTGGCCGGGCCGCTGCTGGCCTGCGGCCTGTGGATGGACGACTACGGGATGCAGTTGCTGGAGATCAACCGCCAGGGCAGTCGCATGCAGGGCCGGTTGCAGTCGCCGTGGGGACGCGAATACGCCGTGCGTGGCATCAATGCCTTCCAGGGATCACCGATCGCATCGATGGAACCGACCGGCTACGCCATCGACGATGGCGGCCGCACGCTGGCCGTCGTGGACGTGCTCAACAGCGGCCGCGTGCACCTGGCCCCCACGCTCGACGACGACCAGCGCGTCTACCTCGCCGCCGCGGCGGCGGCACTGCTGCTGCTGGACGCCGAACTGGGCGGGTGAGGCTTCGCGGGGACGCGACGGCATCGCCGCACCGGCGCTGCGCGGATCAGCCGCCCAGGCCCGGCAGCAGCGGCCCATCCAGCCACAGCCAGCGCGCCATCCAGGCGGTGGCCAGGGCAATGGCAATCGTCAGCGGCGCACCCACCCGCAGGAAGTCGCCGAAGGTGTACTGGCCGGGGTTGAGGATCAGCAGGTTGCCGTGGTGGCCGATCGGGGTCAGGAACGAGGCCACCGCACCCATCGCGGTGCAGACCACGAACGGAGTCGGCGGCAGGCCCAGGCCCAGCGCCAGGGCCATGGCGATGGGCGCCAGCAGCACCGTGGTGGCCGCGTCGGACAGGATCTGGGTCAGCAGCGCGGCGACGGTGAACATCACCAGCAACAGGGTGAACACCGGCCAGTGCGAGGTGTGCACCAGCAGCAGCTCGGCCACCAGCCGCGCGGTGCCGGTCTGCTCCATGGCGATGCCCAGCGGGATCACCCCGGCGATCATCACGAAGATGCGCACGTCGATCTGCCGGTAGGCCTCGTCGATGGCCACGCAGCGCGACAGCACCATCGCCACCGCGCCGGCGAGGAAGGCGATCTGCGGCGGCAGCAACTCGGTGGCCGCCGCAACGACGGTGGCGGCCATGATCGCCAGTGCCAGCGGCGCGCGCCGGCGCGACTTCTGCCGGCCCTCGAACGGTATCAGCATCAGGAAGCCGTGGTGCGCGGCCAGTTGCCCGAACTCGTGCTGCCGGCCCCACAGCACCAGCAGGTCGCCTTCCTCCAGGCGCATTTCCGAAAGCTCCCCGTGCAGCCAGCCCTCGCGCCGCCACAGGCCGACCACGACCACGCCCAGGGTACCCAGGAAGTCGATGTCGGCCACGCTGCGGCCGATGAACTCCGAGTGCGGGCCGACCACCGCCTGGACCAGTTGTTCCTCGCCCAACAACTCGGCCTGGCGGTCATCGCGCGGCTTGTCGCCATACTTGGCCACCGCATGCAGGACCAGTCCGGGTTCGTTGCGGATCGAGGCGATCTCGTCGGGCGAGGCGCGCACCAGCAGCACGTCGCCGGCGCCGAGCGGGCTGTCGCCGGCCTGGCGGCGCCGGCGCACGCCCTGGCGCAGCCAGTCCACCACCTGCAGGCGTTCGGCGAAGGCGGCCTCGAACTCCTCGCGGGTGCGGCCGATCCAGGGCGAGCCACGCTCCACCAGCAATTCGGTGTAGTAGCGCTCCAGGCGCAGGTAGTCGCTCGGCTGCGCCTCGCCCATGCGCCGCGGCAGCAGCCAGCGGCCGAGCAGCATGTAGGCGGTGCCCAGCGCCACCAGCACCAGGCCGATCGGGGTGATGGCGAAGATGTCCAGGCCGGTGCCGTCGGCGCGCTTGAGCAAGTCGCCGGCGAGCAGGAAGGCCGGGGCACTAAACAGGGTCAGGGTGGTGCCGAGCGAGGCCGCCAGCGACATCGGCATCAGCAGCCGCGAGGCCGCCAGCTTCTGCTCGCGCGCCAGCCGCATCAGGATCGGCAGCATCATCGCGGTGACCATCACGTGATGCGAGAATGCGGCCAGCAGCGCGGTGGCCGGCATCACCACCGCGATCGTGCGCCACTCGCTGCCGCCGGCGGCGCGACCGATCCCGGCGCCGATGCGGTCGTTGATGCCGGTGGCCTGCAACCCGGCCGAGAGCACGAACACCGCCGCCACGATGATCGCCGGTTCGCTGGAGAACCCGGCCAGGGCCTGTTTCGCGTCCAGGATCCCGGTCAGGGCCAGGGCCAGCAGGGCCAGCATCGCCACCAGGTCCACCCGCAACCGGCCGCTGACGAACAGCGCCAGCGCGGTGCCGAGGATCACCAGGAAAACGATCTGTTGCGGTTCCATGCAGCGGGGTCGGAGCCGGGCAGCCGGGGGAAGGGCATCCTAGCCCGATGCGCTGCCGTCCGCTTCCCCGTGCGCGGCGCCCGGCCGTCCGCCGCAACGAAAAAACCCCGCCGGAGCGGGGTTTCCTGGGTCTTGCGACCCTGTGTCTGGTGCCCAGAAGAGGACTCGAACCTCCACGGTTTTACCCGCTAGTACCTGAAACTAGTGCGTCTATCCGCCGCGACCCGGCTTCATGCCGCCTCGGCCATGCCGAGCGCCTCGTCCATGTCGACCGCGACGATGCGCGACACGCCCTGCTCCTGCATCGTCACGCCGATCAGCTGCTCGGCCATCTCCATCGCGATCTTGTTGTGGCTGATGAAGAGGAACTGCGTGCCCGCGCTCATCTCGGTCACGAGCTTGCAATAGCGCTCGGTGTTCGCGTCGTCGAGCGGCGCGTCGACCTCGTCGAGCAGGCAGAACGGCGCCGGGTTGAGCTGGAAGATCGCGAACACGAGCGCGATCGCGGTCAGCGCCTTCTCGCCGCCGGACAGCAGGTGGATCGTCGAGTTCTTCTTGCCCGGCGGCTGCGCCATCACCTGCACGCCGGCGTCGAGGATCTCGTCGCCGGTCATCACGAGGCGCGCGCTGCCGCCGCCGAACAGGCTCGGGAACATGCGGCCGAAATGCTCGTTCACCTGGGCGAAGGTCTGCTGCAGCAGCTCGCGCGTCTCGAGGTCGATCCGGCGGATCGCGTCCTCGAGCGTCTTCATCGCCTCGGTCAGGTCGGCGCTCTGCGCATCGAGGAAGGTCTTGCGCTCGCGCGCCGCAGTCAGCTCCTCGAGCGCGGCGAGGTTGACCGCGCCGAGCGCCGCCAGCTCGCGGTTGAGCCGGTCGATCTCGCCCTGCAGCCCCCACAGCTTGACGCCGCCGGCAGCGATGCCGTCGGCCAGCGCGGCGAGGTCGACCGCGGCCGCGGCCAGCTGCTCGAGGTACTGCGCGCCGCCGAGCTGCGCCGCCTCTTCCAGTAGTGAGCCCCAAGAGGCCTGGCGTTCAACCCCTGCAAAGCTCTGCAGCTTCTCCAGGGAGGGGAGGAGAGCTCCTTGGGCGATTGTGTGGCAGCCGGCGGGCGCAGGAAGGATGACGCCCCTCCTGCGGCCGCAGCGGGTGCAAGGCGTGTCCCGCAGGCCTGCGCCATGCGCGGGCAGGCGGCAGCATGCAGGGCAGCAGGCAGTATGGAGCCGGAATAGCACAAAGCAGCTGGCCTGCTTCGCCGTGGCTGTGCCTCCTCGGCAACAGCAGCTGGCCCCACTTAGCGGCTCGAGCCACGCCCCCGGCTGCCAGCCTGGCAAGGCAGCGCTGAGGCCCGCTCGGTTCGCCGGGCGCTGCCGCGGGTTTGTGGGTGAAGGCGGCAGCAGCACGGCGGGCGAGTACCATTGCACCGATTTTGCCTGGGACAGCCGGGTGGCAGATGGCGAGGCGGCG
>JAFLEA010000004.1 GCA_017302035.1 Lysobacterales bacterium
CTTCACGATCAGCGGTGGCAACGGGGGTGCGACAAGCTTGCAGAACTGGCAACAAGCCTCCAACGGAGGCGGCTGGCTGAACGAAGGCGGGACGCCGGGCTTGCGCAGACTGCGATTCGTGCAGAACGTCGCCCGCAATGGAGGCGGCCTGTACACGACGGCTGCGCTCTCGCTCGAAGACATCGAGTTCAGGTCGAACGGAGTCTGGCAGGACGGCGGCGGGGCCTTCTTCACCTCGTTGGTGACGTTCTGGATGGCGGTCGCGGCCGGAGCCGCAAGGCGCGGACGGGACGCTGCGGGCGCCGGTGCAGTCGGTGTGGCCGTCGCGGCCTGCGCCGGCGCGGCCGGCGGCGGTACACGCACGATCGCATCGGACGGCAGTGCCCGCGGCGCTTCGATCACCGGCGCTTCGATCGCGGTGGCGGTGCGCGGGCCGTCGACCAGCGCCGAGTACTCGCGGACCAACCGGCCCTGGCCCCAATCGACCTCGACCAGGAAGGCCAGCGCGGGCACGTCCACCGGCGCGCTGCTGGTGACCCGGACCACGGCCCGGTCCCGGGCGTCGGTGGTGATCTCGAACTGCAGGTCGCGAACCAGTCCGGTGGGGGCCTGCAGGCCGACCCGGGCGAAGGTCTCGGGCGAGGCCAGGCGCGCGCGCGCGTTCTCGAGTTCGCCCGGCTCGTTGGAGATGATCGGGATCTCGGCCAGCAGCGGCTCGCCGGGCGCCGACAGCACCCGGATCTGGCCGAGTCCGAGCGCCATCGCGCCGCCGCTGGACAGCAGCAGCGCAAGCGCCAACAGCCAATGCCACGGGCGCCTGGCGCCCCGTCCCCGGATAGTCATGCGACGCACTATAACGGGTCCGCCGGCCTTGTCGCACGCACCGGGCCGGCCCGTGCTCGGCGCCCGTCGCCCCCTGTGGCGCGGACCGTTGGCCTGCCGCTCTTCAAGCCATCGCCAACGCCGGCGAACCGACGATCCGCCCTACTGGCGGAGTGGATCAGGGTGCAGGCGCATGGAGGTGTCGCGGACGTGCAGGAGATCGATCCCGCTCAATCCTCGCGGGCGACCAGCTCGGCCAGTTGCACGGCGTTGAGCGCGGCGCCCTTGCGGATGTTGTCGGCCACGATCCACAAGTTCAGGCCGCGCGGGTGGGAGAAGTCCTCGCGGATCCGGCCCACGTACACCGCGTCGTTGCCCGAGGCGTGGGTCACCGGGGTCGGATAGCCGCCGGGCTTGCGCTCGTCCACCACTTCTATGCCCGGCGAGCGCTCCAGCAGCTCGCGCGCGGCCTCCGCGCCGACCTTCTCCCGGGTCTCGATCGCCACTGCCTCGGCATGGCCGAAGAACACCGGCACGCGCACCGCGGTGGGGTTCACCTGGATGGCGTCGTCGCCGAGGATCTTGCGGGTCTCCCAGACCAGCTTCATCTCCTCCTTGGTGAAGCCGTTGTCCTGGAAGTCGTCGATGTGCGGAATCAGGTTGAAGGCGATCTGCAACGGGAAACGCTGCGGCTCAGGATCCTGGAAGTTGAGCAGGGCCGCGGTCTGCCGGCCCAGCTCCTCCAGCGCCGAACGGCCGGCGCCGGACACCGACTGGTAGGTGGCCACGTTGATCCGCTCGATCCCGTAGCGCCGGTGCAGCGGCGCCAGCGCGACCAGCATCTGCATCGTGGAGCAATTGGGGTTGGCGATGATCCCGCGCGGGCGGTCCCTCGCCGCCTCCGGGTTCACTTCCGACACCACCAGCGGCACGTCGTCGTCGTAGCGGAACGCCGAGGAGTTGTCGATCACCACCGCGCCGGCGGCGGCGAACTTCGGTGCATATTCCTTCGACACCCCGCCACCGGCGGAGAACAGGGCGATGTCCACGCCCTTCGGGTCGAAGGTCGCCAGGTCGCGGACCGGGATCTTGCGGCCGGCGAACTCGACCTCGCCGCCGGCCGAACGCTCGGAGGCCAGGGCGACGATCTCGCCGACCGGGAACTCGCGCTCGGCGAGGATGGACAGCATGGTCTCGCCGACCGCGCCGGTGGCGCCGACGACGGCGACGGTGAAACGACGTTGCGTGGGGGCTGCGTCACTCATGGGGGAGCTCTCTTTCTTTCCAGGATCAAACGACGGGGGTGGTCTTCTTAGCGGTCACCGGGTTCGGCGGGTGGCCGGCATGCGGGCCGAAGCCCAGGGCGGCCTGCAGGTTGTCCACCGCCAGCTGGACCATCGCCCGGCGCGTGGCCAGCGAGGCACTGCCGATGTGCGGGGTCAGCACCACGTTGCGCAGTGCCAGCAGTTCCGGGCGCACGGTCGGCTCGCCTTCGTACACATCCAGCCCGGCCGCGGCCAGGCGGCCGTTGGCCAGCGCATCGGCCAGCGCCAACTCGTCCACCAGGCCGCCGCGGGCGATGTTCACCAGGGTGGCGGTGGGCTTCATCCTCGCCAGCGCGGCGGCATCGACGAGGTGGCGACTGGCCGGCGATACCGGCAGCGCCAGCACCAGGTGGTCGCTCTGCGCGAGCAGGGCGTCGAAACCGACCCAGCGGGCGCCGTGTTCGCGCTCGACCGCCTCGGGCAGGCGCGAACGGTTGTGGTACAGCACCCGCATGCCGAAACCGTGATAGCCGCGGCGGGCGATGGCCTGGCCGATCCGGCCCATGCCGAGGATCCCCAGGGTGCTGCCGTGGACGTCGGCGCCGAGCAGGGTCGAGAACGACCAGCTCCCCCAGCGGCCCTCGCGCAACCAGCGCTCGGATTCGGATATCCGGCGCGCGGCGGCCATCAGCAGGGCGAAGCCGAGGTCGGCGGTGGTTTCGGTCAGCACATCCGGGGTGTTGGTGGCGACGATGCCGGCCGCGTCCAGCGCGGGGATGTCCAGGTTGTCGTAACCGACGCCGACGTTGGCGATGACGCGCAGGCGCGGCGCCGCGCCGAGTTCGGCCGCGCCGATGCGTTCGTTGAGGGTGACCACGGCGCCGTCGGCCTCGCTCAGCGCAGCGGCGATCCGCGCCGGGCTGTGGGTGGTGACTTCGGCGGTCGGATCGAGGTCGCAGTGCAACGCAAGCTGGCCGACGATGTCATCGAACAACGGCTGCGACACCCACACCCGTGGACGCGGACGCGCCTGGGCCATGGCCTAGGCCTGTCCGGCGCCGATCGCGCCGGCGCCGGGGAGGATCCGCGGCGCGACCTCGCCCACGTCGCCGCACTGGGCGCGGTGGCGCAGCGCCTGGTCCATCAGCACCAGCGCGACCATCGCCTCGGCGATCGGGGTGGCGCGAATGCCGACGCAGGGGTCGTGCCGGCCGGTGGTGACCACTTCGACCGGATTGCCGTCCAGGTCCACGGTCGGTCCGGGCAGGCGCAGGCTGGAGGTGGGCTTGAGCGCGATCGAGGCGACCAGTTGCTGGCCGCTGGAGATGCCGCCGAGGATGCCGCCAGCATGGTTGCTGGCGAAGCCGTCCGGGGCGATCAGGTCGCGGTGCTGCGTGCCCTTCTGCGCGACCACGCCGAAACCGTCGCCGATCTCCACACCCTTGACCGCGTTGATGCTCATCAGCGCGGCGGCCAGCTCCCCGTCGAGCTTGCCGTAGATCGGCTCGCCCCAGCCCGGCGGCACGCCGTCGGCGACCACGGTCACCCGCGCGCCGACCGAATCGCCCGACTTGCGCAGCGCGTCCATGTACGCCTCCAGCTCGGGCACCTGCGGCGCATGCGGCCAGAAGAACGGGTTGTCCTCCACCGCGCTCCAGTCGAAACCGTCCGCCCGCACCTGGCCGAGCTGGGCGAGGAAGCCGCGCACGACCACGCCGTGCCGCTGCTGCAGCCACTTCTTGGCGATCACCGCGGCGGCCACGCGCATGGTGGTCTCGCGTGCCGAACTGCGGCCGCCACCGCGCGGGTCGCGGATGCCGTACTTCTGCCAATAGGTGTAGTCGGCATGGCCGGGGCGGAACTGCCCGGCGATGTCCGCGTAGTCCTTGCTGCGCGCGTCGGTATTGCGGATCAGCAGGGCGATCGGGGTGCCGGTGGTGCGGCCCTGGTAGACGCCGGACAGGATCTCGACCTCGTCGGCCTCGCGCCGGGCGGAGGTATGGCGCGACTTGCCGGTGGCACGACGCTGCAGGTCGTGGGCGAACGCCTCCGGGGCCAATTCCAGCCCCGGCGGGCAGCCGTCCACGACGCAGCCGATGGCCGGGCCGTGGGACTCGCCGAAGGTGGTGACCGACAACAGCTTGCCGAAGGTGTTGCTGCTCAAGGCGCCGCTCCGCTAGGCACGCGAGGGATGAGGCCTGCAAGCATCGCATATCGGCAGGCTTCGCTGCGGTGCAGCAGGCGCCCTGAACCGTTGCGCCCGCAACTGACCGGCCAGTGACGGTCTTGCGGGAGCCGGTCGCATCAAGAGCAGAAGCGCCGGCTTCGGCGAGCGGCCGCCACGGCTAGGGACGCGCGGCGGCCAGCTCGGCGATGCGGGCGTTGTGTGCGATCAGGTCGCGGCACTCGACCGCGAAGATGCCCATCTGGCCGACCTTGAACTCGATCCAGGCCAGGTCCAGCTCCGGCAGCAGCTTGACCAGGTGCCGCTCGGATTCACCGACCTCGCAGATCAGCAGCCCGTCCTGGGACAGGTGCAGCGGCGCGTCGCGCAGGATCTTCAGCACCAAGTCCAGGCCGTCGGGCCCGGCGCGCAGGCCCAGCTCCGGCTCGTGGGAGTATTCCTGCGGCAGCGCGTCCGTCTCCTCGTCGGTGACATAGGGCGGATTGGTCACGATCAGGTCGTAGTGGCGGCCACCCAGCCCGGAGAACAGGTCGGACTTGACCAGTTCGACGTTGTCCGCGTGCAGGCGCGCCTTGTTTTCCGCGGCCAGGGCCAGCGCATCGTCGCTGATGTCCACCCCGTCCACCTGCCACTCCGGGTTGTAGTGGCCCATGGCGATGGCGATGCAGCCCGAGCCGGTGCACAGGTCCAGCGCGCGGCGCACCTCGCGCCCGGCCAGCCAGGGCTCGAAGCCGGACTCGACCAGTTCGGCAATCGGCGAGCGCGGCACCAGCGCACGGCGGTCGGACTTGAAGCTCAGCCCGGCGAACCAGGCCTCGCCGGCCAGGTAGGCGGCCGGCACCCGCTCGTCGATGCGGCGCTGGAACAGGGCCAGGATCGCGCGCTTCTCCTCCAGGGTCAGCCGCGACTGGCCGTAGGCGGGGCTGAGGTCGTGCGGCAGGTGCAGCGCGTGCAGGACCAGTTGGGTGGCCTCGTCCATGGCGTTGTCGTAGCTGTGGCCGAAGCTCAGCCCGGCCGCGTTGAAGCGGCTGCCGCCGTAGCGGATCAGGTCGATGATCGTGTGCAGTTCGGCAGCCGGATCGGCGGTCATGGCGCGGCGCCGCGGGGCGCAGGTCGGGAAACGGGTGTGGATTATAGGCCAGGCCATGCAGGGCCACGCCCGTTGACGGGCCAGGCGGCCGGGGCCGGTATCATGTCCGGCCCGAACGACGCCACCGGAACGCCTGCGCATGTTCAACCGCACCACTGCCTGGATCCTCGTCGCCGCACTCGCCGCCGGCCTCGGGCTGCTGGCCGCCTGGCACCTGTTCGGCCGCGGCGGGAACGCCGCCGCGCCGCAGTTGCAGAGCGCGATCCTGCTGCCGCAGCCGCGCGAGCTGCCGGCGTTCAACCTGCGCCAGTCCGACGGCACCCCGCTGGTCGCGGGCGAACTGGCCGGGCACTGGACCCTGGTGTTCCTCGGCTTCACCCATTGCCCGGACGTGTGTCCGACCACCCTGGCCGAACTGGCGCAGGCCCAGAAGCAGTGGGAAGCGCTCCCCGAATCGACCCGGCCGCGGGTGCTGTTCGTCTCGGTGGATCCGGAGCGCGACACGCCGGCCAAGGCCGGCGAGTACGCCCACGCCTTCCATCCGGACACCCTGGCCGCCACCGCCGACGTCCCGGCGCTGGAGAAGTTCGCCACCTCGCTGGGTTTCGTGTTCATGAAGGCGCCCGGCAAGCACTTCGACCAGAACCCCCAGGACTACAGCGTCGACCACTCGGCCCACATCGCCCTGCTCGATCCGCAGGGGCGCCTGGCCGGACTGATCCGTCCGCCGCTGCAGCCGCAGGCCATCGCCGACGACCTGCTGCGGCTGACTGCCTCGGAGCGCGTGCCGTGAGCCCGATGACCGCGCTGAGCTGGGTGCTGCCGCACCGGCTGCTGTCGGCAATCGCGCGCGCAGCGGCCTACTCGACCCGTCCCTGGCTCAAGCAGGCCCTGATCGACACCGTGACCCGCCGCTTCGGCGTGGACCTGGACGAGGCCGCGCAGCCGGACCCGACTGCCTACCCGACCTTCAACGCCTTCTTCACCCGCGCGCTGAAACCCGGCGCGCGGGTGCCCGACCCCGATCCGCGCGCGCTGCTGATGCCGGCCGACGGCCGCATCAGCCAGCTCGGCCGGATCGAGGCCGACGGCCGCATCTTCCAGGCCAAGGGCCGCTCGTTCACCGCCGCCGAACTGCTGGGCGACGCCGAAGCCGCGCGGGTGTTCGCCGGCGGCAATTTCGCCACCGTGTACCTGTCGCCGCGCGACTACCATCGCGTGCACATGCCCTGGACCGGCACCCTGCGCCAGACCGTGCACGTGCCCGGCCGGCTGTTCAGCGTCGGCACCGACGCGGTGCGCAGCGTGCCGCGGCTGTTCGCGCGCAACGAGCGGCTGGTGTGCCATTTCGACACCGACTTCGGGCCGATGGCCTCGGTGATGGTCGGCGCACTGCTGGTGTCGGGCGTGGAGACGGTGTGGAGCGGCGTGGAGATCCCCGACTATGCCGACGAGATCGTGCGCAAGGACTGGCGCGGCCACGGCATCGTGCTGGAACGCTTCGCCGAGATGGCGCGGTTCAACTACGGCTCCACGGTGATCGTGCTGCTGCCGCCGGGCGCGGCGACCCTGGCGCCGGGACTGGCGGCGGAGACGCCGGTGCGGCTGGGCCAGGCCCTGGCGCACCGGTGCGGGAACTGATGCGGGCCCTTCAACCCTGCCCCCACAGCAGCATCGCGTCGCCGTAGGAGAAGAACCGGTAGCGCCGCTCCACCGCATGCCGGTAGGCCTCGAACACCCGATCCTTGCCGGCGAAGGCCGATACCAGCATCAGCAAGGTGCTCTCCGGCAGGTGGAAGTTGGTCAGCAGCGCGTCCACGCTGCGGATGCGGTAGCCGGGGAAGATGAAGATCCGGGTTTCGCCCGAGAACGGGCGCAACTCGCCGGCGTGCGGGGCTTCGCCGCTACACCAGGCACTTTCCAGCGCGCGCACCACGGTGGTTCCCACCGCGATCACCCGTCCCCCGGCCTCGCGGGTGCGGCGCACCTGCGCCACCAGTTCGGCGCCGACGTTGAGCCATTCGCTGTGCATGGCGTGCTCGCGCACGTCCTCCACCCGCACCGGCTGGAAGGTGCCCGCGCCCACGTGCAAGGTGACGTGGCCGAACTGCACGCCACGCTCGCGCAGCGCCGCCAGCAGCGGTTCGTCGAAATGCAGGCCCGCGGTCGGCGCGGCCACCGCGCCGACCTGGCGCGCGAACACGGTCTGGTAGCGCTCTGCGTCGTCCTGGCCCGGCTCGCGGCGGATGTACGGCGGCAGCGGCAGCCGGCCCACCCTGAGCAGCCAAGGCTCCAGTCCGTCCTCGACCTCGAAGCGCAGCCGGTAGAACTCGCCTTCGCGCCCCAGCACCTCGGCCCGGCCGCCGCCGTCGAGCGCGATCCACGCGTTCGCCTTCGGCGGCTTGCTGGCGCGCACCTGCGCGCGAGCCTGCTCGTCGGGCAGCAGCCGTTCGATCAGGATTTCCACCCGGCCGCCGCTGTCCTTGTGCCCGAACAGGCGCGCCGGGATCACCCGGGTATCGTTGAACACCAGCAGGTCGCCCGCCCGCAGCAGGCCGGGCAGGTCGCGCACCTGCAGGTCGGAGAACGCGCCTTCGCCCGCCGGCACGACCAGCAGGCGGCTGGCCGAGCGCTCGGCGAGCGGCGCCTGGGCGATCAGTGCTTCCGGCAGTTCGTAGTGGAAGTCGGACTTCTTCAAGGGACGCGTGCGGCCTGCGGTTGCCGGGCATTGTAGCGGTCCGGCGCCCTGCCCCCGGCGGCGGGATCAGCGTTCGAACTTGGTCGACAGCACGATCGACGAGGACGTGCGCTCGACCCCATCGAGTGCGCCGATGCGATCGGTCAGCAGGTCCATCTGGTCCACGTCGGCGACCACGGCCATCGCGACCAGGTCGTAGGGTCCGCTCACCGACTGCAGAGTGCGGATCTCCGGGATCGAGTGCAGTTCCTTCACTACCGCGGCGGTCTTCTTGGGAAACACGGTGATCATGATGTGGGCCCGGATCCGGTCCCGCTCCACGCCTTCATCCACGCGCACGGTGTAGCCACGGATCACCCCGCTGCGCTCGAGCCTGTCGATCCGGCTCTGCACGGTGGTTCGCGACAGGTCCAGGCGCCGCGCGATCTGCGCGGTGGACGCGCGCGCGTCCTCGCGCAGCAGGGACAGGAGCTGTTCGTCGGCCTCGGTGATCTTCATTTTGCCTTGCCAGTGTCGTCGATCCGACGAATATTGCCTGAATCCTGCGCGGATCATAGCTGCCAATCGCCGATCCACTCCCGATAATAGGGGGTTTCTGGTCCACCCGGCCACCCAGTCCCCGGAGATCCGCATGTCCGTCCTCGCCCCCCTCGCCCCGCTGCGCGCCCACGCCGGCCAGCGCCTGACCTCCGGCCTGGACGACGCCAGCGTCGAACGCCTGGCCGCGAACCACCCGGACCTGGCGGCGGCGATCGCCGCCGCCGCGGCCGAGTACGCCAGCGTGCGCGAAGCCGCCGCCGACCTGCTCGATCTGGACGAAGCCGCGCAGATCCAGGCGCTGCAGGCCGGTTACGTCAACTTCTACGCCGACGACGCTGTGACTCCCTATGTCGCCCTGGTCGCGCGCGGACCGTGGGTGGTCACGCTCAAGGGCGCGGTGCTGTACGACGCCGGCGGCTACGGCATGCTCGGCTTCGGCCATGCGCCGCCGGCGGTGCTCGAGGCGATGTCCAAGCCGCAGGTGATGGCCAACATCATGACCCCGAACCTGGCCCAGCGCCGCTTCGCCGAAGCCCTGCGCCGGGAGATCGGACGGACCCGCGGCGGCTGCCCGTTCGAGCGCTTCATGTGCCTGAATTCCGGCTCCGAAGCGGTGGGCCTGGCCGCGCGCATCGTCGACATCAACGCCAAGACCCAGACCGACCCGGGCGCGCGCCATGCCGGCGCGACCATCAAGCGGGTCGTGGTCAAGGGCAGCTTCCACGGCCGCACCGACCGCCCGGCGCTGTACTCCGATTCCAGCCGCGGCACCTACGACAAGTTCCTGGCCAGCTACCGCGGCGAGAACAGCGTGATCACCATCGCGCCCTACGACGTGGCCGCGCTGCGCCAGGCGTTCGCCGACGCCGAGGCCAGGGGCTGGTTCATCGAGGCGGTGTTCCTGGAGCCGGTGATGGGCGAAGGCGACCCGGGGCGCTCGGTGCCGGTGGAGTTCTATACCGCCGCGCGCGAGGCCACCCGCGCGCACGGCAGCCTGCTGCTGGTCGATTCGATCCAGGCCGGCCTGCGCGTGCACGGCGTGCTCTCGCTGGTGGACTACCCCGGCTTCGAGGGCGCGGAGGCGCCGGACATGGAGACCTACTCCAAGGCGCTCAATGCCGCCCAGTTCCCGCTGTCGGTGCTGGCGACGACCGCGCATGCGGCCGCGATCTACCGCAAGGGCGTCTACGGCAACACCATGACCACCAATCCGCGGGCGCTGGACGTGGCTTGCGCCACCCTGGGCCTGCTCACCGAGGAGGTGCGCGCCAACATCCGCGCCCGGGGCGCGCAGGCGATGCAGAAGCTGGAGCAGCTGAAGGCGGACCTGGGCGGCGCGATCACCAAGGTCCAGGGCACCGGCCTGCTGTTCTCCTGCGAGCTGGCCCCGGAGTACAAGTGCTACGGCGCCGGCTCCACCGAGGAATGGCTGCGCCGGCACGGGGTCAACGTGATCCACGGCGGCGAGAACTCGCTGCGCTTCACCCCGCACTTCGGGATGGACGAGGAAGAGCTGGACCTGCTGGTGTCGATGGTCGGCCGCGCCCTGCGCGAAGGGCCGCGCCGGCAGCAGTCCGCCGCGGCCTGAACCTGCGCGACCGGCGGCGGCCCCGGGGACTGGACCCTCAGTTCCCGGCGTCGCGCCGGACCTCGAACCGCCGGATCGACTCGGTCACCAGCGCCTTGGCCTCGGCGGCATCGCCCCAGCCGTTCAGTTCGACCGGGTTGTGCTCCGCGGGCAGGTCCTTGTAGACACGGAAGAAGGCTTCGATCCGCTGCCGTTCGATCTCCGGCAGGTCGGCCAGGTCGCGGATCCGCGCATAGGTCGGGTCGATCTTGTCGGTGGGCACGCCGATCACCTTCAGGCCGTCCTCGCCGATTTCGTACTTGGTGAAGCTGCCGGCGGGGATCTCCACCGCCAGTACAGCCTCGTCCGGCACCTTGGCCGACTGTTTGGCCAGGAACGGATGGCGGATGTGGTCGCTGGCCGAAGCCGGTGCGACCACCGCTACGGCGAGCAGTGACAAGGCCAGCCAATGCCGGCGACCCGGGCAACGCATCATCGATGGCTCCTTCGGGATCGGCGGCGATGGCCGGAGCGGGACCCGCATGCAGGCCCTGCGCGCTCATCGCGGAGGTTCATTCCCAGCAGCGGTCCGCGCGGCCCTTGGGGGTCGCCGCACGCGTGCAGGTACGCTCATCGATGCGCCCTTCCGGCAGCTCGACCCGCCTGCGGTCCTGGCCGTCGCCGACCAGTTCGAAGGCGTCGTACAGGCGCCCGGTCGCGGTGCGCGCTTCATAGCGCAGGCGATCGCCCTCGATGCGCAGCACCTGGAACAACTGGGTGTCCTCGGCCACCGGCGCCATTTCCCTACGCGCCTCGGGCGAGAGCCGGTACTGCTTGGGACCGGCCACGCTCACCACGTATTGCGGGGTAGCCTGGCCGGACACCGGTCCGCCGCGGCGTCCGTACACGTGATCGTGGCCCTGCAGCACCAGGTCCACGCGATGGCGCTCCAGCACCGGCAGGATCTCGCGGCGCAGGATCGCGTTGTCGCGATCCTGGCGGGGCGAGAACATCGGCTGGTGAACCATCGCGATGTTCCAGCGCCGCGGGCTGTCGGCCAGCACCTGGTCCAGCCATGCGGCCTGCGCGCGCGCCGTTCCCAGGTCGAGCGCGGACGTACCGTCGAGCACCACGATCCGCGCATCCTGGATGTCGAACCAATAGCTGGTGCCGGCGACGCCTTCGGCGCCATTGCGCGGCAGGGCGAAGCTCGGCGGCCAGTGCGCGCCCAGGACCCGGCGCTCCTGCGGGGTATCCTCGAATTCTTCGAAGTACTCGTGGTTGCCTGCCGCCGGCGCGACCAGCATCGAGGTCGGCAGCGGCCCGTTGGCCTCGAACCATTCGCCCCATTCGTTGTCGTCCTCGCCGTCGCCACCGCTGACCAGGTCGCCGGCGAACAGCGCCAGGCGCGCGTCGGGCGCGTGGCGCATGCCTTCGCGCACCACCCGGGTGACGTGGCTGACGTTCTTGTTCTGGGTGTCGCCGAAGTACAACAGGGCCAACGGCACGCCCGGCGCGGCGGCGGTGCGCGTGTGGTGCCATGCGCTCCAGGTACCGCCGCCCTGAACCCGCCAGGCGTAGAGCGTGTCCGCCTGCAGGCCATCGACATCGGCGCGATGGTGGTGGCCGACGCCGTTGTCGGTCTCCAGCACGCGGGTGACCGCACGCACCCGGCGCGGCTGGCCCATGTCCGGGGAATCACCGGCGACCGCGATCTCCAGCAACGGCGCCTGCACGGATGCGTCCGTGCGCCAGGCCACTGCGAAGCCGCGGGCGGCATCCTGTGCCGGCGACACGACGATGCGGTCGGGGAACACGCTCGGCGCATAGCGCAGCACGCCGGCGGGAACCCGCGTGTTCGGTTCCGCCTCGCGGGCCGCATCCTCGGCCGCCCGTACCGGACCGGCCAGGAACGACAGCGCCAGCAGCAGCCAGGCGGAGGCGGAGGCCGCGTCGCGCCTCAACGCCTGCACTCCGGCAGGTCCAGGGCCCGGGCGATGTCGCGCCAGTCGAATGCCGACACGCCCTCGTCCAGGTTCGACGCATAGAACACCCCTTGCGGGAACCGCCCGTCGCCGCGCTCGTCCAGCCACACGCCATCGGTCAGGCCGGTGCGTTCGCCCGCGAACGAGCCCACATGCTCCAGGGTCGTGCGCTCGAACAGGTGGAACACCGTGCGGTCGGCGAACTGGTCGCTGGCGACCCACCAGCCGCTGCCATCAGCGCAGCGCAACAATGCGATGCCCTCGGCCTGGGCCACATAGGTGCCTACGCCGACATCGCGGCCCAGGTACCTGCCCTGCAGGTCGTACTCGCGCAGGCCGGTACCGGTGGCCACGTCTTCTTCGGCGATGAGCAGGCGATTGTGCTGCACGTCGCCGAACAGCGATTCGGGAATGCGGATCGCACCGGCGGGGCTGGTATCGCCGAAGGTCCCGGCCGGAGTGGCTGCCCAGCGGCCATCGACCTGCCTGACCTCGTAGCGGCGGAAGCGGCGGTCGAGTCGCTGCAGCGGCGGGAGGATGTCTTCCCCCTGCGCGTCCTCGCCGGCCATGTAGGCGTCGCTGACCAGCACCTCGTACCCACCCTCGATCGGCCTCGTCCACAGTCCGTAGGGCTTCTGCAGCTCGTCCTGGCCGAAGGCCAGCAGCGGGGCGAAGTCCGGCAGGCCGAACATCTGCACGCGGTGGTTGTCGCGCTCGACCACGAAGGCGTAGCGGTCGTCGACGGTGGCGATGCCGTTGGGTCGACTGAGCTGGCCCGGCCCGGCGCCCGGTCCGGAGACCGTGCGCAGGCGCTCGCCGCTGTCGCCGTCGTACACCACCAGCTGGTCGGCCGCCTTGGCGGTGGCTACCAGAGCCAGGCGGCCGTCCTGCAGCCAGCTGGCCATCGAATCGATGTTGTCGTCAGGTGAAGCGGAGGAGACGAAGGCTTCCCGGACCACCACGTGCGGCACGTCATGCCGGCTCAGCAGCGCGTCACCGTCGTCATACCGGTCCGGCTCGCGGTCGGCGGCCTGGGCGGTGGCCGCCGCATCGGCGGCAGGCGTGTCCTCGGGCCCGGCGGAACAGCCAGCGAGCAACAACACCGCCAGCGACATCGGAAGGTAACGTGACAGCATGCTTGGCTTCCCCGGGACATGGGCCATCTCGGGCCGCAATCCGGCCCACGCCGCAATCGTATGAAGCGATTGTGACAATTCGAAGTAGGCGACCGCGGGAATGCGGGCCGGCTCCCGTTTCATCATTTCGAAATATCCGTGTGTGAAGGTTTCGTTGGGCCCAGCCTGCCACGGGCATGGGCGCTCCCTCTCCGCCAACGAAGCCGCCCACTCATGAATCCGAAACTTTCCGCCGTCGCCACGGCGATCGCCATCGCGCTCGCACTCCCGGCCATGCCCGTGCACGCACAGAGCGCCCCCGTCATCGCCCAGGCGGCCAGCGCCGGCACCGTGATCGGCCAGGTCAAGGAGGCAACGCACGGTGTGTATCTGCAGGGCGCCAGGGTCACGGTCGACGGCAAGCAGGCGGTCACCGAACGCGACGGCAGCTTCCGCATCGCCGGCCTCGCCCCGGGCCGCCACCAGGTCACGGTCGACTTCCTCGGCTACCAGTCGCGCCAGTTCGAGATCGAAGTGGACGCCACCAGCGGCGTGCGCGTGGACCTGGCCCTGTACAGCACCACCAGCAACGCCGATGCGGTCGCGCTGGACAAGGTGGAAGTCCGCGGCATCCGCGATGCCCAGGCCCTGGCCCTGAACCAGCAGCGCAGCGCGGTGAACTACACCAACGTGGTCTCGGCCGACCTGCTGGGCCAGTTTCCGGACAACAACATCGCCGAGTCCACCCAGCGCATCCCCGGCGTCTCGATCGAGCGCGACCAGGGCGAAGGCCGCTACGTGACCGTGCGCGGCGCACCCAAGGAGTTCACCACCGTCACCATCGACGGCGTGCCGCTGGCCAACCCGGACTCCACCACCCGCGGCGTGGAGCTGGATACCATTCCATCCGATGTGATCTCGGCCCTGGAAGTGACCAAGGCCATCACCCCGGACATGGATGGCGACGCCATCGCCGGCAACATCAACATCCGCACCAAGAGCGCGCTGGATCGCGACGGCCTGACCCTGAACGCCTCCATGGGCCTGGGCAAGTACCAGCTCGGCAACGGCGCCAACGAACGATTCAATGCCACCGTCGGCCAGCGCTTCGGCGGCGACGGGAACATCGGCGTGTTGATTTCCGGTTCGCACAGCAAGCAGGGTCGCTTCACCGACAACGTGGAGACGCTGTACCAGCGGCTTTCCGATGGCCGCATCCTGCCGACCGAGGTCCAGGTCAAGGACTATGAAGGCACCCGTACCCGCACCGGCCTCACCGGCCGCTTCGACTTTCGCATCGATCCGGGCAACCTGGTCTATTTCGTCGCTTCCGATGCGAACTTCAGGGATCACGAATTCCGCGACAACCTGATCATCGCCATGGACCAGCACACTGCCGGCTCCACCCAGACCAAGGGCAACGTCAGGGCCACCTTCGACAAGGAGCTGCGCGAGCGCACCTACGACAAGAACATCCGCACCTACAACCTGGGCGGCGAGCACTACGTCGGCGACCTGTGGAAGTTCGACTGGCAAGCCGCGCGGAGCGAGGCCGAGAAAACCACCGACCCGCGCATGCAGTACATCTTCCGTTCCACGGTCCGCCCGAAGATGGACTACGACTATTCCAACCCGGACTTCCCGGTATGGACCATCCTCGGTCGCCCGGATGCGCCGGCCACCGGCGTCAACCTGCCCGAAGGCTGGTTCGGCTTCCGCCGCCTCAACGAACGCAGCGAGTTCAGCAGCGAGGACGAGACCGGATTCCGCTTCGATGCAGACCGCTCGCTGCCTTCGTTCAGCGATGCCGGCAACCTGAAGTTCGGCGTGCGCGCCCGCCAGCGCGAAAAGATGTTCGACGACGAGCGCAACCGCAACAGTTCGGCGGCCGACTTCAACAAGCTCGGCGTCAAGATGTCCGACATGCTCTGCAACGAGTACTCGAACAACTTCGGCTTCTTCCTCACCGGCCGGCGCTTCTGCCGCAACACCTTCGACCGCTGGGCGGGCCCGCTGCTCGACAGCGCCAACAAGGTGCGCCTGGTCCCGGATTCGATCACCGGCGACTACCGCGCCGAGGAAGACGTCAACGCGGCCTACGTGCGCCTGGATGGCCAGTGGAACAAATTGACCATGATCGCCGGCGTGCGCTACGAGGGGACCAGGACCCGCGGCGAGGCGGCGCAGTATGACGAAGGAAGCGGCAACGTGACCCAGCGCACCGGCGGGCGCAACTACAGCCATGTGCTGCCCAGCCTGCACTTCCGCTACGAGATGGGGGACAACGGCGTGTTGCGCGCATCGTATTCCACGGGCCTGAACCGCCCGGACTTCATGCACGTGGCGCCGTACCGGATCCTCGGCGAGGTCGACGGCTCGGTCGTGGAAATCTCCGAAGGAAACCCGGACGTGAAGGCGGCCTTCGCCCACAGCCTGGACCTGTCCTACGAGTACTACATCCGACCGCTGGGCCTGCTCTCGCTGGCTGCGTTCCACAAGCGCATCGACGACCCGCTGTTCATCGCCACCCACGACATGGATCTCGCCGGCGGCATCGTCCAGCGGATCACCCGCGCCGAGAACGGCCGCAACGGTCGCCTGGAGGGCGTCGAGCTGGCCTGGCAACAGACCTTCGACCGCCTGCCGGCACCGTTCGACGGCCTGGGGTTCTACGGCAACTACACCTACGCCAGGTCGCGCGCCGAACTCCCCTTCGGCGCGGGCAGCACCGAACTGCCGGGCACCTCGCGCACCAACTACAACCTGGCCCTGACCTACGACAAGTACGGCATCAACGCGCGCCTGGCCTACAACTACCGCTCGAAGTTCATCCAGACCTTCGATGTCGTCTCCCCGGAGCTGAACGTGTACTGGGACGACCGGGCCAGCCTGGACCTTTCCGCGGAATACGAACTCGGCCGGCAATGGGGCCTGTTCCTGGAAGCCAACAACCTGACCAACGTCACCCAGGTCCGCTTCCAGGGCGAACGCGCGCGGGTGCTGGAGATGGAGCAGTTCGGCCGTTCCTGGCTGGCGGGCTTCCGCTACAAGTTCTGACCATCGCGCCATGCGGCATCGCGGGGGCCGGGTCCGGTTCGGACTCCGGCCCTTTCCTTTGCATGACCATCGCGTAACCTAGGGCGAATAGTCAGGATGCGCCCATGAAGACCGTCGAAGTCCGCCACCCGCTGGTCCAGCACAAGATCGGCCTGCTCCGCGACGCCGCGCTCAGCACCAAGGACTTCCGCGAGCTGGTCACCGAGCTGGGTACCCTGCTCGCCTACGAGGCCACCGCCGACCTCGAGACCGAGCCGGCAACCATGGGTGGCTGGGCCGGACCGGTGCAGGTGCGCCGCATCGCCGGGGCCAAGATCACCGTGGTCCCGATCCTGCGTGCCGGCCTGGGGATGCTGCCGGGGGTGCTGGCGCTGATCCCGGCGGCCAGGGTCAGCGTGGTCGGCCTGCAGCGCGACGAGCAGACCCTGCAGCCGGTGCCCTACTTCGAGCGCCTGACCGGGCGCCTGGATGAGCGCGACGCGCTGATCCTGGACCCGATGCTGGCCACCGGCGGCACCCTGATCGCCACCATCGGCATGCTCAAGCGCGCCGGCGCGCGGCGGATCAAGGGCATCTTCCTGGTCGCCGCGCCGGAAGGACTTGCGGCGCTGGAAGCGGCGCATCCTGACGTGGAGGTCTACACCGCCGCGATCGACCAGCGCCTCAACGACAAGGGCTACATCCTGCCCGGCCTGGGCGACGCCGGCGACCGCATCTTCGGTACCCGCGTGGAGTGAGCAGCCTGCCCACGGGCAGGCACGGTCCGCTCCGCCGCCGGCCTCAAGGCGTCATCGTCATCGCCGCCGCGAAGCGCCAGATGCCCATCGCCGCCATCGCCAGCAGCACGCCCAGGGTCAGCATCATCCCGGTCAAGCGGCCCATCGAGTAGCCGGCCGATCCGCCCAGCCCCAGCGCATGCAGCACGCGCCCGCCCAGCAACAGCAGCCCGCAGGCCCAGAGCGGCCCGGCGCTGGTGCCGGACAGCTCCAGCAGCGCCAGCATCAGCAGCCCCAGCGGCACGTACTCGGCGAAATTCGCATGGACCCTGACCTTGCGCGCCATCGCCGCATCGCCGCCGGTACCGATCCCGATCCGGTGGCCCCTGCGGTGCAGGATCACCCGCAAGGAGAGCAGGATGTAGAGCAGGACATGGAGCGAAGCGACCAGCAACGCGATACGGGGCATCGGGGTCATGTGCGGGTTCCCTGGGCAGGCGTCGATACCGGATTCTGCCAGCCGCGAGGCGCCGATGTCAGGCCGCCAGCGGGCAAGCCATCAGCTCGGCCAGTTCCGCGGCGGTGCCAAAGCGCCCCTTGGCATCGCGCACCACCTGCGCCAGCGCGCAGTCCGGGTCGTGGGTGAAGAACAGGCGCACGCCGCGCGCCAGCTTGTCCTCCAGGAATTCGCGCTTCTCGTCGATCAGCAGTTCGGCGTTGCGGTCGTAGCCCATGGTGATGGGCAGGTGCACCCAGGAACGGCCCGGGATCAGATCGGCGCAGAACACCACGCCGCCGTGCGCCTGGCCGTCCCCGGCCTGCGGGCCGGCGATCTCGGCCAGCATCAGCCCGGGCGTATGCCCGTCGCTGAAGGAGAAGCGCACCGCATCACCCAGCGCGCGCGAATGCGGCCCGTCGACGATCTCCAGCCGGCCGCTGGCCTCGAGCAGTTCCGGCAGCCCCGGGATGAAGCTGGCGCGATCGCGCGGATGCGGATGCCGCGCGCGCTCCCAGTGCGCGGCGCCGACCAGGTAGGTGGCATTGGGAAACAGCAGTTCCGGCGCGCGGCCCTCGGCCCACGGCGCCAGCAGCCCACCGGCATGGTCGAAGTGCAGGTGGCTGAGCACCACCGCGTCGATGTCCTCGTGCTCGAAGCCGGCCGCCCGCAAGGATTCGACCAGCACGTGGCGATCCTCCTGCACGCCGTAGCGCTCGCGCAGCTTCGGCTCGAAGAACGCGCCGATGCCGGTCTCGAACAGCACCGTCTTGCCGTTGAGCGGACTGGCCAGCAGCGCCCGGCAGGCCAGCTCGATGCGGTTGGATTCGTCCGCCGGCGCCCACTTCTCCCACATCGCCTTCGGCGCGTTGCCGAACATGGAGCCGCCGTCGAGCTTCTGGGTGTTGCCCTTGATCGACCAGAGTTTCATGCGCCGGATGCTAGCGGCCGGCCGGTTAAGAAACCGCAAGCCGGCCGCCGGATGCGCCACGCAGGTTCAGGGCGAAGCGGGCGCCGCGTGCCGCACCGCTCCGGGCACCACGCGCTCCACCCGCCCGCTGCCCACGGAATTGCGCGGATCGGTGCCGGCTTCCAGCACGTTGCCGCGGCGGTCCCACAGCACCGTCTGCATGTTGCCCCAGACATGGCTGGAGGCACGGCCGCTCACGCTGTCCTCGGGCAGGCTCAGGGTGTGCCCCATCGCCCGCAGCCGCGCGGCGACCTGCGGCGTGAACGCGCCGGTTTCGGCGCCGACCACGTCCGGCCACCACTGGTGGTGGTAGCGCGGCAGCGCAGCGGCCTGCTGCGCATCCAGCCCGTCGGCGAAGCCGAGCGCGCCGAGCAGCACCATGGTGATGATGCGGCTGCCGCCGGGCGTGCCCAGCACCGCGACCTTGTCCGGCGAGACCATGA
Organism: Lysobacterales bacterium; assembly: GCA_017302035.1. Classification (GTDB taxonomy): domain Bacteria; phylum Pseudomonadota; class Gammaproteobacteria; order Xanthomonadales; family Xanthomonadaceae; genus Pseudoxanthomonas. Next base: position 18,950 of record JAFLEA010000004.1, read on the forward strand.
AGGTCGGGGTCATCGAACTGAGCGGACGCTTGCCCGGCTCCGGCGCGTTGGCCTCGAAGCCCATCACCCCGAAGGCGTTGGGCTGGCCGGGCACCAGCGCGAAGTCGTCCATCTCGTTGTTGAGCACCACCCCGGTGCCCGGCGGAACCAGGCCCGAGCCGAACAGCAGGTTCACCGTCTGGGTGACCGCGGCGCGGTTGCCGTCGGCGTCGACCACCGAGAAGTGGGTGGTCTCCTCGTCCTCCAGCGGTACCGCCCTGCCCGGCAGCATGTCGCTGGGCGTGGCCTTGTCCGGGTTGATGGTCGCGCGCAGGCCGGCGGCGTAGTACGGGCTGGTCAGCACCTCCACCGGCACGTGGACGAAGTCCGGATCGCCCAGGTAGAAGGTGCGGTCGCGGAACGCGCGGCGCATGGATTCGATGGTCAGGTGCGCGCGCAGGGCCGGATCCATGGCCGCCAGGTCCCAGCCGGCCAGGATCTGCATCATCTGCGCCAGCGCCACGCCGCCGGAGGACGGCGGCGGCGCGGTCGTCACTTCCCAGCCGCGGTACTTGAAGCGCAGCGGTTCGCGTTCGCGCACACGGTAGGCCGCCAGTTCCGCGGCCGTCCATTGGCCGCCCTCGGCGCGCACGCCGGCCACCAGCTTCTCCGCCACCGGACCACGGTAGAAACCATCGAAACCCTGGGTCGCGATCGCTTCCAGGGTCCGCGCCAGGTCGGGCTGCTTCAGCAACTGGCCCTCCTTCGGCGGACCGCCGTCGGCGAGAAACACCGCGCGGGTGCCGGGGAAACGCTCCATCACTTCGCGGCGTGCGGCGTAGCCGCGCTCCAGCCGCGCATAGACCGGAAAACCGTCGCGGGCCAGGCGGATCGCCGGAGCCAGGCTCTCGGACAGCGGCAGGCGGCCGTATTTTCCGGCCACGTGCACCAGCGCCGCGGGCAGGCCGGGAATGCCCGCCGCCCACGCACCGTCCTGGGCCAGCGATGCATCCAGCTTGCCCTCGGCGGTGCGGTAGCGTTCGCTGCTGGCGGCGGCCGGCGCGGCCTCGCGCGCGTCCACGAACACGTCGCGACCGTCGGCGGCCTGGTGCAGCAGGAAGAACCCGCCGCCGCCGAGTCCGGAACTGATCGGCTCGACCACCGACAACGCCGCCGACACCGCGACCGCGGCATCGAAGGCGTTGCCGCCCTTCTCCAGCACTTCGAAGCCGGCATCGGTGGCCAGACGGTGGGCACTGGCGATGGCGGCCTGGCCGGGAGCCGGGGCCAGGCGCTCGCCGCCGTCGGCGGCGGGCGCCGCGGATGCGGCCAGGACCAGGCCCGGCAACAGCAGCAGCAACCCCAGCAGTCGCGCCAGCGACGGGTGCGGCAACGGACGGTTCATCGGGCCTCCGGTTCGTATGTCTCGGGATGTTCGCGTTCGAGCCGGCGCAGCTTGGCCAGCAAAGCTTCCTGGCTCTCGGGGTATTCCGGGTCCGGGTCGATGCACTCGACCGGGCACACCACCACGCATTGCGGTTCGTCGAAATGACCGACGCATTCGGTGCAGCGCGCCGGATCGATCACGTAGATCGTCTCGCCCATGGCAATGGCCTGGTTGGGGCAGGCCGGCTCGCAGACATCGCAGTTGACGCAGAGCTGGTTGATCTTGAGGGACATCGCGGCGGTTCAGGGGCCAGGCCCCGCGTGCCCGCAAAGGCCCGGCCGCCAGCGGCGGCCGGGCGCGGGAAGGTCACTTGGCTTCGACGAAGACGTACTCGGCGCCGGTCGGCGACAGCGCCGCCTGCACGCGCGGATTGTCGGCCGCCTCGCCGATGAACAGGATGCGCACGCCCTTCATGGTGTCGGGCGGCACTTCCTTGAAGGCGATCTCGATCAGTTCGGCCATCTTCGCCGAGGCCGGGGAGCCGAAGGCCAGCAGGTTGCCCTTCTGCACGCCACGGGCCATGGCCAGCTTGGCCGCGTCGACCTGGCGCTCGTACTTGGCCGCGAACTCCGGGTCGGATTCCGGCGGCAGGTAGTACAGGAACGGATTGTTGGTGATGGTGCCCATGTTCTCCTGCACCACCGCCGGCAGGTACGCCTTCCAGCCGGCGTCGTCGTCCTTGGCCGGGGCGACCAGCGCCTTGGCCTCGGCCGCCTGGTTGGCTACCGGCGCCTCCTTCTTGCAGGCGGTCAGCGCCAGCGGCGAGACCAGCAGGCTGGCGAGCAGAAGCGATCGCATCGTCTTGTTCATCGGGAACCTCCGGTAGTTGCGTGGATCGTTGGCTGGATTGTTGCTGGAAACAGGGTTCTCAGGAAGCGGCGTCGTGGCGCCGGGCCTGTTGCAGGGCCGCTTCCACGGCCGGGGTGACGAAGCCGGACACGTCGCCACCCAGGCGCGCGATCTCGCGCACCAGCGAGGACGAGATGAAGCTGTACTGCTCGGCCGGGGTGAGGAACAGGGTCTCCACCTCCGGGATCAAGTGGCGGTTCATGCTCGCCATCTGGAACTCGTATTCGAAGTCGGACACCGCGCGCAGGCCGCGCAGCAGCACGCCGGCGCCGACGTCGCGGACGAAGTGCGCCAGCAGCGAGCCGAAGCCGGTGACCTCGACGTTGGCGTGGCCGGCCAGCGCCTCGCGGGCCAGGTCCACGCGCAGGTCCAGCGGCAGGGTCGGCCCCTTGGTCGGGCTGACCGCCACGCCGACGATCACCTTCTCGAACAGCGGCGCGGCCCTGGCGACCAGGTCGATGTGGCCATTGGTGATCGGATCGAAGGTGCCGGGGTAGACGGCGATGCGACGATGGGCCACGGGCTCGGTTCGTCCAGGGTTCCGGATTGGCGCGGCCAGTGTATCAGCGCCGGCGGCGGGCGTAGTCAGGCCTGGCCGCCGCCCGCGGTGGCTTCGCGGGCCACCCGCCGGTACAGCGCGGCCCGCGCCTGGGCGGTGCGCAGCTCCCGGTGCAGCGTCCAGGACCGGGGTACGGCCGGGGCCTGGGCGGCCGGCGACTCGACATAGAGCCAGGCCGAGGGCGCCAGGTGCGGCAGCAGCGCCCGCATTGCGGCATCCCACAGGTCACCGGCAAAGGGGGGATCGAGGAAGGCGATGTCGAATGGCCCGGCCGCGGCCCCCGGCCTCTGCAGCCAACGCAGTGCATCGTCCTGCACCACCTCCGCCTGCGCCCCGGCGTCCAGCCGCTGCACCACCGAGCGCAGGCCGGCCGCCTGCACCGGGTCGCGCTCCACCAGCACCGCCCGCGCAGCGCCGCGCGAGATCGCCTCCATGCCCAGCGCGCCGCTGCCGGCGAACAGATCCAGCACCAGCGCCCCGGACAAGGCCGGCTGCAGCCAGTTGAACAGGGTCTCGCGCACCCGGTCGGAGGTCGGGCGCAGCCCTTCCAGGTCCGGCACTTCCAGCCTGGTGCCGCGCCAGCGCCCACCAACGATGCGCACGCTGCCGGGCGTGCCGGACGCGGCGCGGCGCGGACCGCGGGGCGGGTGCATGCTCATCGGATGGCCATGGGGCGCAGTGCTAGCATGGCGCGCATTCTCCGACATCCGCAGGCAATGGTCAGTTTCTTCCGCCGCAAGAAGCCGCAGGACGCGCCTCCCGCCGCCGCAATCCCGCCGGCGCCCGCCGGCGTGGCCATGGAAACCGCGATCCCGGTGGACGAAGCCTCCGGCGCGGTGCGGGTGGAAGCGAGCGTGGTCGGGCAGGTTCCGGGGGAGTGGACCGCCGAGACCCTGACCGGCACCGACGCGGGGACCGTGGCCGACACCGGCACCGCGATCCAGCCGGCCGCCGCACCCGGCAAGCCGGGCTGGCGCGAGCGCCTGCGCAACAGTGCCTTCGCCCGCGGCCTCGGCGGCCTGTTCTCGCGCAACCCGAAACTCGACGACGACCTGCTCGACGAGATCGAAACCGCGCTGCTGACCGCCGACGTCGGCGTGGCCGCGACCACCGCGCTGGTGGACGGCCTGCGCAAGCGGATGAAGGCGCGCGAGTTCGCCGACGCCCACGCCCTGCTGGCCGCGCTGCGCGCCGAACTGGTGGCGATGCTGGCGCCGGTGGCGCAGCCGCTGACCATCGACCCCGCCGCCCGCCCCTTCGTGCTGCTGACCGTGGGCGTCAACGGCGTCGGCAAGACCACCACCATCGGCAAGCTCGCGCGCCGCTTCAAGGATGAGGGACGCAATCTCATGCTCGCCGCCGGCGACACCTTCCGCGCCGCCGCGGTGGCCCAGTTGCAGGCCTGGGGCGAACGCAACGGGGTAACCGTGATCGCCCAGGGCCAGAACGCCGACCCGGCCTCGGTCGCGTTCGACGCCCTGCAGGCGGCCAGGGCGCGCGGCACCGAAGTGCTGATCGCCGACACCGCCGGCCGCCTGCACACCCAGACCGGGCTGATGAACGAATTGGGCAAGATCAAGCGCGTGTTGCAGAAGCTGGACCCGTCCGCGCCGCATGAGGTGTTGATGGTGATCGACGGCACCACCGGGCAGAACGCGCTGAGCCAGTTGCGCCAGTTCCATGCCGCGGTCGGCGTCACCGGGCTGGTGGTGACCAAGCTCGACGGCACTGCCAAGGGCGGCGTGGTGTTCGCCCTGGCGCGCGAATTCGGCATCCCGATCCGCTTCGCCGGCATCGGCGAGCGCCCGGAGGACCTGCGCGTGTTCGACGCCGAAGCCTTCGTCGACGCGCTGCTGCCGGAAGCGCTGGGCGGCGGCTGAGCATGGCGGGCGCATCGCGCGGCCGCACCGGACCCGATACGGCGGTGCCATCGGATCGGCCTCCGGCGCAAACGGCGCGGCGGCGCCGGTCCGTCGCACCCGCAGCCGCCGAGCCATGCGCCGGCATCGCGCCATCGACCCGCGATTTCGCCGCCCGTCTGCTGGCCTGGTTCGACCGCCACGGCCGCCACGACCTGCCCTGGCAGCACCCGCGCACGCCTTACCGGGTGTGGCTGTCGGAAGTGATGCTGCAGCAGACCCAGGTCGCCACCGTCATTCCCTATTTCCAGCGTTTCGTCGCGCGCTTCCCCACCCTGCCCGACCTGGCCGCCGGCTCCACCGACGAGGTCATGGCGCATTGGGCCGGCCTGGGCTACTACGCCCGCGCGCGCAACCTGCACGCGGCGGCCAGACGCTGCGTGGCTCTGCATGGCGGCGAACTGCCGCGTGGTCTCGATCCCCTGCTCTCGCTTCCTGGGATCGGCCGCAGCACCGCGGGCGCGATCCTGGCCCAGGCCTGGGGCGAGCCCTTCCCGATCCTGGACGGCAACGTCAAGCGGGTGCTCGCCCGCTGGCACGGCATCGATGGCTGGCCCGGCGTACCGGCGGTCGAGAAACGGCTGTGGACCGTGGCCGAAGCGCACCTGGCCGAAGTCCCCGCCGCACGCATGGCCGACTACACCCAGGCACAGATGGACTTCGGCGCGACCCAGTGCACCCGTTCGGCGCCGGCCTGCCTGACCTGCCCGCTGGGCGCAGGCTGCATCGCCCTGCGCGAGGGACTGGTCGACGCGCTGCCCACGCCGCGCCCCGGCAAGCGCCTGCCCGAGCGCGAGGCGCTGGCCCTGCTGCTGGAAAACGCCCGCGGCGAACTGCTGCTGCAACGCCGCCCGCCGGTCGGGATCTGGGCTTCGCTGTGGACCCTGCCGCAGGCCGACTCCGACGCCCAACTGCGCGAGTGGTTTGCCGGCGAAGTGGACGGCGACTACGACGCGGCCGAAGCGATGCCGCCGATCGTCCACGCCTTCAGCCACTACCGCCTGCACCTGCAGCCGCTGCGCCTGCGCATGGTCGCGCCACGCCCCGGCGTAGGCGACAATGCGGATCTGCGCTGGGTCGGACGCGCCGAACTGGCCTCGCTGGGCCTGCCGGCGCCGATCCGCCGCCTGCTCGACTCCCTCTGAACCGCGCACGCCATGTCCCGCACCGTCTTCTGCCAGTACCAGCAACGCGAAGCCGAAGGCCTGGACTTCGCCCCCTGGCCGGGCGAACTGGGCCAGCGCATCCTCGCCGGCATCGGCAAGCCCGCCTGGGCCGCATGGCTGGCGCACCAGACCATGCTGATCAACGAGAACCGGCTCTCCCCGCGCGACCCCAAGCATCGCGCGTTCCTGCAGGGCGAACTGGAGAAGTTCCTGTTCGGCAGTGGCGCCGACAAGCCAGCCGGCTACGTGCCGCCGCAGGCTTGAGCCCACCCGTCCGTGGCCCCTGGGGATTGAAAGCCCCGTGGCAGTGGCCCGGCCGCCACACCGGGCCAGCCCCGTGACCAAAGAAAAAGGGCCTGCATTCCTGCAGGCCCTGCATGTTTCGTCGACCACGAATGAATGGTGGCCGGGGACGGAATCGAACCGCCGACACGGGGATTTTCAAGGCACACACCTCGGCCTGACTTGTTAAATAAAATCAGCCACTTAGCGCGCTTGCCGCCCATGTTTTTGGCAACTCAATGCATCGACGTTTCGGTTTCACTCAAGGCGCACTACCGATAAGTTGCCCAGCCACCGCGGCGGCGGCCTCATCGTTTGCTAGCGGACTTCTGGACATTGCCATCGATGATCACGAACTCCGAAGGCTTAAGTCCTTCCGCTAGCACAGCAGAGCGAGCTTCGCTTAGCTTCCCCATCTTCTTTGAGGTTAGGCCACCCACGTCGATAATCACGTAGTAGGCGAGCAGAGTGCCCTCAGAATTGCGATAAGCATCCAATTGCTTGGTGTAGCCATCCACAAGCTTGGGATTGGATGATCGCTTTAGTTCAATAAGAACCTTGGCGCTGGCACCACTCGACACCTTGAAGTCCACCGGACCTGCCCCACCGTCTGATTCCGGCGAAATATCCAGATCATTGGCTTCGCAGTACGACAAAGCAACGGCATAGAAAAGACGCTGCATGGCCTTCTCCATCCGAGCATGCTCATGCCTGTCGTCCCAAAGCTCCTTCCACAGCCCCCGGTCCTCAATGAGTTCTTTGAACTTATCGATTATTGCCCGAGCGACTTCGTCAACCTCTTTCTGGCCAAGCTTCTTGCCCGAATAAAGCTTTAGATCGAGAGGGACTTCCTTTGCGATAGATCTTCGGATATTTGCCGGATAAATCTCACCGCGATGATCATTGTCAACGTCGTAGGACTCATCAGCTGCGTTCCGAAGTACTTCAAGCAGAGTCTCGAAGGACTTCTTACTTCGCATAGCGTTTCGACGAATCTCGTCTTTGTCCTTTCGAGTCTTCGCTTTCCATATCTCTCCGATATTAGCGTTGACACGATCACGCAGGTCAGCCGTTTCCTTTGCAGCAGCCCCGACCGAGCTCCAGTCAGACGCAATCGGCAAGTCTCTGACGATGTCTTTGGGAACAAGCAGAACCGGCTCCGTCTCCTTCAGTGGATTTGGCGGAAGTTGATGGGTGGCTCCATTTAGGACGAATTCCTTGGTGCCGACACCGAGATCCTTACACTTCCGGCTCGTAAATTTCGCTAAACATTCGATGACAATGTTTGTCGTCATGTCGCTTATGCGGTCGGCTCCAACACCCTCCTCAAACAGAGCCAGGGCGACGAAGAGATTTGGGTTCTCGACGCCGAGGTCTACAACCTCCTTTGCTGTTGCGAGCATATTCCCCGCAAGCTTTTCCCCAAAGCCTGAGCCCCCTTCGCCAGATGAGTAACCAAGATGGGTGTAACCAACCTCATGAAACGAAATCTGCTTCTTGGCCGCTCGCCACGCGACGTCATCGATTTTTTTCGAGGCCGCCAACAACTCAATTATTTGGCCGAAACGTAGCTCGTATGCAGCCGTCGCGCAGTCGCGAAACTCCTTATCTGACGCTTCTGCCAAGAGCAGTGGATCTATGAAGAGGTTGGTGTCGCAATTTAGCGTTACGTCGATGGCGCCAGCTACAGTAATTGCGTCCTGATCTATCTCCCACATCATCGATAACGTCAGTGGTTCAACACCCATACCCCACCCTGTTGAAAGATTGCTGGGCACGATAGTCGCACACTATTGACAGTGCATGAATTATGCGGCAGGGTCTCCGGGCCGCAGTCGCTCTTTCCCAACCTAGGTCGAATCCCCGCCAGCACTATCGGCGCGGGTTGTGCGCATCCAGACAAGACGAGATGAGCAGCCATACGACCAGATAGCCGCCAAGAATGCGCGGTCGCACCTGCCCCACGACGAGGGCCGAAGAGATAGGTGGACCGATAATGCGAGGGGTAGCGCGCGGCGCCCCAAACGTAGAGATTAGGCTCCTACACACAGAATTCATAAGCACACCACGCACGCAAGGGCATTGCCCGGGCGGCGTCGCCCTATGTGAAAAGCGGCCGTGGCTTCCCAAAACACTTGGAGGTCACCATGTCACCGCAACACAACGAACCCCTGTTTTCCGACGCTGCCGTTTCGACGGAGGCGCAGACGACTGCGCAGGAAGCGAACTCCGCCGGCACGGCGGAGCGCGCGCGCTGCGCTGCGGGTGCGCTACCCAGTATCACAGCACCCGCAAACTGCATTCGACCGTATCGGCACGGCGTAGACAGCCTGTATCTGTCCTTCCCCGGGGCCATCGAGCCCGAGCTGGCCGTCTGCCTGCAGGAGTGCAAGCTCAAGGCCCAGGACAGCAACGAGCACGTCATCGCCATGGCCGGCATCGGCATCGGGGACCATCAGTTCCTCGTCCTGCCGCGCGGTCGTGGGCGGTTCGCCTTCGTCCTTGAGGACAACTGGTTCTCCATCCAGCTGGCGAACGCTTCGGCCGGGCAGCTTCCGCTGGCGCTGGTACAGGTCCGGAGCGAGTACCTGACCGCTGTCGGCCCGGATGAGGCCATCCGGGTGATTTCCGGGCTGGTCGCCGGGATGGGCCGGGTGGACGGCCCGGGCCGGATCAGCCGCATCGACCTGTACGCCGATTTCGGGACTGCCTTCCCGCTCGCCGATTTCCCCGGCAGCCACTGGGTCAAGCGCAGCAAGAAGCGCTCGATCCATGAAGAGTGTGACGAGGTGACCGGCATCTCCTTCGGCAGTGGCAACGAGGTCAGTGCCCGGCTGTACGACAAGACCCGGGAGTTGCTGAAGTCTGGCAAGGACTACCTGAAGCCGCTTTGGGCCTCGGAAGGCTGGGACGGCCACAGCCAGGTCTGGCGGATGGAGTTCCAGATCCGGCGGGAAGGCCTGCCCGACCCCATGAAGGACGCGGCTGCGGCCTCGCTGGAGTTGTGCGGCAACCTCTGGCGCTACCTGTGCACGGACTGGCTGCGGCTGGCGGTGCCCTCGGACTCCGACGACACGCGCAGTCGCTGGCCCACCCATCCGCTCTGGGACGACCTGTCCCGGCTCTGGGACATCGACCCGGAAGCCCCGCCCCTGACCCGGGTCGAGAAAACCCGCGCACCGACCGACGACTACCTGTTCCGCGCCGGGATCGCCGGGCTGACCTCGTTCATGGCCCGGGAGGGCATCGAGGACGTGGGCGAAGGCCTCGGGGAATTCCTACACGCCTTGGAGGCCTACTACGACAATCCGGCCCGGCAAATTCCGGAGGGATTGCAGGAGTACGCCTACCGCAAGTCGCGGCTGAAGGCCCGTCGCTACAACGTGCGGATGGATGCCCATGGACAGGACTAAGCCATGCGCACATACGACCTGCACGAAGCGGCGCACTTCCTGCGCATGTCCCCGGCCGTCCTGCGCCTGCACGCCCGCCAAGGCCGAGTCAAAGCGGCCAAGCCGGGCAAGCGCTGGGTGTTCCTCGAAGACGACCTTGCTGCGTATCTCGGTCAGCTTTACGCTGGCAGACGGCAAGCGCCGCTAAGTGGCTCCAATCAGGAGAAATCCTTATGGGGCTATACCAACGCGGACCTGTCTGGTGGGTCGATCTCACCACGCCGAACGGCGAGCGAATACGCCGCTCTACTGGGATTGAGGACCGAGCGCTCGCGCAGGAGTACCACGACCGGCTCAAGGTCGGCTTCTGGGAAGAGCAACGGCTCGGGGTCAGACCCCAGCGGAGCTGGCAGGACGCCGCCGTCCGGTGGGTGAAGGAAACCCGCGACAAGCGGTCGCATGGAAAGGACATAGCCAAGTTGCGCTGGCTGGATCGCTACCTCGGGCACCTGCAACTGTCGCAGGTGACCCGGGATGTGATCGACCAGATCGCCGAGCGGAAGACCCGGGAATCGAGTCCAAGCAACGCGAACCGCTACCTAGCCTTGATCCGGGCGATCCTGAGGCGCGCAAGGGACGAATGGGGGTGGCTGGAATCCATCCCCAAGGTCCGGCTGTACCGGGAACCGAAGGGGCGCATCCGCTTCCTGTCCCCGGATGAGGCGCGGCGGCTCCTGAGCGAGCTGCCGCCCCACCTCCGGGACATGGCGCAGTTCGCGCTGGCCACGGGCCTGAGACAGCGCAACGTGTCTTTCCTGCGGTGGGAGCAGGTGGACATGGCCCGCCGTGTCGCGTGGATCCATCCAGATGAAGCCAAGGCCGGACGGGCCATTGGCGTCCCACTGAACACCTCGGCCATGGATGTGCTGGGGCGGCGGGACGGGCAGGACGCCGAGCACGTGTTTACCTATGAAGGTAAGCCTGTGGCGCGGTGTTCGACCCGGGCATGGAAGCTGGCGCTACAGCGCGCCGGGATCGAGCGGAGCTTCCGTTGGCACGACCTGCGGCACACCTGGGCCTCGTGGCACGTGCAGAACGGAACCCCGTTGCAGGAGCTGATGGAGCTGGGCAGTTGGGCCAGCTACGAGATGGTCCTGCGGTACGCACACCTTGCGGCGGATCACCTTCGCGGGGCGGCGTGCCGGATCGACGGCACACTGGCGACACAATAGAAAAAGGGCCTTTCGGCCCTTCTCGCTAACCACCTGATTTAAATGGTGGCCGGGGACGGAATCGAACCGCCGACACGGGGATTTTCAATCCCCTGCTCTACCAACTGAGCTACCCGGCCATGCGCGGCACGGCCGCGGCGAGGGGCGGAATGATACCGGGGCGCTCGGGGTCCGGCAAGCCGCCGCGGCCCCACGCCGGATGTGAACACCGGCTCCACGGTTGCCGCGGTGACCCTTGGCAACCGGCCGCCCGCGGCCGCATCATCTTGCCGACCCCGATGCCATCAGGATGGATGCCATGAAGAAGTTCCTGTCCCTGATCCCGCTGTCTCTGCTGGTCCTGGGCCTTGGCGCCTGCAGCAGTTCCGGCGCTCCCCGCGCCAGCGATGCCGAACGGCTCGCGTTCTACCAGGCCCACGCCGGCGAACCGGTGAACAGCTTCCGCATGGTCGGCCGGCTCAACGGCTGGACTCCGCTGGGCATCAATGCACTGACCGTCTGGACCCGGCCGAACGAAGCCTTCCTGCTGGACGTGACCCCCTGCCACGACCTGCCGTTCGCCAATTCGATCACGATCTCCAATTTCGCCAACACGGTGACCGCCCGCTTCGACACCGTGACCCCGATCGGCCCCGGGACCAACCCGGCCGCCCGCATGCCGTGCCGGATCACCCAGATCCGCCCGATCGACGTCAAGACCCTCAACCAGACCCGCGAGGAAATCCGCCAGGCCAACACCGAGGCCCGCGCGGAACAGACGCCGCCCTCGAACTGATCCCGGTTCGGGCGCAGCACCCCGGAAGCCGGTGCGGCCATGCCGCACCGGCTTCTTTCTTGCTCGGCCTGCGACTCGGCGACCGTCCACCGGCTTCGGAGCTTTCCTACACCGCCACGGGCAGGCCACCGACTTCCGCGCGCCGCGACCCCGCGCAGACTGCTGCCGAGCCGGCGCGTGTCCGCGGCCGGCCGGCCAAGGGAGCGGCACATGGACCCGCGGGTGCTCGTCGTGAACAGGGGCCATCATGGCTGCCTCCTGGTGGACGGGGGCCGGCCGCTGGCCTGGTATCCCCACCTCGCCTCCGCCCTGGAACTGGCCCGGCTGCTCGCCGATGCCAGTGCCCTGCGCCACGGGCCGCCGGTCCAGGTCGAAGTACACGATCACGGCAGACCACCCCGGCGCATCCCCGGCGACGGCTGACGTCCACGGATCCGGAGCGGGCCATCATGGCCGCCCTTCCGGCCCCGCGACCGGACGCCTGAGCGCAGATGCTATAGGATCGGCGCGCCGCCCCGTGGAGGCTTCATGCGCGCCCTGCCGACGCTGCTCTTCGCCTGCATCACCGCCCTGGCCGTCCTGGCCACACCACCGGCGCGCGCCATCGATCCGGTCGCCTCCGTGGCGGACATGGACCTGACCCGCTATGCCGGGCACTGGTACGAGATCGCCCACCTGCCGGTCTCGTTCCAGCGCCAGTGTGCCGGCGACATCACCGCCGCCTATGCCCTGCGCGCCGACGGCAGGATCGCCGTGCGCAACGCCTGCCGCACCCATGACGGCGAGCAGGTCGCCGCCGACGGGGTCGCGCGCACGGTGGAAGGCCATCCCGGCCGCCTGCAGGTGCGCTTCGTGCCCGACTGGCTGGCATGGGCGCCCCTGGTATGGGCCGACTACTGGGTGATCGCCCTCGACCCGGATTACCAGTGGGCGGTGGTCGGGGATCCCAAGCGGAAATACCTGTGGATCCTCGCACGCGAACCGTCGATGGACGGCGCGCTGTTCGCGCGGCTCAAGGCCAAGGCCGAGGCGATGGGTTACGACCTGGACCCGCTGGTGGTCGCCGCGCCGCTGCGCTGAGCCCCGTCCACGGCGTACCATCGCGGCATCCGCCATCCCGGAACCGGCATGAAGTCCATCCCGAAACTCTCCCTGGCCGCCTGCGCGCTGCTGCTCCTCGCCTCGTGCGGGACCAGCCCGCGCATCTCGCCGCCGGCCGCCGCGATCCAGCAACTCACCGTGCAGGCCAACGGCGACTGGCTGGTGGAACTGCGCCTGCACAACTACAGCAGCGTGCCGATGCGCTTCGATAGCGTGCGCCTGGAAGTCAGCGTGGACGAACACCCCGCCGGCACCTTGCAGGCCGCACCGGCCATCTCCATCGGGGCGACCTCAGCCGACGTGGTGAAGGTAGCGATGAAGCCTGAGGCGATGGCGCGGATGGCGGTGGCCGATGCGCTGGCCAGCCGGCGGGCGCTGTCCTATCGGCTGCAGGGCAAGGTGACCGCCGCCCCGGCGGAATCCGGCAAGCCGCGCGAGTTCCAGATGGACGACCACAGTTCGCTCAATCCCGCACCCGGCCTGGACGGCGTGCTGCGCTGACCGCGGCGGGGCGTACCCAAACTGTCGTCATTCGGGTATAAGCTGTCTTCCCGATGGAGACGGACACAGCGCAAGCAGGTCTGGTCTGCACCGGAGCCTCCGCCCCGGTCGCCGCCCCTCCGCCGCGGGAGCATGCCCCGGCGGTCAGGGTGCTTTCGCTGGATGCGCACGGCCGGGCAATGGACTGGATCGGCTGGCAGGACGCCACCTGCCTCTATGCCCGCGACGCCGTCGCCTGGACCCTCGGCGACCCCTGTCTGCGGGTGCGCGGCGGCGTATGCCGCGCCACCGGCGGGCGCAGCCTGATCGAACTGCACCCCATCGTCGCCACCCGCGGCCACGCCCATGCGCGTGCCCTGGACCCGACCCCCTGCCTGTCCAATACCGCCCTGTTCGCCCGTGACGCCCACCTGTGCCTGTACTGCGGCCAGCAGTTCGCCCGACCGTACCTGACCCGCGACCACGTCATGCCGCTGTCCAAGGGCGGCCGCGACGTCTGGGAGAACGTGGTCAGCGCCTGCTTCCACTGCAACTCGCGCAAGGGCAACCGCACCCCGCAGCAGGCGCACATGCCGCTGCTGGCCGTGCCCTACCGGCCCAGCTGGATCGAGCACCTGATTCTGTCCAACCGCAACATCCTGGCCGACCAGATGGCCTTCCTGAGGGCCCAGTTGCCCAGGCGCTCGAAGCTTTCGGCCTGACCCATCCCGCCGTCGCCCCCGCGCACGCGGGAACCACGGCTCCGAACGCCACCTCTCCCCTGAACGGCCTTGCTTGCCCCGTCACGCCCCGGGGGAGGAAAATGGCCGGGATGATCGATTCGACCCGCTATCCGCGCCTCTCGCGCATCGACTCGCCCGCCGACCTGCGCCAGTTCGACGAAGCCGAATTGCCCGCGATCGCCGACGAGCTGCGCGCCTACCTGATCGAGTCGGTCGGCCGCAGCGGCGGCCACTTCGGCGCCGGCCTGGGCGTGGTCGAGCTGACCGTGGCCCTGCACTGGCTCTACGAGACCCCGGTCGACCAGCTGGTCTGGGACGTGGGCCACCAGGGCTACCCGCACAAGATCCTCACCGGCCGCCGCGACCGCATCCACACGGTCAAGCAGAAGGACGGGGTGGCGCCGTTCCCGAAGCGCGATGAGAGCGAGTACGACACCTTCGGCGTCGGCCATTCCTCGACCTCGATCTCGGCCGCGCTGGGCATGGCCATTGCCCTGCAGCGCAACGGCGACCCGGGGCACGCGGCCGTTCCCAAGGTCGTTGCGGTGATCGGCGACGGCGCGATGACCGCCGGCATGGCCTACGAGGCGCTCAACCACGCCGGCGGCATGGACGAGGAGCCGAACCTGCTGGTGATCCTCAACGACAACCGCATGTCGATCTCCGAGGCGGTCGGCGGAGTCACCAAGATGCTCGGCCGGATGACCGGCAGCGCCACCCTCAACAAGTTGCGCGAGGGCGGCAAGAAGCTGCTCGGAGACAAGAACAAGCCGCCGGCGCGCTTCGTGCGCCGCTGGGAAGAGCACTGGAAGGGCATGTTCGTGCCCTCCACCCTGTTCGAGGAAATGGGCTTCCACTACACCGGCCCGATCGACGGCCACGACCTGCCGGCCCTGCTCAAGGCGTTGAAGACGCTCAAGACCCTCAAGGGCCCGCAGCTGCTGCACGTGATCACCACCAAGGGCAAGGGCTACGAACTGGCCGAAGGCGACCAGATCGGCTACCACGCGGTGGGCCCGTTCGACCCGAGCAAGGGCCTGGTGGCCAAGTCCGGCGGCGGCGTGAAGAAACCCACCTACACCGACGTGTTCGGCGACTGGCTGTGCGACGCGGCCGCCGCCGAACCGCGACTGCTGGCAATCACGCCGGCGATGCGCGAGGGTTCGGGCCTGGTGCGGTTCTCGAAGGAATACCCGGAACGCTATTTCGACGTGGCCATCGCCGAGCAACACGCGGTGACCCTGGCCGCGGGCATGGCCACCCAGGGCGCGAAACCCGTGGTGGCGATCTACTCCACCTTCCTGCAGCGCGGCTACGACCAGCTCGTGCACGACGTGGCCACGCAGAAGCTGGACGTGCTGTTCGCGATCGACCGCGGCGGCGTGGTCGGCCCGGACGGTGCCACCCATGCCGGCAACCTCGATTTGAGCTACCTGCGCTGCGTGCCGAACATGGTGGTGATGGCGCCGGCCGACGAGGACGAGTGCCGGAAGATGCTTTCCACCGGCCTGGAATACGCAGGCCCTGCCGCGGTGCGGTATCCGCGTGGCACCGGTCCGGGCGTGGCGGTGGAGCCGAACCTGGACACCCTGCCGATCGGCAAGGCGCAGTTGCGCCGCAGCGGCTCGCGCATCGCCCTGCTCGCCTTTGGCGCCACCGTACCGGCGGCCGAGCAGGTCGGCGCCGACCTCGGCCTGACCGTGGTCAACATGCGCTTCGTCAAGCCGCTGGACCGCGACCTGCTGCTGGATCTGGCGAGGAGTCACGAGGGCTTCGTCACCGTCGAGGACAACGTGGTCGCCGGCGGTGCCGGCTCGGGCGTGGGCGAACTGCTCAATGCCGAGGGCGTGTCGATGTCGCTGCTGCAGCTGGGCCTGCCCGATGCGTTCCAGCGCCACGCCAGCCGCGAGGACCTGCTGGCCGAGGCCGGCATCGATGCCGCCGGGATCCGCGCCGCGGTACTGAAGCGCTGGCCGCACCTGGCGGCCGCTTCGCAGGACGGCCTGCCCCTCGCCGCCGGCGCCTGATCCGCCCTGCCGAAGAAGCCGGAATCCCACGGCTCGCAGCGGCGACCCCGACCGAAGACGGGCTGCGGTTGCTACAACGGCACGGCCGCTTCGTCTTCTTCCTCGTCGCCTTCCCCCGGCGCCTGGATCACATAGCCGCGCCGGGCCAGTTCGGACAGGTAGCCACCTTCGCGCAGCAGGTCGTCGATCGACAGCGTGGCGAACGATACCGGGTGTTCGGCCAGCGCCTTGTCCGCCGCCGCCAGCCAGCTTTGGAGGACGCGCGCGTCGATGTCGGTGAGCCCGCGCTTGCGCGCGGTCTCGGTTTCCGTCCATGCCGACATGCAGGTGTCGACCTGGCGGCGGCCGGTGGACATCGCCCGCAACGCGTCCAGGTCCCCGACCGCCCAGGCATTGGCGCGTGCAGCGGCCTGGGGCAGCCCGTTCTCGATGATGTCCAGGGTGTCGCGGAAGCACTGCAGGTCCTGCGGCTTGAGGCCTTCCTTGCGGAAATCGGCCAGCGCCTCCCGCGGATCGTCGATCTTGAAGTTGACCACGACGGACGTGGTCTTCATGTCGCGGGCCTTGAGCGCTTCGGCAATCACCGGGCCCACGACCCCGCCCTCACGCAAGCCATTGCGCTTGAGCGCCTCCCTGTACAACTCGTAGACGGCGATCAGCGGGCGCTTCTTCTCCACGCCGCGGTCGCGACCCAGGTAGCGCTGTTTGAGCGTGCTCCAGCGTGCGTACAGGTCGGCGGGCAGCAGTTCGTCCAGGGTCGCCCCATCCGGGTTCTTCATCGCTTTCAGGGCCGCCGGCGCCATCGCCAGGCCTCTGAAGAAACCCACGTCGGCGCCGATCGCCACACCGGGCGAGCCAAGCACCGCCCCCGCCCGTTCCAGCACCCCGCGCACCTCCCGCGCATCCCATTCCATGTCGCGCGGCAGCGGCGACTGGGTGCCGAGGATGTAGAGGACATGGCCGTCCTTGTTCACCACCTTCCACAGGCCGGGCCCGGGCAGCACGCCGCTGACCACGACCGTGTCCAGGTCCATGATCGGCGCGTCGCCCGCTCCGGCCGATGCGCCCACGGCCGATTGCTCGCGTGCCGGGTCCGGTTTCGGGTCCTGCGCCCCTGGCTCCTGCGGCGGCGACGCCGCCGCGATCGATGCTGCCAAGGCCAACGCCAAGATTCCGGTCGACATACCTGCTCTCATGCAAAGATCCATTGTCAGGTGCGCGGGCTTCAAGGGGAAACCTTGCGCTTGATTGCCAGCGCCAGCGGCTGCGGCAGGCTGGCCAGCGAACCGAGGATATGCGGCAGCAGGCGCAGCTTCAGCCCGGAGAACGTACTCGGCACCACCGCCTCGATCAGGTGCGGGCCGGGTGCGCGCAGCGCGTAGGTCAGCGCGTCGCAGAATTCGTCGGCGGTGGTGGCACGCACGGCATGCACACCCATGCTGGCGCCCATCTGCACGAAATCCAGGCCGGGGTTGCCCAGGTCGAGTTGCGAGCGCGCCTTCTCGCCGGCCGCGTTGCCGCCGCCAGCCGCGCCCACGCGCTGCAGTTCCACGTTGAGGATCGCGTAGGAGCGGTTGTTGAGGACGACGGTGGTGACGTCGAGTTTCTCGCGCGCCATCGTCCACAGCGCCTGGATGGTGTACATCGCCGAACCGTCGCCCACCAGCGCCAGCACTGGCCGGTCCGGGCAGGCGATGGCCGCGCCCACCGCGTTGGGCAGGCCCTGGCCGATGGCGCCGCCGGTGAGGGTGATGACGTCGTGGCGCGGCGCGCCGCGGGTGAAGTGCGGCAGCATCACCCCGGAGGTCTGCGATTCGTCGACGACGATCGCGCGCTCGGGCAGCAGGTGGCCCACCGCCTTGCAGACCTTCTCGGCCGTGAGCTTGCCCTTGGGCCGGTCGGGGCGCAGTGGCGGCTGCAGCGCCGGGGCGGTCGCATCGGCACCCAGGAGTGCGGCCAGCCGCTCCAGTCCGCCCAGCGCATCCTGGGTGGGCGTGGCCAGCGCGTGCACGGTGCAGCCTTCGGGCACCAGGTCGCTGGCCTTGCCCGGATAGGCGAAGAACGACACCGGCGACCTGGCGTCGACCAGGACCAAGTGATCCAGGCCGCGCAGCTGCAGGGAAGCCAGTTCAGCCAGGTAGGCGATGCGTTCGACGTGCGGCAGGCCCGCGCCGCGCTCGATGCGGGTCGGGAATACTTCGGCGAACAGTTTCACGCCTGCATGGACCGCGATGCGCGAGGCCGCCAGCAGGCCCGGCTCGCGCAGCGCGCGCGCGCCCAGCAGCAGCGCCACCTTGCCGCCGGAACGGATGGCCCGGGCGATGGCGTCGATGGTCGCCTCGTCGGCCACCGGCGCGACGGTCGGCGGCAACGGCGCCGCAGGCACACCGCCCTCGCTCCAGGACACGTCGGCCGGCAGGATCAGCGTGGCCACCTGCCCCGGCGGCCCCATCGCCGCGGCGACGGCCTGCGCCGTGTCCTCGCCCAGCGCCCGGGTGGACGCGGAGGCCCGCACCCAGGTGGACACGTTGCGCGCCACCGTCTCGATGTCGGACTGCAGCTGCGCGTCGTACTTGACGTGGTAGGTGGCGTGGTCGCCCACGATGTTGACCACCGGCACCCTGCCCTTGCGCGCGTTGTGCAGGTTGGCCAGGCCGTTGCCCAGGCCGCAGCCCAGGTGCAGCAGGGTGGCGGCCGGCTTGTCCGCCATCCGCGCATAGCCGTCCGCCGCGCCGGTGGCCACGCCCTCGAACAGGGCCAGCACCGCGCGCATCCGCGGCTCCTGGTCCAGCGCGGCGACGAAGTGCATCTCGGACGTGCCGGGGTTGGAGAAGCACACGCTCACGCCGGCGTCGGCGAGGGTCTTCATCAGGGCCTGGGCGCCGTTCATTCCGTTGCGTTCCCATCTTGCGTGCGGGTGGAAGTATCCAGCACGCCGGCATCGATGTCCGCCACCCGGCGCACGCCGGCCAGGGCCATGGCCAGGCGCAGTTCATGTTGCCAACGCACCAGCAGGTCGGCCAGGCCGCGCTCGCCGCCCGCGGCCAGCGCCCACACCCACGGACGTCCGACCAGCACGCCGCGTGCACCGAGCGCCAATGCGCGCAGCACATCCACGCCACTGCGGATGCCGCCATCGACCAGCACTTCGGCCTGCGTGCCGACCGCCCGGACGATGGCCGGGAGTTTGGCTGCGGTCGCGGCCACGCCGTCGAGTTGGCGCCCGCCATGATTGGACACCACCAGCCCCTGCGCACCGGCACGCACCGCCGCGCCCGCGTCGTCTTCGTCGAGGATGCCCTTGAGCAGCAGGGTGCCGGGCCATTGCGCACGCAGCCAGTCGATGTCGGCCCAGGTGACCGAGGGATCGAACTGGGTATCCACCCAGGTCTTGAACGCATCCAGGTCGCGTGCGCCGGGCACCTGCTCGGCGAGGCTGCCGAACAGGTGCGGCTTGCCGCCCAC
Organism: Lysobacterales bacterium; assembly: GCA_017302035.1. Lineage (GTDB taxonomy): Bacteria > Pseudomonadota > Gammaproteobacteria > Xanthomonadales > Xanthomonadaceae > Pseudoxanthomonas. Next base: position 38,366 of record JAFLEA010000004.1, read on the forward strand.
GCCCACGTCGCGCACCCAGCGCGGATGCGACAGCAGGTCGAAGGCCTTGAGCATCCGCGCACGCAGGCTGCCCACGCCCAGGCCGTTGCGCGCGTCGCGGTGGCGCATGCCCGGCAATGGCAGGTCCACGGTGAACACCAGGGTGCGGCAGCCCGCATCCCAGGCGCGTTGCAGCAGGGCCCGCACGATGCCGCGGTCGCGCAGCATGTAGAGCTGGAACCACACCGGCCGGGTGACGGCGCGCCGGATCTCGTCCAGCGGACAGATGCCGACGGTGGACAGGGTGAATGGAACGCCCGCGGCTTCGGCGGCACGCGCGGCCTGCACCTCGCCGCGGCGAGCCAGCATCCCGGCCAGCCCGACCGGGGCCAGCGCCAGCGGCATGGCGCAGGGCTGCCCGGCCAGCATGGTGCCGGTATCCACGCCGTCGACGTCGACCAGCACCCGCTGGCGCAGCGTGACCATGGCCCAGGCGGCATCGTTGGCGCGCAAGGTCCGTTCGTCGCCGGCACCGCCATCGACGTAGTCGGACAGGAAGCGCGGCAGCCGCACCCTGGCCAGTTCCCGGTAATCCTGCGCCGTGACGGGGAATCGCAGTGCCATCAGCCGCCCTCCCTGATCGATTCGGCCGCCGCCCGCGCGGTCAGGATGCAGCCCGGCAGGAAAGTGCCTTCCAGCGAGCGCTTGCCGCTGGCGCCCCCACCGCCGAAACCCGCGGCCTCGCCCACGCAGTACAGTCCCGGCACCGCGCTGCCGTCGGCGCGCAGCACCCGGCTCCGCAGGTCGGTCTGCAGGCCGCCCAGGCTCTTGCGGGTGATCAGCCGGGTCTGGATCGCGATCCAGGGGCCAGCGCCCCGCTTCCGCAGCGGCGCCGGCTTGCAGGTGCGCAGCCGGTCCGGCCCCCATTGCCGCGCCTGCTGGATGCGACGGACCTGCTCGTCGTCTGCGGGCGCGGCGCCATCGGCGAAGTTCGCGTCGAAGGCATCGACCGTGGCCTGCAGCGCGTCCGCTTCGATGTCGTGCGTGCCGGCCAGTGCATTCATCCTGCCAGCCAATCCGGCCAGGCTGGCGGCGGCCAGGAAGTGCGGGCTCTCGCGCAGCATCCGGTCGATCAACGCGCTGCGGCCCAGCACCGTTTCCGCCACGAAGCGGATGAACTGCTTGTCGCGGATGCGCGGATTGTGCTCGGCGCCGGAGATGGCCAGTTCCCGCGCCGCGATGCGCCGGTTCATCAGCTGCCAGGTCCAGCCGCCTTCCAGTGCGGACACCCGCTGGCACAGGTCGTGGGTGTCGAAACCGGTAACCAGCGGCCGCGGGCCGATGCGCCGGCCACGGTGGTCCAGCCACAGCGCCGACTTGCACGGGATCAGCGACAGCCCATGGCCGGGGAAATGCGGCTGCGGGTGCGGCACGCCGGCGGCGTAGTTCCACATCTCGCCGACATGGGTGAGCTGGCCGCCCCATTCGTCGGCGACGCGATGGTGCAGCCGGCCGTCGGCGAACGGGTGGGCGCCATTGAGCATCTGCGCCGGGCGCGGGCGGTCGGCAGGCCAGTTGGCGATCGCCTGCTCGAGCGAGCCGTTGATGCCACCCATGGCCAGCGCGACCGTCGGCGCCTCGATGCGCAGTTGCTCGCCGCCCGCCTCCCGCTCGAGTTGCACCCCCGAAACCCGCCCGCCGCTGTTCTCGATGGCGGTGACACGGTGCCCGCTGAGCACCCTCAACCGTCCGCCGCTGTCGGCCGCCCGCATGGCCGCGATCATGCAGCGCGCCAACTCGCGCGAAGTGCCCCAGACGATGTGGTAGCGCGGCACGCTGTTGCCCTCGCCCGAGTATCCGCGCTCGACCCAGTTCACCGCCGGCATGAACTTCAGCCCGTGCCCCAGCAGCCAGTCGTATACCCGCACCCGCGAATGCTCGACGTAGTGCTCGGCCCAGCGCCGCGGCCACGCGTCCGCTTCGTCCAGTTCGCCGAAGCTCATCCAGTCGCGCAGCGCGAGCTCGGGCGAATCGGCGATCTTCCTGCGCCGCTGCAACGGCGTGTCGACCAGGGCCATGCCGCCGAAGGCCCACAGCGCCAGGCCACCCAGCCGCTCGGGCGTATCGCGGTCCACCAGGGTCACGCGCAGGCCTGCGCGCAGGCATTCCAGCGCGGTCACGATGCCGGCCAGGCCACCGCCGGCGACCAGCACATCGGTGCGGTCCGCTTGCGCCATCGAGCCTGCCCCCTGTTCGCGATCCCGTTCCTGGGCGGGAGCTTACCCGACCCCGGTACCCTGCTTCGGCCTGATGGCCGGTCGTGCGGGGGAAAAGACAAAGGCCTGCGGTGTTCCGCAGGCCTTTGGCAATGACGCGAATTGGTCGGGGTAGCCGGATTCGAACCGACGACCACCAGTCCCCCAGACTGGTGCGCTACCAGGCTGCGCTATACCCCGAAGCAGCTTCCCGCCGAGGCGGGCCGGTGATTATACCGGTTCGGCAAGGACTGCGGCGAGCTTCCGCCGGGCCGTTCAGCGCCGCAGCAGTTGCAGCACTTCCTCCAGCTCCATGCGCACCTGGCGCACGATCTGGCTGCTCAGCGCCGACTCCTGCTTCGCGCCCTCGCCTTCCAGCCTCAGGCGGGCGCCGCCGATGGTGTAGCCCTGCTCGTAGAGCAGGCCGCGGATCTGGCGGACCATCAGCACGTCATGGCGCTGGTAGTAGCGGCGGTTGCCGCGGCGCTTGGCCGGGCTCAGGCTCGGGAATTCGGTCTCCCAGTAGCGCAGCACGTGCGGCTTGACGTCGCACAGCTCGCTGACTTCGCCGATGGTGAAGTAGCGCTTGGCCGGGATCGGCGGGAGTTCGCGGTTGCTGCCGGGATCAAGCATTCGGCTCGGCCCCCGTGTAGGCTTCCACGCGCTCCTTCAGCTTCTGCCCGGGGCGGAAGGTGACCACGGTGCGGGCGGAGATCGGGATCTCCTCGCCGGTCTTCGGGTTGCGCCCCGGACGCTGGTTCTTGCGGCGCAGGTCGAAGTTGCCGAAGCCCGACAGCTTCACCTGACGGCCGGACTGCAGCGCCTCGCGCAGCACGTCGAAGAACGCGTCGACGAACTCCTTCGCCTCGCGCTTGTTCAGGCCCACTTCGTCGAACAGGCGTTCGGCCATCTCGGCCTTGGTCAATGCCATTGCGATTCTTCCCCTGGATCAGCCGCGGATCCTGGCGCCATGGTCGCGGCCCAGTCCGGCCACCACCCGTTCCACCACCGCATCCGCGTCTTCGTCGGTGAGAGTGCGCGTGTTGTCCTGCAAAATCAAGCCCATAGCCAGACTCTTGCATCCGGATTCAATGCCCGGGCCCTGGTAGCGATCGAACAGCAGCAAGTCGCGCAGCACCGGACCGGCCGCCGCACGCACGCTGTCGGCCAGGGCCGACCACGGCACCCGGTCGGCGACCACGAAGGCCAGGTCGCGGCGCACGGCCGGGAACCGCGACAGCTCGGTCGCGCGCGGCAACGCGCGCCGCTCCAACGGCTCCAGATCCAGTTCGAAGCCGACCACGTCCAGGTCCAGATCCAGCGCCTTGCACAGGCGCGGGTGCAACTGGCCGATCCAGCCCAGGCGCGCGGCGCCGCCTTCCAGGTCGGTGCGGTACACGTCGGCGCTGCGGCCGGGATGGCCGAACGGTTCGACCGAAGGACGGAACTCCAGGATCGCGCCGGCCGTGGCGGCCAGTGATTCCAGGTCGCCCTTGAGGTCGTGGAAATCGAGCTTGCGCGCAGGCGCGCCCCACTGCTCGGCCACGACATCGCCGCAGGCCACCGCGGCGATCCGGCGGGTCTCCGCCGGTGCCGGCATCGGGCCGCCCGGCGCACGCTGCGCCGGGTCGGCGGCGGCGAACACGCGGCCCAGCTCGAACAGGCGCACGCGCCCGGCCTGGCGCGCCGCGTTGCGCGCCAGCGCCGAGACCAGGCCCGGCAGCAGCCGCGGACGCATCACCGCCAGCTCGGCGCTGAGCGGGTTGGCCAGCGGCACGGTATCGGCGGCGGCGCCCCATTGTTCCAGCAATTCGGCGTCGACGAAGGCGAAGCAGACCGCCTCCAGGTAGTCGCGGGCCACCAGTTGCCGGCGCAGGTCGGCCTCGGCCACGCGCGTCTCGCTGCCCGCGGCGATCCGCGCCGGGCCACCGGGGACGGTGGCCGGGATCCGGTCGTAGCCATGGATCCGCGCCAGTTCCTCGATCAGGTCTTCCTCGATGGCGATGTCGAAGCGGCGGCTGGGCGGCAATACGTGCCAACCCTCGGCCGTGGCCGACACCTGCATGCCCAGCGCGCGCAGGATGCGCGCGACCTCGGCATCGTCGATGGCGATGCCCAGCACGCGCGCGATGCGCGCCCGGCGCAAGGCAATGGCGGACGGCTGCGGCAGGTGCGGCTCCAGCACCGCCTCGGTCACCGGGCCCGGCGTGCCGCCGCCCAATTCCAGCACCAGCCGGGTCGCCAGTTCGATCGCAGTGCGCGGCAACTCCGGATCCACGCCGCGCTCGAAGCGGTGACCGGCGTCGGTGTGCAGGCCCAGGCGACGACCGCGACCCATGATCGCGGCCGGGGCGAAATGCGCCGCTTCCAGGAACACGTTGCGGGTGGCGTCGGTGACGCGAGTGTCCATGCCGCCCATGACTCCGGCCAGCGCAACCGGACGGTCGGCATCGGTAATAGCCAGGAAGTAGTCGTCCAGCCCGACTTCGCGGCCGTCCAGCAGGGTCAGGCGCTCGCCAGCGCGCGCCGGGCGCACGCCGATCGGGCCCTTCAGCGTGTCCAGGTCGAAGGCGTGCATCGGCTGGCCCAGTTCCAGCATCACGTACTGGGTGATGTCCACCAGCAGCGACACCGGGCGCACACCGGCGCGGCGCAGGCGCTCGGCCATCCACACCGGGGTGCGCGCGGCCGCATCCACGCCCTCGATCACGCGGCCGCAGTAGCGCGGTGCATCGGCGCCCGCGTGCAGCTCGACTTCCAGTCCGCGGGCGCTGGCGGCCGGGATCGTGGCCACGTCCAGCGGCGCCACCTCGCTGGAAAGCGCGGCGGCCACGTCGTAGGCGATGCCTCGCACGCTGAAACAGTCGGCGCGGTTGGGGGTCAGCTTGATCTCGATGCTGGCATCGGGCAGGCCCAGGTACTCGCCGATGGGCGTGCCGATCGGCGCATCGTCGGGAAGCTCCAGCAGGCCGGATGCATCGGCGTCCACGCCCAGTTCCTTCGCCGAGCAGAGCATGCCGTGGGACTCCACGCCGCGCAGCCTGGCCGCCTTGATCGCGATGCCGCCCACGTTCGAACCGACGGTGGCCAGCGGGGCGAGCAGTCCGGGGCGCGCATTCGGCGCGCCGCACACGATCTGCAGCAACGCGCCGGTACCGGCATCCACCTGGCATACCTGCAGGCGGTCGGCCTCCGGATGCTTCACCGCCTCGACGATCCGCGCCACCACCACTCCGGCCAGGCCGTCGCCCAGCGCGGTGACCTCCTCGACCTCCAGGCCGATGGCGGTCAGGGTCGCGGCCAGTTCGTCGCGGTTGGCGGAGGTCGGCACGTGACCGCGCAGCCAGTTCTCGGAGAATTTCATGCGAACTGCCTCAGGAAGCGCACGTCGTTGTCGAAGAACGCACGCAGGTCGTTGACGCCGTAGCGCAGCATCGCGAAGCGCTCCACGCCCAGGCCGAAGGCGAAGCCGGTGTAGCGCTCCGGGTCGATGCCGCAGTTGCGCAGCACGTTCGGGTGGACCATGCCGCAGCCCAGCACCTCCAGCCAGCGCACGCTGCCGTCAGGCTGCTGCCAAGCGATGTCCACCTCGGCGCCCGGTTCCACGAACGGGAAGTAGCTGGGTCGGAAGCGCATCTGGAAGTCGCGCTCGAAGAACGCGCGCACGAACTCGGCCAGGGTGCCCTTGAGGTCGGCGAAGGTGGAATGCTCGTCCACCAGCAGGCCCTCGACCTGGTGGAACATCGGCGAATGGGTCTGGTCCGAGTCGCTGCGGTAGACCTTGCCGGCGGCGATCATCCGCAGCGGCGGCGCATGATCGTCCATGTAGCGCACCTGCACGCCGGAGGTGTGCGTGCGCAGCAGTCGGGCCACGCCACTGGCGTCGGGCGGGAAATAGAACGTGTCGTGCATCGCCCGCGCCGGGTGGTGCGGCGGGAAGTTGAGCGCCTCGAAGTTGTGCCAGTCGTCCTCGATCTCCGGGCCGTCGGCCAGCTCGTAGCCCAGTCGGCCGAAGATTTCGGCGATCCGTTCCAGGGTGCGCGAAACCGGATGGATGCCGCCGCGCTGCGCCTCCCGGCCCGGCAGGGTGACGTCGATCGACTCGCCGGCCAGGCGCGCGTCGAGCGCGACCTCGTCCAGCAGCGCCTTGCGCGCGGCCAGCGCCGCGCCCACCGCGTCGCGGGCGCGGTTGATCGCCTCGCCCACCGCCTTGCGCTGCTCGGGCGCCAGCGCCCCCAGCTGCTTGAGCTGGGCGGTGATGCTGCCCTGCTTGCCGAGCAGGGCCACGCGCAGCGCGTCCAGCGCCTCGGGATCCTGCGCTGCCGCGATGTCGGCGAGCGCGCGCGCCGACAGGGATTCGATGTCGCTCATGGCTTCTTCCGGCCCTTGGAAAAGCTGGGAATACTGGAAAAAACAATGGGGAAGGACTCGCGCCCTTCCCCACGTTTCGGGCGGCGAGCCGCCCGGTACCTCGTTTACGGTGGAGAGACGGCGCTCAGGCCGCCAGGGCGCCCTTGGCCTTCTCGGCCAGCGCCGTAAACCCGGCCGCGTCGTGCACGGCGATGTCCGCCAGCACCTTGCGGTCGAGGGTGATGCCGGCCTTGAGCAGGCCGTTCATGAAGCGGCTGTAGCTCATGCCGTTGCTGCGGGCGGCCGCGTTGATGCGGGTGATCCACAGCGAGCGGAAGTTGCGCTTCTTCTGCTTGCGGCCGATGTAGGCGTACTGCTGCGCCTTGATGACCGCCTGCTTGGCGGCGCGGAAGACCTTGCGGCGGGCGTTGTAGTAGCCCTTGGCGAGGTTCAGGATCTTCTTGTGACGGCGGCGCGCCTGGACGCCACGCTTGACTCGTGCCATTGCTCAGTCCTCCTCAGAGATAGGGCAGCATGCGGTTCAGACGGCCCGCGTCCTCGGCACGAACGATGTTCGTCTGCCGCAGGTTGCGCTTCCGCTTGGTCGCCTTCTTGGTGAGGATGTGGCTACGGTTGGCGTGGCCGGCCTTGTACTTGCCGGAGGCGGTCTTGCGGAAACGCTTGGCCGCCGCCCGGTTGGTCTTGATCTTGGGCATTGCTGAGTCCTTGAGAAATCTGTCACTGGCGCGGGCGGCGGCCGGAACCGCACTTTCCATCCTGCCCACACCGGTCGGTAAGCCTTTGATTCCAATGGGGAAAAAAGGCGGGTCCTGTTGCCGCTATGGCAACCCCCGGCGAACCGGAGCCGCGCATTATGGCAGGCACCGGATTCCGTTGCAAATCAGCAGGTTCCAGGTGCGGGAAGCCCCGGCCCCGGCGGCGTGCCGCGGTGGCATGAGGACATGAGGGATCGCGCCGGCGTGCGGGCGACCGCCCCTCCCGGGACTCCAGAAAGCCAAAGGGCGCCCTCCGGCGCCCTTTGCTGCAGATGGCCGATCGCGCGGCCCACTGCTTACTTCTTCTTCGGCGCGATCATCATCACCATCTGCCGGCCTTCCAGGCGCGGGCGCGACTCGATGACGATGTCCTCGCCCAGGTCGGTCTCGATCCGCGCGGCCATCTGCCGGCCCAGTTCCTGGTGGCTCATCTCGCGGCCACGGAAACGGATGTTGACCTTGATCTTGTCGCCGTCGACCAGGAACTCGCGCATCTTGCGCAGCTTGATCTGGTAGTCGCCCTCGTCCGTGACCGGACGGAACTTCACTTCCTTGATCTCGACCTGCTTGGTCTTCTTCTTGGCCTCGTTGGCCTTCTTCTGCAGTTCGAACTTGAACTTGCCGAAGTCCATGACCTTGCAGACCGGCGGATCGGCATTGGGCTGGATCTCGACCAGGTCCAGACCCTCGTCCTCGGCCATGCGCAAGGCTTCGTCGCGCGACAGGACGCCGACCATCTCGCCATCGGACCCGATCACGCGCACGCGCGGGACGCGGATCTCCAGGTTCTTTCGGTTTTGCTTCTCGGGGGTGCTGATATTGCAGTCTCCGGGGGTGGTAGGGCGGCGCACCGGCACGGGGCCGGCGGCGCCATTGTTGGCTACATCCGCTGCGAACGCAGCATCTCGGCGAACGCGGACACCGACATTGTGCCCAAATCTTCCCCGGAACGCGTGCGCACCGCCACGGCACCGTTCTCCTTCTCGCGGTCCCCGACCACCAGCAGGTACGGCACCCGCTGCAGCGTGTGCTCGCGGATCTTAAAGCCGATCTTCTCGTTGCGCAAATCGGCCTCGACCCTGAATCCTTGATTTGAAAGGGTTTTTTCAACCTCGGCTACATGGTCGGCCTGGGCGTCGGTGATGTTCATGACCACCGCCTGGACCGGGGCCAGCCAGGCCGGGAAGGCCCCGGCATGGTGCTCGATCAGGATCCCGATGAACCGCTCCATGGAGCCGACGATGGCCCGGTGCAGCATCACCGGGTGCCGGCGCTGGCTGTTCTCGTCCACGTACTCGGCGCCCAGCCGGCCGGGCATCATGAAATCGACCTGCATGGTGCCCAGCTGCCAAGTGCGGCCGATGGCGTCCTTGAGGTGGTACTCGATCTTGGGGCCGTAGAAGGCGCCCTCGCCCGGCAGTTCCTGCCACTCCACCCCGGAGGCGCGCAGGGCCGAGCGCAGGGCGTCTTCGGCCTTGTCCCAGGTGGCGTCGTCGCCCAGGCGGGCGTCCGGGCGCAGCGCGATCTTGATCTGGATGTCCTCGAAGCCGAAGTCGGCGTAGACCTTCAGCGCCTGCCCGTGGAAGGCGCGGACCTCGGCCTCGACCTGCGCCTCGGTGCAGAATACGTGGCCGTCGTCCTGGGTGAAGCCGCGCACGCGCAGGATGCCGTGCAGCGCGCCGGACGGCTCGTTGCGGTGGCAGGCGCCGAACTCGCCGTAGCGGATCGGCAGGTCGCGGTAGCTGTGCAGGCCTTGGTTGAACACCTGGATGTGGCCCGGGCAGTTCATCGGCTTGAGCGCGTAGGTGCGCTTCTCCGACTCGGTGAAGAACATGTTGTCCTGGTAGTTGTCCCAATGGCCGGACTTCTGCCACAGCGACACGTCCAGGATCTGCGGGCAGCGCACCTCGCCGTAGCCGGTGTCGCGGTACACCTTGCGCATGTACTGCTCGACCACCTGCCATACCGACCAGCCCTTCGGGTGCCAGAACACCAGGCCCGGGGCCTCTTCCTGCAGGTGGAACAGGTTCTGCTGCTTGCCGATCCGGCGATGGTCGCGCTTCTCGGCCTCTTCGATGCGCTGGATGTAGGCCTTGAGTTGCTTGTCGTCGGCCCAGGCGGTGCCGTAGATGCGCTGCAACTGCTCGTTCTTCGCGTCCCCGCGCCAGTAGGCGCCGGAGATGCGGGTCAGCTTGAACGCCTTGAGGAAGCGCGTGTTGGGCACGTGCGGGCCGCGGCACATGTCCACGTATTCCTGGTGATGGTACAGGCCCATCGCTCCGATCGACGGGTCCATGTCCTCGACCAGGCGCAGCTTGTAGTCCTCGCCGCGGGCCTTGAACACCTCGATCACCTCGGCGCGCGGGGTCATCTTCTTGACCACGTCGTAGTCCTGCGCGACCAGTTCGTGCATGCGCTGCTCGATCGCGGCCAGGTCGTCCGGGGTGAACGGACGCTCGTTCCAGATGTCGTAGTAGAACCCCTCGGCGATCACCGGGCCGATCACCATCTTCGCGTCCGGGTACAGCTGCTTGACCGCGTGGCCGACCAGGTGCGCGCAGGAGTGGCGGATGATCTCCACGCCCTCCTCGTCCCTGGGGGTGATGATGCGCAGGCTGGCGTCGTGGTCGATGAGGTCGCAGGCGTCGACCAGGCGGCCGTCGACCTGGCCGGCCACGGTGGCCTTGGCCAGCCCGGCGCCGATCGACTGGGCGACCTGCAGGACCGAAACGGGAGCGTCGAATTCGCGGCGGGAACCATCGGGAAGGGTGATCGTGATCATGGGCAAGGCTTCAGGTTTCAAGGCGGCCGGCCAAAGCCGGCGCTATGCATTGGGGTGTCCGGCCATGGATGGCCGGGCTCTGCCCATGGACGGGCATAAAAAAAGCACCACGAGGGCGCCTGCGGTGTCGCGGGGGCCTCGGCGGCGTTCAGCGGTGGGCGCGGGTAGTGCTCATGTCGCACGCTGGGCCGGCGTTGCCGCGGGCCATCCTGTCTGCTGGCGCGCCGGCCCGGTGCCGGCGGCGATGACCCGATTCTAGCCCAGCGGGGCGGTGGCGCAAACCCGGCGACGGGCCGTGGCATGATGCCGGGAGCAGGACGCCATCCGGCCCGGAGGGGGGCCGCATGACCATCAAGGGCAAGGCCACTTCGCTCGACATCGCCCACCTGGCCGGGGTCTCCCAGCCGACGGTGTCGCGCGCCCTGCGCGGCAGCCCCTCGGTCAACGAGGAGACCCGGCAGAAGATCCTGACCATCGCCCGCGAACTGAACTACAAGGTCGACAAGAACGCGTCCAACCTGCGTTGCCAGCAGTCCGGCACCCTGGCCCTGCTGTTCTTCGAGGATCCGACCCCGGACGACTCGCTGATCAATCCGTTCTTCCACTCGATGCTCGGCTCGATCACCCGTGCCTGCGCGCTGCGCGGCTTTGACCTGCTGGTGTCCTTCCAGCAGCTGTCGGCCGACTGGCACGCCGACTTCGAGGACAGCCACAAGGCCGACGGCCTGATCCTGCTCGGCTACGGCGACTACCTGGAATCGGAGTCCAAGCTGCAGCAACTGGTCGCCCAGCGCACCCATTTCGTGCGCTGGGGCGCGGCCCTGCCCGGCGAACCGGGCGTGTCGATCGGCTGCGACAACTTCCAGGGCGGGCACGACATGACCGCGCACCTGCTGGCCCGGGGACGGCGGCGGATCGCCTTCCTTGGCCACGCCTCGGACCACTATCCGGAATTCTTCGAGCGCTATCGCGGCCATGCCGAGGCGTTGCATGCGGCCGGACTGGAACCGGACCCGGCGCTGCAGGCCGACGCGATCACCACCGAGCAGGCCGGCTACGAAGCCGCCGCCGGGCTGCTCGCGGCGGGCGCGCACTTCGACGCGGTGTTCGGCGCCAGCGACCTGATCGCGTTGGGTGCGATGAAGGCGCTGCGCGAGCGCGGCCTGCGGATGCCGGTGGACGTGGCGGTGGCCGGCTTCGACGACATCGCCATGGCCGGCCTGGTGCAGCCGGCGCTGTCCACCGTGCAGCAGGACACCAAGCAGGCCGGCGAAGTGCTGGTGGACAGCCTGATCCGGCTGATCCAGGGCGAGAAGGTGGAGAGCCGGACCCTGCCGGTACGCCTGGCGCTGCGCGGCTCCAGCATGGCCGGGTGAGGCGCCGGCGGCGCGGCGAACCACGCGTGCGCCCCGCCCGCCGCGGTTCCGGTACATACGTATTCATGCCGTTGGCAGTGGCGGCACCGCTTGCGCTCCGCAATAGTGGGGAAACGATGCGGACGACTCGGCCTGGGAGGGCGCGATGCGGGACCGGATGCGCGGCGCCGTCGCCGCACGCCATGCCAACCACTGCGTCCTCGTCCGTGCAGTACGGCCATGGCTCGCCGGACTGCTGCTGGCCACATCCTGGGCAAGTGCCGCGCAGTCCGCCGCGCTGTCGACGGATGCCTGCGACGGCGGTTTCCAGACCGTGCTGGCCGCCGATCCCGGGCCAACGACCGAAACCCGGGCGTTGTGGCTGGACCGGCGCACGATCCGCTGGCCCGGCAGCGATGCCACGCAGCGCCATGTCCTCTACCACGCCGCACGCGGCGGCATCCGCGCCCGTGCCGGCAGCCCGGTGCAGGGCGCCGACGGCGCCGTGGCATTGCAGCCCGCCGCGCCCCTCGCCCCCGCATTGCGCAAGCGCTTCGCCCATGTCGCGGCCGGCGCGACGCTGAGCCTCGAACTCGACGACCGCCGCCTGCGCGAGCTGCTGCGGCAGTCGCTGCTGCTGGTGCGCGAGGATGCCGGGGGGCGCGTGCTGGAAGCCACCGCCCTGCAGCACGCCGGTGCCCTGGACGACCTGTACGCCGCCGCGGCCGAAGCGCCGGGACTGGGCGTGCGGCCCTCCGCTGCCGGCACCCGCTTCGGCGTCTGGGCGCCCACCGCGCAGGCGGTCCATGTCTGCCTCTACGACGACGACCATGGCCACGCCCGGGCGATCGCGCCGCTGCGCCCGGACCCGGCCACCGGTCTGTGGTCGGCGTCGCTTCCGGGCGACCTGGGGGGGCGTTATTACGACTATCTGGTCGACGTGCACGCACCCGGCACCGGCCTGGTCCGCAACCGGGTCACCGACCCGTATTCGGTGGGGCTGGGCGTCGACTCGAAGCGCAGCTACATCGCCGACCTGGACGATCCGGCGCTGAAGCCCGAGGGCTGGGATGCGGCGCCGCGCCCTGCACCGCTGCGCGCGCAGACCGACATGTCGATCTACGAACTGCACGTGCGCGACTTCTCGTCCGGCGACCCGACGGTGGCCGCCGCGCACCGCGGCAAGTACCTGGCCTTCACCGACGCTGGCGGCGCGGGCATGGCCCACCTGCGGGCCCTGGCCCGGGCCGGGCTGACCGATGTGCACCTGCTGCCGGTGTTCGACTTCGCCAGCGTCCCCGAATCCGGCTGCGTCGTTCCCGAAGTTCCCGACGCCGCACCCGACAGCCCGCTGCAGCAGGCCGCGGTGATGGCCCATGCCGCGCGGGACTGCTTCAACTGGGGCTACGACCCGTTCCACTTCAACGTGCCCGAGGGCAGCTACGCCAGCGACGCGGCCGACGGCGCCGCGCGCATCCGCGAGTTCCGGGCGATGGTGATGGCGCTGCATGCGCTGGGCCTGCGGGTGGGCATGGACGTGGTCTACAACCACACCCACGCCTCTGGCCAGGACGAGCGCTCGGTGCTGGACCGGATCGTGCCCGGCTACTACCAGCGCCTGGACGCGGACGGGAAGGTGGAGCACAGCACCTGCTGCGCGAACACCGCCACCGAGCACGCGATGATGGCGCGGCTGATGATCGATTCGGTCGAGCTCTGGGTACGCCACTACCGGATCGACTCGTTCCGCTTCGACCTGATGGGCCACCAGCCGCGCGCGGCGATGGAGGCGCTGCAACGGCGGGTGGACGCCGCCGCCGGACGCCGGGTGGAACTGGTCGGCGAGGGCTGGAATTTCGGCGAAGTGGCCGACGGCCGGCGCTTCGTCCAGGCCTCGCAGCTGGCACTGGGCGGCAGCGGGATCGGCACCTTCAGCGACCGCGCCCGCGATGCGTTGCGCGGCGGCAGCGCCGGCGACACCGGGGCGGACAAGGTCCGACGCCAGGGCTGGCTCAACGGACTGGGATTCGCGCCCAACGAGTTGGCCGATCCGGCGGCGGGGCGCGAGGCATTGCCGCGCACCGCCGACCTGGTCCGCGTCGGCCTGGCCGGCACCCTGCGCGACTACGTGCTGGAAACCGCCGACGGCAGCCGCACGCCACTGCACGAGATCGACTACGCCGGCCAGCCCGCCGGCTACGCCAGCGCGCCGGGCGAGGTGGTCAACTACGTCGAGAACCACGACAACGAGACCCTGTACGACCTCAATGCGTTCCGCCTGCCGCGCGCCACGTCGGCCCGCGACCGGGCGCGGGTGCAGGTGCTGGGCATGGCCGCCGTGGCCTTCAGCCAGGGCGTGGCCTATTTCCATGCCGGGATCGACACGCTGCGCTCCAAGTCGATGGATCGCAACAGCTACGACTCCGGCGACTGGTTCAACCGCCTGGACTGGAGCTACCGCGACAATTTCTTCGGCACCGGCCTGCCGCCGGCCGGCGACAACCGGGACAACTGGCCGTGGATCGGCCCGCGCCTGGCCGATCCGTCGATCCGTCCGGCACCGGCGGACATCGCTTTCGCCCGCGACGCACTGCGCGACCTGCTGCGGATCCGCGCCAGTTCCACCTTGTTCCGGCTGGACACCGCGGAGGACGTGCTGGCCCGCCTGACCTTCCCCAATACCGGTCCCGGGCAGAACCCGCGGGTGATCGCCGGCCACCTGGACGGCACCGGCCATCCCGGCGCAGGCTTCCGCGAGGTGCTGTACCTGCTCAACGCCTCCCCGCGCACGGAGGTGCTGGATCTGCCGGGCGAGCGCAACAAGGGCTACGTGCTGCACCCGGTGCACCGGGCACCGGGCGCGGCCGACACCCGGCCGCGGGAGCAGGCCCGGTTCGATTCCCGCCGCGGCCGCTTCAGGGTGCCGCCACGCACCGCCATCGTCTACGTCCTGGAATGAGAGCATCGCCATGACCCATCCGCGTCCCGTCCGCCCCGCGCCTCGCCGCCGGCATCTGCTCCCGGCGCTGTTCGCGCTGCTGATCGCTGCCGCGCCCGCGGCGGCGAAGGAACTCGCGCGGGCGTCCTCGCCCGGCGGCGTGCTGACCGTGGTCCTGGAATCGCAGCACGAAGGCCGCCTGGCCTACCGGGTCGAGCGCCGCGGCGAGGCGGTGATCGCGCCTTCGCGGCTGGGCTTCCTGCTCGGCGACGGGCGCCTGGAGCGCAACCTGGAACTGGCCGGCCAGTCCGCCTCCAGCTTCGATGAGACCTGGGAGCAGCCCTGGGGCGAGCGCCGCTTCGTCCGCAACCACTACAACGAACTGCGGGCCGGCTTCGCCGAGCGGCCCGCCGGCGGCCGCAGCGTGGGCCGCCGCTTCGACGTGGTGTTCCGCGTCTACGACGACGGCATCGGCTTCCGCTACGAGTTCCCCCGCCAGGCAGCGATGGACGAAGTCCGGATCCGGCAGGAGCTGACCGAGTTCAAGGTGGCCGGGCCGGCCACCGCCTGGTGGATCCCGGCGTTCGAATGGAACCGCGAGGAATACCTGTATTCGCGCACCCCGCTGTCCCAGGTCGCGGTGGCCCAGACCCCGATCACCCTGCGTACCGACCGCGGCCTGCACCTGTCGATCCACGAGGCCGCGCTGGTGGACTATGCCGGCATGAACCTGGCCCAGGGCGACGGTGGCGTGCTGCGCGCCGCGCTCACCCCCGGCGACGACCACGGCACCGCGGTGGTGCGCACCACCCCGTTCGCCACGCCCTGGCGCACGGTCCAGATCGGCGACCGCGCCGGCGACCTGGCCGAGTCGAACCTGATCCTCAACCTCAACGAGCCCAATCGGCTCGGCGACGTGAGC
This sequence comes from Lysobacterales bacterium, assembly GCA_017302035.1. Lineage (GTDB taxonomy): Bacteria > Pseudomonadota > Gammaproteobacteria > Xanthomonadales > Xanthomonadaceae > Pseudoxanthomonas. Next base: position 53,723 of record JAFLEA010000004.1, read on the forward strand.
TGGTTCCGGCCAGCCAAGTACGTGGGCGTGTGGTGGTCGCTGCACCTGGACACGGAGACCTGGTCCACCGGCCCGCGCCATGGCGCCACCACCGCGAACACCAAGCGCTACATCGATTTCGCCGCCGCCAACGGCTTCCGCGGCGTGCTGGTGGAAGGCTGGAATCCGGGCTGGGACGGCGACTGGTTCGGCAACGGCTGGCGCTTCGACTTCACCCGTCCGGTCCCCGATTTCGACCTCGAAGCGCTGGCCGCCTACGGCGCGACCCAGGGCGTGCACCTGATCGGCCACCACGAGACCGCCTGTGCGGTCAGCCACTACGAGCGGCAGTTGCCGGCGGCACTGGACCTGTACGCGCGCAACGGGGTGGACGTGGTCAAGACCGGCTATGTCTGCGATGCCGGCGACATCCAGCGCCAGGATCGCGAAGGCGGCCCGGTGGTGCGCGAGTGGCACGAGGGCCAGTGGATGAGCCGCCACCACCAGCGCGTGGTCGAGGAAGCCGCCAAGCGCCACATCGCGGTCAACGCGCACGAGCCGATCAAGGACACCGGCCTGCGCCGCACGTATCCGAACTGGATCTCGCGCGAGGGCGCGCGCGGCATGGAGTTCAACGCCTGGGGCCAGCCGCCCAATCCACCCGAGCACGAGGCCAACCTGGTGTTCACCCGGATGCTGGCCGGACCGATGGACTTCACCCCCGGGATCGTCAGCCTCAAGGGCCGCGGCGGGCAGCAGATCGAAAGCACCCTGGCCAAGCAGCTGGCGCTGTATGTGGTGATCTACAGCCCGATCCAGATGGCGGCCGACCTGCCCGAGCACTATGCCGAGCACCCGGACGCGTTCCAGTTCATCCGCGACGTGGCGGTGGACTGGGACCAGAGCCGGGTGCTGGATGGCGAGGTCGGCGACTACGTGGTGTTCGCACGCAAGGCCCGTGGCGGCGAGGAATGGTTCCTGGGCGCGGTCACCGACGAGGCCGCGCGGCGGTTGCGGCTGCCGCTGTCGTTCCTGGAGCCCGGCCGCCGCTATCGCGCCGAGATCTACCGCGACGGCGAACACGCGCACTGGCGGACCGCGCCGTTCGATTTCGTGCGGGAAACCCGCGAGGTTCGCAGCACCGACACCCTGCCGCTGGTGTTGGCTGCCGGCGGCGGACAGGCGATCCGCTTCGTGCCGCTGTAGCGACTCCGAGGCGGGCGACGGCGCCCGCCTTGCGGCCCGGTCCGCCGCGCCGGCAGGCAACGGGGACGTTCCAGGCGGGCGAATACGGCGGCGGCCAGCGAAATTTCCGCGGTTTTCTGCCGTTTCCCCCTTGGCGAAGGCCCGCGCATGCCCTACATTCGCGTTGCCGACACCGTCGGTGCCCCAAATAAACCATCCATTCGAACGGAACAGGAAAGTTATGGCGAAGACCACCAAGAAGCCGGCCGCCAAGAAGGCTGCGCCGAAAGCGGCGAAGAAGGCCGCCCCGAAGAAGGCCGCCGCTCCGGCTGCCGCCAAGCCGCTGAAGGAAGTGCTGGGCAAGTCCGCCCTGGTCAAGCACCTGGCTGAAGCCAGCGCTGTGGCCGCCAAGGACGTCAAGGCCGTGCTTGCCGCGCTGGAAGGCGCCGTATCCGGCGCGATCAGCAAGAAGGGTGCTGGCAGCTTCACCCTGCCGGGCCTGTTCAAGGTCACCGCGGTCAAGGTGCCGGCCAAGGCCAAGCGCAAGGGCATCAACCCGTTCACCAAGGAAGAGCAGTGGTTCGCCGCCAAGCCCGCCTCGGTGAAGGTGAAGGTGCGTCCGCTGAAGAAGCTGAAGGACGCCGCGGCCTGATCCGCGCGACTTCCCGGGTTTCTCGCGGGGCGGCAGCGATGCCGCCCCGTTTCTTTTTGCGGATGGCCCGTCGCGGTCGTCCGGGAGAGCACGGCGGCCGCGATGCTGGCACCATGGCCGGACTTACCGGGAGGATTCCGATGCAAACCCATGTCCGCCTGCTGTCCCTGCTCGTGCTTGTGGCCGGTACGGCATTCGCCGCCGCTGCCGTGATCGCCGCCCCGGAAATCAGTGGCCGACGGCTGTCGATCGACGCGGCCGATGCGCAGGGGTTCCTCGACGGCCGCTTTCCGCACCGGCAGGGCGCGCTCGGCGGGCTGGTCGAGGTGACGGTCGACAAACCGCGGCTGGCGATCCCGCCGGGCAACCGCGTGCTCCTGTCCATGGATCTGGGCGTGGCCACCGCCGGTGGCGATGCCGTGCCGCTGGGCACGCTCACCCTCAGCAGCGGGCTGCGCTTCGACGCGGGCCAGGGCGCGTTCTTCCTCGACCAGCCGCGGATCGACCGCTTCAGGCAGACCGGCACCGGCGAGGACCTGAGTCCCGGCAGCCGCGACCTGCTCAACGCCTGGCTGTCCAGCTATGCGGCCAACCAGCCGGTGTACCGGATCGAACCGGAACTGGCCTCCGCGCTGGGCGGCGTGCAGGTCGAATCGGCCGCGGTGGAGAACGGGCGGCTGGTGGTGACGTTCAATCGCGACATCGGCGGCGCCCTGCGCTGACCGGCAGCCGGCCGCGTGGGCGGATGCCGCGCGCGGCCGGATCAGTCCTTGGGCTGCAGCATCGTCCCGGTGCACTTGGACGAGCCGCAGCGGCAGGCCCAGATCTTCTTCAGTCGCGCCGTGTGCCGCTCGGCCAGGACGATGCCGTAGTTGTAGGTCAGTTCCTCGCCCGGTGCGATCCTGCGGATCGCCTCGATGAACACCCGGTCCTTCTTGCGGTTCTTCCCGTCGTGTTCGTCGAGCACCGCCTCGCAGTTGGGATCGCAGCTGTGGTTGATCCAGCGCGCCTTGTTGCCCTTGTGGTTGGCATCGATGACATAGTCGTCGTTGAGCGTGAACAGGAAGGTGTGCCCGGACTCCACGTCGCCCTCGTCGTCCGCGTCCACTTCGGCATGGGTGCGCCGCTTGCCCTTGTATTCGACGATGCGCTCACCCTTGCGGATGGCGACCAGGGCGAACACGCCGTTGCCATGGATGTCGGACTGGCGGGCTTCGATCTTGCGGGGCATTGGCGTTCCGGCGACGAGGGGAAGGCCGATTCTCGCCCATGCCGCGCCGCAACCCAAGCCCGCGGCCGGTACGCGTCCGGCCGACCGGGGCGGCAGGCAAGGGATCCGTGGCGGACGTGGGCCGCTGGTGCCCTGGTACGAACTGCGCGCAATGTCCGAGGAGGACCAGCGCGCCCTCTACCATTTCGTCCGCGCCCTGGGACCGGCAGGGGAGCGCGCTCCCGAAGCGCTGGCTCCCGGGCAGGTGCCGGACAGACCACGCCTGGCCATGGTCCTGCCGCCGCCGGGCGCCGCGAACGCGGGCTGAAGCTCGGCCGGGGCATGCTTGGCCGCGCGGGGGTAAAAGCGTACAATTTCGGTACGTTTTAACGCCCCCCCCGTCCCGCCATGCTCCGCGTCACCAAGCTGACCGATTACGCCACCGTGGTCCTGACCGTGCTCGCCACGCGCCAGGGCCGGGTGCTGAGCGCCGCCGAACTGGCCGAGCACTCCGGGCTGGAGCAACCCACCGTCAGCAAGTTGCTCAAGCCGCTGGCCCAGGCCGGGCTGGTCGAAGGCCTGCGCGGCGTGCACGGCGGCTACCGGCTCGCACGCGAGGCGGCCGACATCAGCCTGATCCAGATCGTCGAGGCGATGGAGGGACCGCTGGCGATGACCGAGTGCAGCCAGCACGACAGCCATTGCGGCATCGCCCACCAGTGCGGCGTGCGTGCCAACTGGCGCCTGATCAACGACGTGGTCGCCGACGCCCTGCGCGGGGTGACTTTGGCGCAGATGCTGCGCCCGCCCGCCTCCCCTTCCCCTGCCCGCCGGCGCGAGATCGCCGTGCGTGTTTCCAGCTGAATCCCCAGGCAGCCCCATGGCCACCCAGACCGACACCACCACCGCCGCGCCGGAAACACCGCCGCAGAACGCCGAGATCCTCGAGCGCCTGGGCCGCCGCTACGAGGCCGGCTTCGTCACCCAGATCGAATCCGACTCCCTGCCCCCGGGCCTGGACGAAGGCACGATCCGCGCCCTGTCGGCGAAGAAGGACGAGCCGGAATGGATGACCCAGTGGCGCCTCGACGCCTACCGGCGCTGGCTGGCCATGCCGGTGCCGCGCTGGGCCAAGCTGAAGATCGCGCCGATCGACTTCCAGGCCATCAGCTACTACTCCGCGCCCAAGGGCCCCAAGTACCAGTCGCTGGACGAGGTGCCGCAGGAACTGCTCGACACCTACGACAAGCTCGGCGTGCCGTTGCACGAGCGCGCCAAGCTGGCCGGCGTGGCAGTGGACGCCGTGTTCGACTCGGTGAGCGTGGGCACCACGTTCCGCAAGGAACTGGCCGAGAAGGGCATCGTGTTCTGTTCGATGTCCGAGGCGATCCGCGAATATCCGCAACTGGTGAGAAAGTACCTGGGCAGCGTGGTCCCGCACGGCGACAACTACTTCGCCGCGCTCAACTCGGCGGTGTTCTCGGACGGCAGCTTCGTGTTCATCCCCAGGGGCGTGCGTTGCCCGATGGAGCTGAGCACCTACTTCCGGATCAACGCCGGCCACACCGGCCAGTTCGAGCGGACGCTCATCGTCGCCGAGGAAGGCAGCTACGTCTCCTATCTGGAAGGCTGCACCGCGCCGATGCGCGACGAGAACCAGCTCCACGCCGCGGTGGTGGAACTGGTGGCGCTGGACGACGCCGAGATCAAGTACTCCACCGTGCAGAACTGGTACCCCGGCGACGAGCAAGGCCGTGGCGGCATCTACAACTTCGTCACCAAGCGCGCCGAATGCCGGGGCGCGCGCAGCAAGGTCACCTGGACCCAGGTGGAGACCGGCTCGGCGATCACCTGGAAGTACCCGTCCTGCGTGCTGCTGGGCGACGACTCCTCCGGCGAGTTCCACTCGGTGGCGCTGACCCACCACCGGCAGCAGGCCGACACCGGCACCAAGATGATCCACGTCGGCAAGCGCACCAAGTCCAAGATCGTGTCCAAGGGCATCAGCGCCGGTCGCGGCCAGAACACCTACCGCGGCCTGGTCAAGGTCGACCGCGGTGCCGAAGGCGCCCGCAACTACACCCAGTGCGACAGCCTGCTGATCGGCAAGCAGTGCGGCGCCCACACCTTCCCCTACATCGAGGTGAAGAACCCCGGCGCCACCGTCGAGCACGAGGCCACCACCTCCAAGATCAGCGACGACCAGCTGTTCTACTGCCGCTCGCGCGGCATCGGCCCGGAGGACGCGGTGTCGCTGATCGTGGACGGCTTCTGCAAGCAGGTGTTCCGCGAGCTGCCGATGGAGTTCGCGGTGGAAGCCAAGAAACTGCTGGAAGTATCGCTGGAAGGCAGCGTCGGCTGACGCGCCCCGGAATTCAGGAACGGAAAACAACATGTTGAAGATCGACAACCTCCATGCCAGCGTCGCCGGCCGCGAGATCCTCAAGGGCCTCACCCTGGAGGTGAAGCCGGGCGAGGTGCACGCCATCATGGGCCCCAACGGCGCCGGCAAATCGACCCTGGGCAACATCCTGGCCGGACGCGACGGCTACCAGGTCACCGCCGGCAGCGTCGAGTTCGATGGCAGGCCGCTGCTGGAACTGGAACCCGAGCAACGCGCCGCCGAAGGCGTATTCCTGGCCTTCCAGTACCCGGTCGAGATCCCCGGGGTGAACAACACCTATTTCCTGCGCAGCGCGCTCAACGCGCAGCGCAAGGCGCGCGGCGAGCCCGAACTGGATTCGATGCAGTTCCTCAAGCGCGTGCGCGAGAAGCTGGCGGTGCTGCACCTGAAGGACGAGTTGCTGCACCGCGGGGTCAACGAGGGCTTCTCCGGCGGCGAGAAGAAGCGCAACGAGATCTTCCAGCTGGCCGTGCTGGAGCCGAAGCTGGCGATCCTGGACGAGACCGACTCGGGCCTGGACATCGACGCGCTCAAGACCGTGGCCGACGGCGTCAACGCGCTGCGCAGCCCCGAGCGTTCGTTCGTGGTCATCACCCACTACCAGCGCCTGCTCGACTACATCAAGCCCGACCGCGTCCACGTGCTGGCCGACGGCCGCATCGTGCAGAGCGGCGGCCCGGAACTGGCGCTGGAGCTGGAGAAGCACGGCTACGCCTGGCTGAAGGACCGCGTGGCGCCGGAGGGTGAAGAAGCGCGCTTGCGAACCACGGGACCGCGCGCTGATGAACGCCCGGCGGCTGTGCCGACGGGCCGGGGCACGGCCTGATGAGCGCCCTGCTCGACTCCTTCCGCGCCGGATTTTCGGCGCTGCGCGATCCCGATGCCCTGGAACTGGGCGAGGGCCGCCGCCAGGCGCTGGACGCGCTGCTCGCCGACGGCCTGCCCGGCCCGCGCGAGGAGGCGTGGAAGTACACTCCGTTGCGTACCCTGGAACGGCGCGGTTTCGCCGCGGCCGACGCGGTGCCGCCGGCATTCGATGCCAGCCTGCTCGAAGGCATCCCCGCCCCGCGCCTGGTATTCGCCAACGGCCGCTACGACGCGACGCACAGCGACCTGTCCGGCCTGCCGGCCGGAGCGACGGTGCAGGCACTGTCGCAGGTGCTGGCCGACGGCGAGCCGCGCGACGCCAACTTCCTGCTGCGCCGCTACGAACGCCGCGACGAGGTCTTCGCCCGTGCCAACGCGGCCCTGGCCGAGGAAGGCGCCGTGGTCCGCACCGAGGCAGGGGTGAAGGCCGAAGCACCGCTGCACCTGGTTTCCGTGGGCGTTCCCCAGGACGGCGACCGTGCCTGGCACCTGCGCCACCTGGTCCACCTGCGCAACGACTCGGCGCTGGACATCGTCGAGCACCAGCTCGCCGCCGGCGACCATGCGCACCTGTCCACCGAGGTGCTGCAACTGCACCTGGGCCAGCGCACGCGGATCCGCCACGCCCGGATCCAGGCCGATGCCGCCCGCGCGACCCGCTTCGCCCGCACCGACGCGGTGCTGGCGCGCGAAGCCGGCTACCGCCGCTTCGACCTGGAACTTGGCGCAGCGCTGTCGCGCAACGAACTCAACGTCCGCCTGGAAGGCGACGCAGCGACCCTGATCGCCAACGGCGTGCTGCTGGGCGACGCCCGCCGCCACGTCGATACCCGCCTGGGGATCGAGCACATCGCCCGCGACACCGCCTGCGGGCTGACCTGGCGCGGCATCGCCGATGGCCGCAGCCGGGTGGTGTTCCATGGCGGGATCGGCATCCGCGCCGGCGCCGACGGCACCGACGCGGCGCTGTCGAACAAGAACCTGCTGCTGTCGGCCGACGCGGAGATCGACACCCAACCGGTGCTGGTGATCGATGCCGACGAGGTCAAGGCCGCGCACGGCGCCACTGTCGGCCAGCTCGACGCCAACGCGCTGTTCTACCTGCGCTCGCGCGGCGTGCCCGAGGCCCGGGCGCGGCGCCTGCTGACCGTGGCCTTCTGCCGCGAACCGTTGCTGGCGCTGGAAGACGACGGGCTGCGTGCGCTGCTGCTGGCCCGCCTCGATGCGGCCCTGGCGTCTGGTTCGCTGGGCGGGGACGGCGCATGAACGCACCCTCGCAGGCCACGGAGGGGGTCGACTGGGCACGGGTGCGTGCGGACTTCCCGCTGCTGCAGCGCGAGGTCCACGGCAAGCCGCTGCTTTACTTCGACAACGCCAACACCTCGCAGAAGCCGCTGCCGGTCATCGCCGCCCAGGACGACTTCTATCGCCGTCGCAACGCCAACGTCAGTCGCGCGGTGCACGCACTGGGCACCGAGGCCACCGACGCCTACGAGGCCGCGCGCGCCCGTCTCGCCCACTTCCTGGGTGCGCGCGCCGACGAACTGGTGTTGTGCAGCGGCACCACCTTCGCGCTCAACCTTGTGGCCTATTCGTGGGCGCTGCCGCGGCTGGAGGCCGGCGACGTCATCCTGATCTCGCGGATGGAGCACCACGCCAACATCGTGCCCTGGCAACTGGTGGCCGAGCGCACCGGCGCCAGGATCAGGGTGGCCGAGATCCTGGCCGACGGCAGCCTCGACCTGGACGCGCTGTACCGGGCGATGACCCCGGAAGTGAAGCTGCTGGCGGTGACCCACGTTTCCAACGTGCTCGGCACGGTGAATCCGGTGCGCGAAATCTGCCGCGAGGCGCGTCGCCGCGGCATCGTCACCGTGGTCGACGGTTCCCAGGCCGCGCCGCACCTGAAGCTGGACCTGGCGACGATCGGCTGCGACTTCTACGCGGTCACCGGGCACAAGATGTGCGGCCCCACCGGCACCGGCGCACTGTGGGCCCGGCGCGAGCATCTCGCCGCGATGCCGCCGTTCCTCGGCGGCGGCGAGATGATCAAGGAGGTCAGCTTCGAGGGCACGGTGTTCAACGATCCGCCGCGGAAGTTCGAGGCCGGCACACCCAATATCTCTGGCGTCGTCGGCCTGGGCGCGGCGGTGGACTACCTGGAATCGCTGGGCATGGCGAACGTCAAGGCGCGCGAGGCCGGGTTGCTGGCGCACGCCACCGAGGCGATGCAGGCCATCCCGGGACTGCGCATCCTGGGTACCGCAGCGGACAAGGCGGCGGTGATTTCCTTCGTGATCGAAGGCGTGCATGCGCACGACATGGCCACCCTGCTCGACCTGGAGGGTGTGGCCATACGCTCGGGCCAGCATTGCGCGCATCCGCTGCTGCAATGGTTCGGGGTGACCGCCACCCTGCGTATCTCGCTGGCTTTCTACAATACCCATGAAGAGATCGATCGCTTCATCGCCGCCCTGCTGAAGGCGCGTCGGCTACTGGCCTGAGAGGACGGCAGGCCCCGGCCGACGCCACCGTTCCCGCCACCCAGGCGTGCATGCTTCGCGCAGCCGACCGCCCGTCGGCTGCGCGGGAGCGGCGAGGACGGCCCCCAAGTAGCAGTCTTAGCAACGGCCCGGATACGTCCTAGAATTCCTGCCATGGATTCCCTCACGTTCCGCGCAGCCACCGAAGCCGACATCCCGGCACTGGTCGAACTGGTCACCGCCGCCTACCGCGGCGATGCCAGCCGCGCCGGCTGGACCACCGAGGCGGACATGCTCGATGGCCAGCGCATCGATCCCGAAGTGCTGGGCGCCGACATCCTCCGGCCGCGCAGCGTGGTCCTGTTGGCCGAACGCGACGGAGCACTGCTCGCCTGTGCCCATGTGGCCGAGGAGGATGGCGCCGGCTACTTCGGCATGTTCGCCGTGCGTCCCGAGCTGCAGGGCGGCGGCGTGGGCAAGGCACTGCTGGCCGAGGCCGAACGTCGGGTCCGCGAGGACTGGCGCCTGCCCGCCATGCGCATGACCGTGATCGACATCCGCGACAGTCTGATCGCGTTCTACCAGCGGCGCGGCTACGTCCGCACCGGCATCCACAAGCCTTTCCCCTACGGCGACGAGCGCTTCGGCATCCCGCTGCGCGACGATCTGCGCTTCGAGGTGCTGGAGAAGGACCTGCGCGCGGAGACCGCGGCGTGAGCGAAGCCTGGACCTTCGTCTGCCCCGCCGGCCGGTTGCTGCCGGGCGAAACGCAATCGGTGTTCGACGAGGTCACCGGCGCGCCGATCCTGGTGGTCAATCTCGACGGCGATCTGTATGCGCTGGAGGACCGCTGCAGCCACGAGGACTTCGAGCTGTCCGCCGGCAGCGTCGATCCGGCCGAAGGCAGCGTCGAGTGCGTACTGCATGGCGCCCGCTTCGATCTCCGCGACGGCCGCGCACTGTGCGCCCCGGCTTATTCGCCGGTGCCGAAGTTCCCGGTTAAGGTCGAAGACGGCGGAATCTGGGCCCGCGACGACCGCGGCTGATGCGGCCTGCGGCAGGACGCGCGCGCTCGCGTTGCAAATGATAATCCGTCTCATTATTATGGATGGATATCCAGGCCAACCCGGGCATCTGCAACGGCCCGACCGATCGTGTCCACCCAGCCCACTCCATCCGGGATCCACCTGCATCGGCCCCTGACCTGGCTGGCCGGGCTGCTACTGCTGGCGCTGGGCCTGCTTGCCGGCAACGCGCCAGGAACCGCTCGAGCCACGGACACCGGACCCGCACAGCCGGCGCATCATGCCGGCCCGGACGCGGGCAGCGAGCCCTCTTCGACCGGGCCTCTGGCTCCATCCTCCCTGGAAACCGCGCCACAGGCGGCCGAGACCTCGGCCGAAGGCGACGATCTCCCGAACGCCGGCGCAGCGATGGCTTGCCTGCCCTCGATGGCCACTGCCGCCGCCACGACCGCCGCGGCCGCCAACACCGCCGATCGCCGCTGGCGACGCCGCGGCCAGGCACCGCCGCCGGCCTGAGCGCCCGCCACCGGGCGCGGTGCACCGTGCACCGCGCCATCTGGTTTTCCCGTGCATCGCCCTTCACCGGGCACGGCTGTCCGCAAGGCAGCCGTGCGCCCCTGCCGCCCCATACCCACGGATCGCCCCCATGAACCCCACTCGGACCCAGCCGCACGCTGCCTTCCGCCACATCCATGCGCGCAAGTACGCCCCGCGTGCGACCCTGCTGGCCACCGCCACCCTCGCCGCCGGCTTCTCGCCGCTGTCGGCCCGCGCCGCCGGAGCGGACACCGGCGCCGATGCTCCGGCTCCGCAGCCGACGGCCACCGACCTGGACGCGGTGCAGGTACGCGGCAGCTGGTTCAACCCGTCCTCGCCGAAGTTCACCGCCGAACTGCTGGATACGCCGAAGACGGTCTCGATCGTGACCGAGCGGCTGTTGCAGGAAACCGGCGCCACCAGCCTGCAGGACGCCCTGCGCATGGTGCCCGGCATCACCTTCGGCGCCGGCGAAGGCGGCAACCCGACCGGCGACCGCCCGTTCATCCGCGGCTTCGACGGCCAGAGCAACACCTTCATCGACGGCATGCGCGACGTGGGCATGCAGACCCGCGAGATCTTCAACCTGGAGCAGGTCGAAGTGGTCAAGGGCCCCAGCTCGGCCTACGGCGGCCGCGACTCCGGCGGCGGCAGCATCAACCTGGTCAGCAAGACCCCGAAACTGAAGGACGAAACCCGGGTCGGGGTCGGCGCCGGCACTGACCGCTACCTGCGCGGCACGGTGGACGCCAACTATGTGCTGGGCGACGGCATCGCCGCGCGCCTGAACCTGATGACCCACGAATCGGACATCCCCGGCCGCGACGTCGCCAACGTCCGCCGCTGGGGCTTCGCTCCGTCGCTCGCCGTCGGCCTGAACAGCGACGTGCAGGCGGTCTTCAGCCACTACCACATGGAAACCGACGACCTGCCCGACGCCGGCGGCTTCCCGTACAACAATCCCTTCGCCGCCACTTCGCCGTACTACCGGCTCAACGGCGACGGCCGCCCGATCGTGCCGGACCGCAACCTCTACTACGGCCTGAAGGACCGCGACTTCCAGAAGACCAAGGCCGACATCAGCACCGTCGAGGCCAGCCTCGCCTTCGGCGAACACAAGCTGCGCAACCTGATGCGCTACGCCAGCACCGGCAACGACTACTTCTGGACCCAGCCGGACGACAGCAAGGGCAACCCGCTGGCGAACGGCACCCTGTGGCGGCGCGTCAACAGCCGCGACGCCGAGACCCGCAGTCTGGCCGACCAGTTGAGCCTGACCGGCCGCTTCCGCACCGGCGCGATCGCGCACAGCTACAGCACCGGCTTCGAATACAGCGAGGAGCGGACCACGCGCGGCAGCTACACGGTGACCCCGGCGGTGGGCTTCAACGGCTCCGCCGCCTGCCTGCCCGCCCTGGTCGGCGCGGCGTCGAAGTACAACTGCACCGATTTCTACAGCACCAACGCCGACGACCCGTGGTCCTCGCTGCACACGGTGACCCGCACCAACCCGGCGCTGGATGTCCGCCAGCGCACCCGGACCGCATCGCTGTATGCCTTCGACACCCTGGAACTGTCGCCGCAGTGGCTGCTCAACCTGGGCCTGCGCTACGACGACTACGACACCGTGCACACCACGCGGTCGGCCACCGCCGCCCCGGTGGTGCTGCGCAACCAGTCCGACTTCGTCAACTACCAGGCCGGCATCGTCTACAAGCCCACCGCGGACGGGAGCCTCTACCTGTCCTACGGCACCTCGTCCACGCCGCCGGGCATGGATGGCGGCGACGGTGCGGACGGCATCACCGCGGCCATCCAGAACCTGGAGCCGCAGGACACCCGCAACGCCGAGCTGGGCGTGAAGTGGAACCTGCTGGGCAACCGCCTGAACCTGACCGCCGCCGCGTTCCGCACGGTGATGGGCAACGCCCGTGTCACCAGCGACGCCGGCACCCTGCAGAACGTCGGCAGGAAGCGGGTGGACGGCGTGGAAATCGGCTTCAACGGCAAGCTGGCCGACGAGTGGAGCGTGTTCGGCGGCTACACCTGGCTGGACGCGGTGGTCGAGGACAACGGCTACGTCAACACCGGCACCACCGCAGCGCCGGTATGGGCCCCCTCGCCCTACAACGGCAACCGGTTCCCCAACACCGCCCGGCACAGCGCCAACCTGTGGACCACCTATGCCTTCCCCTTCGGCCTGACCATCGGCGGCGGAGCGACCTACTCGGACAAGCAGTACGGCAACGTGGCCAACAGCAAGTGGATCCCCGGCTATACCCGCTGGGACGCGATGGCCAGCTACGGTTTCGGCGGGCGCTACAGCGTGCAACTGAACCTGCAGAACCTGACTGACAAGCTGTACTTCAACCGGCCCTATGCCTCGCACTACGCCGGCATCGCTCCCGGCCGTTCCGCCACCCTGGCCTTCAACGCCAGCTTCTGAACCATGGAACGGGTGTGGTCGGCGGCAGCCTCGCCACTGCCGCCGACCATGCCCCCCCGCAACGATGCCGCCGACCATGCCCGAAGCCGCCCTTGCGCCAGACGCCGGTGAACTGGCCGGATGGTTGCGCGCGGCGCCGGAGGCCGCCTACGGTGCGGTACGCCAGGCGGCGCAGGCCGGCCAGGTCGCCGCGCAGCTGGCGCTGGCGCAGATGTTCATGGAGGGCAAGGGCGTCGCCCGCGATCCCCAGGCCGGGCTGATGTGGTATTCGGTCGCCGCCAGCAACGGCAGCGCGACGGCGATGAACATGGCCGGACGCTGCCACGAGCTGGGCGAAGGCACCGCGGCCGATCCGTCCCTGGCCGCCGCCTGGTACCGCCGCGCCGCCGACGCCGGGCTGGACTGGGGCATGTACAACCTCGCCAACCTGCTGGCCACCGGCCGCGGCGTGGGCAAGGACGTGGCCAGGGCGCTGGCGCTGTACACGCAGGCCGCGCAGCTGGGCCATGCCAAGTCGATGAACCTGCTGGCCCGGCACCTGGAAGAAGGGCTGGAAACCCCCCGCGATCCGCAGGCCGCGCTGGCCTGGTACCGGCGTTCGGCCGAATCCGGCGATTTCCGCGGGCAGGCGAACTATGCCTCGATCCTGCTGCAACAAGGCCAGGTCCGGCAGGCGGCCGGGCTGCTGCGGCAGGCGCTGGCGCATGGCAGCCCGTCGTTCTTGGCCCGCATCGTGCCCGAACTGGCCGCTTCGCCGCACCCGCAGATACGCGAACTGGTCGCGCGCCTTACGACCTAGAGGACCCCGACATGCTGTTGCACATCCCCGACGTACTCGACCGCGAACAGGTCGCGGACATGCGCCGCAGGCTCGAAGCCGCCGCGTGGACGGACGGCCGCGAAACCGTCGGCGCGGTCGGCGCGCAGGTCAAGCGCAACCTGCAGTTGCCCGACGCCTCGCCGCTCAGGCGCGAGTTGGGCGAGACCATCCTGGTCGCCGTGGCGAAGAATCCGCTGTTCTTCAGCGCCGCCCTGCCGCTCAAGTACCTGCCGCCGCGCTTCAACCGCTACGCCGGCGGCGGTACCTATGGCTACCACGTCGATGGGGCGGTGATGAACCTGTCCCAGGGCGAGCAGTTGCGCTCGGACGTGTCGTGCACGGTGTTCCTGTGCGACCCGGACGAGTACGAAGGCGGCGAGCTGGTGGTCAGCGACACCTACGGCGAGCACGAGGTCAAGCTGCCGGCGGGGGACATGATCGTGTATCCGTCCAGCAGCCTGCACCAGGTCGCGCCGGTGACCCGCGGCGCGCGCCTGGCCTCGTTCTTCTGGGTGCAGAGCATGGTCCGCGACGAGGGCCGGCGACGGCTGCTGTTCGAAATGGACTCGGCGCTGGGGGTACTGCGGGCCGACAAGGCCGACGACCGCGCATTGCTGCAGCTGACCGGGGCGTACCACAACCTGCTCAGGCAATGGTCCGAGGTCTAGCCCGGCTACCGATGCAAATCATTTGCATTGGATAATTATTCTCATTTAATATGCGAGCCATGGTCCCGGCCGCCCCGGTGCCGCCGCCGAGTCTTCGCATGCCCCTGCCGCCCACCTGCGCAAAGCCGAAAAGCCGGCATCCCGGCCGGGCGCTGCTGGCATTCCTGGCGGCACTCGGGATCCTCGCTTGCCTGCTGTCGGCGCCGACCTTGCCCGCGCCGGAGCCGGGATTGGGGCAGGAAATCGCGACGGCGGCCGGTTTCCAGCCCGCCTACGGCGACCAGGCACCCTCCGACGACACCCACCCTCTGGTCGTACGCAAGAAAAACCGGCGCAACGCGTTGTCGCCGGTGGACGCCAATGCCGCTGCGCGGGCCGCCATGGCCATCGCATGGGCGGCATTGACGGCGGCTCCGGCTGCTGCGGCCAGGCCGCCGATCCCGGATCGCGAACGCGTCGTGCCCGCTTCGACGGCGCCGCAATTGCGCCTGCACCCGGGCCAGGCCCCGCCCGCCGCCTGAGCCTCCGAAAGCCGCCGCGCCCATGCGCGCCCGCGGCCTGCTCCCGCTTGCCTCCTGCGCCTCCCCACAGGCGACCGTGCCCTTGCCGGCCGGTCCGTCCCGCGTCGCGCACGCATATCCCCGCCCGAGATTTCCCATGTCCCCACGCTTCCACTCCAGCCATCCGCGCCCCGCCCTCCTGGCTGTCGCCCTGTGCGCGGCCCTCGCCTCCCCGCGACCGGCCCTGGCCGATGCCGCCGCGCAGGCTCCGACCGACCTCGACACGGTGGTGGTCACCGCCGCCGGCTTCGAGCAGAAACTCACCGATGCACCCGCCAGCATCAGCGTCGTCACCCGCCAGGAACTGCAGACGCGCCCCTACCTGACCCTGATCGACGCGGTGCGCGATCTGGAGGGCGTGGACGTGGGCGAGACCTCGGACAAGACCGGCCAGCGCACCATCTCCATGCGCGGCATGGGCGCCGACTACACCCTGATCCTGATCGACGGCAAGCGCCAGAACAACCACGGCGACATCTACCCCAACGCGTTCGGCGGCAACCAGTTCAACCACATCCCGCCGCTGGACGCGGTCGAGCGGATCGAGGTGATCCGCGGCCCGGCCTCCACCCTGTACGGCGCCGACGCGCTGGGCGGGGTGATCAACATCATCACCCGCAAGGTGACCGACCGCTGGCACGGCTCGGCCACCGTCGGCCACAACCTGCAGTCCAATTCGGACTTCGGCTCCGACACCACGATCGACTTCAACCTCACCGGCCCGATCGTGCGCGACGTGCTGGGCCTGGCCGTGCGCGGCTCGCGCTACGAGCGCAACGCCTCGGAGCCGGACTACGAAGTGATCCACGACCCGTCCGGCAACCCGCACGAGCGCACTCTGGGCTTCGGCGCCGGCGGCAAGACCGTGGACAATACCAACGAGGCCCTCGGCGCCACGCTGCGCTGGAAGATCGGCGAATACCAGGACCTGGCCCTGGACTACGACACCTCGCGGCAGGTCTACGACAACACGCCGTTCGTCAACAACCTCGGCACCCTCAGCTATCCGCTGGGCACGGCCGACAACATCGAGAGCATCTGGCGCGCCGCGCCGCAGGTGGGCTACGTCGACAAGCAGGAGTTCACCCGCGACTCCTGGTCGGCGACCCACAGCGGCGGCTGGGACTGGGGCAACAGCTTCGTCTCGCTGGCCTACGTGGAAACCGCCAACAACGGCCGCACCATGCCGTTCAGCGTCGAGGAGCGGCTGCGCCACCGCGACATCTACTGCAACAACGCCGTCACCTGCACCACCGGCCCGTACGCCGGCCTGACCCGGCAACAGCGCCGTGGCCTGATGGAGCAGGAGTTCCTGCCGCGTCCGCGGCGCAACCTGGAAAGCAACCAGTACACCCTCGACGCCAAGCTCGACATTCCCTACGGCGGGCTCGGCGGCGGCCACCACTTCGTGATCGGAACCCAGTTCATCGATGGCGAGCTGGACGACGGCATCTTCGGCATGGAAAGCGGTGGCGACGGCGCCGGGGTGGTCCAGCAGCACCGCATGTGGTCGCTGTTCGCCGAGGACAACTGGACCCCGACCGATCCGCTCACCGTCACCCTGGGCATCCGCTACGACGACCACAACATGTTCGGCGGCCATGTCAGCCCGCGCGCCTACGCGGTCTATGACCTGGGCCCGGCCTGGACGCTCAAGGGCGGCATCAGCACCGGCTACAAGACGCCCAAGACCACCGACCTGTTCGATGGCATCACCGGCTTCGGCGGCCAGGGCACCCTGCCGTGGACCGGCAACCCGGACCTGGAACCGGAGACCAGCGTCAACGGCGAGATCGCGCTGTACTGGAACTCGACCGGCAACGACCACAACTTCAACCTCACCTGGTTCCGCAACGACTTCGAGGACAAGATCGCCAGCACCACGGTGACCCGGACCTGCGACCAGACCGGCGGCGTGCGCCCCTGCGCCAACCTGGGCGCGTTCCACGAGGTGCTGGGCGTGGGCCTGTTCAGCCAGCCGATCAACATCGACGAGGTGCGCATCACCGGCGTGGAAGTGGCCGGTCGCTACCAGATCGCCAGGCCCTGGTCGATCCGCGGCAACTACACCTTCACCGACAGCGAGCAGCTCACCGGGCCGCAGGCAGGCAGGCCATTGACCAACACCGCCCGGCACATGGCCAACGCCACCCTGGAGTGGCGGCCCACCGAACGGTTCAGCGCCCAGCTGGTGGCCGAAGCGCGCTCGGAGCGCTACCGCGGCGTGGACGCCAACGGCAACCACCTGTACTTCAAGGATTACGAAGTCCTGCACCTGGGCGGGCAGTACCGCTTCAGCGACAACTTCACCGTGGCCGTGCGCATCAACAACCTGCTGGACCAGGACTTCACCAGCTTCAACACCACCTGGACCCAGAACACGGCCACCGGCGCCTGGACGCCCTCGCACGTGGATGACTTCAACAACAAGGACAAGGCGCGCAACTACTGGATGTCGTTCAACGTCGGCTTCTGAGCGAAGCCGACCGCGCGGCCCGGGCGCGTCAACCGCCCGGGTCCGCGGGCATTGCGGGGACACCGCGCTTCAATGAGAATTGTTCTCATCATTGGCCTATACTTGCCCTCTCCGCCAACCGATCCCCCCTTCGTGAGCGCAGTCCCCTCCCACGCCGATCCGGTTTCCGCCCAGCGCCGGCGCGGCTTCTGGCTGCGCCAGCTGCACCAGTGGCACTGGATCAGTTCGGCCGTGTGCCTGGTCGGGATGCTGCTGTTCACCGCCACCGGAATCACCCTCAACCATGCGGCCAAGATCGAGGGCGCGCCGCGGGTGGACAACCGCACCGCCGAGCTGCCGGCATCGCTGCTGGCGCAACTGGCCGATGCGCCGCAGGACGGCCATGCGCCACTGCCGGCCGACGTGGCCGCATGGCTGGGCGGGGAACTGGACTTGTCGCTGGGCCGGCGTCCGGCGGAGTGGTCGGCGGAGGAAGCCTATGTCTCGATGCCTTCGCCCGGCGCCGATGCCTGGCTGAGCATCGACCGCGAGACCGGCGCGGTGGAGTTCGAGCGCACCGCGCGCGGCTGGATCTCCTACCTCAATGATCTGCACAAGGGCCGCAACGCCGGGCCGGCCTGGGGCTGGTTCATCGACGTGTTCGCCATCGCCACCCTGGTGTTCTGCATCACCGGCCTGTTCCTGCTGCATCTGCACGCGCGGCAACGGCGCCTGACCTGGCCGCTGGTCGGCCTGGGCCTGCTGGTGCCGCTGCTGCTGATGCTGCTGTTCATCCACTGACCCCCCACTACACCGACGAGGTCCGTTCCATGCGCGTCAAGCTGTTCATCGCGGTCACCGGCCTGCTGACCCTGCCGGCCTACGCGGCCGAACTCGAGGTCGGAGTCGAGATCCCGAAGCTCAACGTCGCCGAATACCATCGCCCCTACGTGGCGATCTGGCTGGAAGGCGCCGACCAGAAGGTGGCCTCGAACCTGGCCGTCTGGTACCAGGCCAAGGACACCGCCGAGGGCCATGGCACCAAGTGGCTCCCCGACCTGCGCCAGTGGTGGCGCAAGTCCGGCCGCACCCTGAAGGTGCCGGTGGACGGCGTGACCGGGCCGACCCGCCCGGCCGGCCGGCACGTGGTCTCCTTCACCGACGCGCAGCCGCAGCTCAAGGGCCTGGCTCCGGGCGAATACACCCTGGTGGTCGAGGCCGTCCGCGAAGTCGGCGGCCGCGAACTGGTCAAGGTCCCCTTCAGCTGGCCGGCCACGGCGCCGCAGTCGGGCAAGGCCCAGGGCACCAGCGAACTCGGCGCGGTGACCTTGGCGGTCAAGCCCTGACCCCACCCCGCCCTCCCATCCGAACACACCGCCAGCGCATGTGCTGCCGACATTCCCGGAGACTCCCCATGAAGCGTTCCCTGATCCTCGCCGCCGCCATCGCCACCCTGGTCGCGCCCTTCGGCGCCGCCGCCCACAAACAATGGATCATTCCGTCGCAGGCCGTGGTCAACGGCAGCGACGTGTGGGTGACCTTCGACGGCGCGGTATCGAACCAGCTGTTCTTTCCTGACCATGTGCCGATGCGGCTGGACAACGTCACCGTCACCGCGCCCGATGGCGGCAAGGTGGAGCTGAAGAACGCCAGCACCGGCAAGTACCGCAGCACGTTCGACGTGCAATTGCAGCAGCAGGGCACGTATCGCATCGCCAACGTCAGCAATGGCATTTCCGCGCGCTGGGACACGCCCGAGAGCCTGGCGGAGAAGGCCAAGGCCGAGGCCGCAGGCAAGCCGGCCGGCGGACCCGGTGGCGCGCGCGGCGGCTTCCTGCGCAACGCCACGGCCGAAGACCTCGCCACCAAGATCCCGAAGGATGCGCAGAACCTGCAGGTCACCCAGGCCATCGGCCGCGTGGAAACCTTCGTCACCAACGGCACCCCGAACGACACCGCGCTCAAGCCCACCGGCACGGGCATCGAACTGGTGCCGCTGACCCATCCCAACGACCTGTTCGCAGGCGAGGAAGCGAGGTTCCGCGTGCTGGTCGACGGCAAGCCGGCGCAGGGCCTGGAATTCGAGATCGTCCGCGGCGGAACCCGTTACCGCAACACGCAGGACGAGATCATGGCGACCACCGACGCCAGCGGCGAGTTCCGCGTGACCTGGCCGGAAGCCGGCATGTACTGGCTGGAGACCTCCACCCAGGACACCAAGACCAGCGTGCCGCAGGCCACGCAGCGCCGGCTGGGCTACGTGGCCACGCTGGAAGTGCTGCCGCAGTAAGCGGCCACGCCGCGCACGATGGAACGGGCTGCCGCCGGGAGCCTCGCCAGCCTCGGCGGCGAGACCATGGGAACGCGCTGGAGCGTGCGCCTGTACGCGCGCCCCGGCGCCGACCTGCACGCGCTGCATGCCGGCATCCAGCGGCAGCTGGACCGGGTGGTGGCGCAGATGAGCACCTGGGATGCGGACTCGGATCTCAGCCGCTACCGCCGCGCCGATCCGGGCGCCTGGCAGGCGTTGCCGGAGGAGTTCGCGGCCGTGCTCGCGTGCGCGATCGAGGTCGCCGCCGCCAGCGACGGCGCCTTCGACCCCACCCTCGGCCCGCTGGTGGACCTGTGGGGATTCGGCAGCGCCGGCATGCCGCGGCGGGTGCCGGCCGATACGGAGGTCGAACACGCGCGGGCGCAGGGCGGTTGGCGCCGCCTGCAGCGCCGCGCCGACGGCCGCGAACTGCTGCAACCCGGAGGGCTGCAGCTGGACCTGTCGGCGATCGCCAAGGGCTACGGCGCAGACCTGGCCGCCACGTACCTGCGCGCGCACGACATCGCTGCCGCACTGGTCGAGGTCGGCGGCGAGATCCGCGGGTACGGCCGCAAACCCGACGGCGAGCCCTGGCGCGTGCTGGTCGAATCGGCCGCCGACGAAGACGCCGGCGAAGACGCGTTGCCGCCGCGCGTGCTGCGGCTGGACGACGCGGCCGTGGCCACCTCAGGCGACCGCTGGCACCGCTTCGAGCAGGACGGCCAGCGCTACGCCCATACCCTCGACCCGCGCAGCGGTCGGCCGGTCGCCGATGCCGCCGCCTCGGTGAGCGTGGTCGCCGCCGACGCCATGCATGCCGATGCCTGGGCCACCGCGCTGACCGTGATGGGCGCCGGGGACGGACTGGCGTTCGCCGAAGCGCACGGCCTGGCCGCACGCTTCGTCGTGCGTGCCGACGACGGTCTGCGCGAAACGATGACCGCAGCCTTCGCGGCGCACCTGGCCGGATGAACGACCGCCACGCCCGCACCGCTCCGCACCCGTCCTGGTCGCTGCTGGGCAACCTGGCCCTGGTCGGACTGCTGGTGGGCGCCGCCTGCCTGCTGCTGCCGCTGCACGACGACGCCTGGTGGCCGGCGTCGCCGCCGCCATCGCGCTGGGCATGGGCGGCCGGCGTGCTGGCGGCGTGGCTGGGCGCCTGCGCACTGTTCCTGCGCCAGCCGCGCACGCACCAGGCCGCGCCGATGGGCGCCGGCGACACCCCGCCGCTGCTGGTGGTCTGGGCCAGCCAGACCGGCTTCGCCCAGGTGCTGGCCGAACGCAGCGCGGCGATGCTGCGCGACGGCGGCGTGCCGGTGCAGGTGCTGCCGCTGGACGCGGTGGATGCGGCGCTGCTCGGCCGTACCCGCCGCGCGCTGTTCCTGGCCAGCACCACCGGCGAGGGCGATCCGCCCGACCACGCCCTTGGCTTCCTGCGCGACATCCTGGCGCAGGCACAGGCACTGGACGGACTGGAATACGCACTGCTGGCCCTGGGCGACCACGAATACGACCACTTCTGCGCCTTCGGCCGGCAGCTGGACGACTGGCTGCGCGCGAACGGCGCACGGCCGCTGTTCGACCGGGTCGAGGTGGACAATGCCGACGAGGCTGCGCTGCGCCACTGGCAGTACGAAGTGGGCCGGATCGGCGGCTTGTCCAGCCTGCCCGACTGGACCCCGCCCGCCTACGAAGCTTGGACGCTGCGCTCGCGCAGCCTGCTCAATCCGGGCAGCCCCGGGGCGCCGGTGTTCGACCTGGTCCTGGTCCCGGCCGCCGATGCGCCGCTGCCGGAGTGGCAAGCCGGCGATATCGCCGAGGTCGGCCCGCGCCAGCCATCCGCGCCCGTGCAGGCGCTGCTCGACGCACTCACGTTGCCGCCGGCGGCCGAGGTGCAGACCGCGCGTGGCCGCGAGCCGCTGGCGCAGGCGTTGTCGCGCCTGCAATTGCCGGCGGCTGACGCGGTGCGCGGGCTGGCGCCGCAGGCGCTGGTCGACAGGTTGGCACCGTTGCCGCACCGCGAGTATTCGATCGCCTCGATCCCGGCCGAAGGCTGCGTGCGCCTGCTGGTGCGGCGCATGGCCCATGCCGACGGCAGCCCGGGCCTGGGCAGCGGCTGGCTGTGCGAGACCGCCGGGCCGGGCCAGGCCATCGACCTGCGCCTGCGCCGCAATCCGGGCTTCCATCCACCTGCCGCCGACCGGCCGCTGATCCTGATCGGCAACGGCACCGGCATCGCCGGGCTGCGTGCGCACCTGCAGGCACGCATCGCCGCCGGTGCGCGCGGCAACTGGTTGCTGTTCGGCGAGCGCAGCCCGGACCACGACCGTCCCTACGGTGCGGAACTGCGCCAATGGCAGGCACAGGGCTGGCTGGACCGTGTCGACCTGGCGTTCTCGCGCGATCTTGAACATCCCGCTTACGTGCAGCACCGCCTGCACGCGGCCGCCGGCCTGCTGCGCGAGTGGGTCGACCGCGGCGCTTCGATCCTGGTCTGCGGCAATGCCACCGGCATGGCCCCGGCGGTGGACGCTGCACTGGCCGAAGTGTTGGGCGAACCGACCCGCGACGCCCTGCGTGCCGGGGGCCGCTACCGGCGCGACGTCTACTAGGCCGGCATCCTGCAGGAAACGGAGGGCCGGTGGCATTCCCGGGCAGGCGCGGGGATGAGGGCAGTCGTTCGAGCCTTGCCCGCGACCTGCCCCGCGCGGTGGCCTGACCGCCGTACCTACCCTTGCGCGGCGCCCCGCGCAGGCCACTCCACCTGGACCAGCAGCAGCTCTCCCGCACCATCCAGGCCATGTCGCCGCCGCGATCCCGGCGCCAGCCAGGCGCTGTCGCCCTGCGCCAGCACGACCGTTTCCCCGCTGCCCGTTGCGAGTCGTGCCGCGCCTGCCAGCACGTGCACGGCCCAGGCCATGCCCACGTCGCAGAAGCACCACATGCCCCCCACCAGCGGCCGATGCAACACGGTCGCCGCCATGGCATCGGCCCGCCACATCAGGTTGAACACCCGCACCGGCCCGTCCACGGGTACCCCGGTGACCGCCCGCGCTCCGCCGAAGCGGGCGCGCTGGTGCGGCGGCAGCAACGTGATCCGCTCGCCATCGTCGAACTCCAGGCGCAGCCCGTTGCCCGACAGCAGCACCTGCTCGCGTTCCAGGCCCGGGAACGGCGAGAAGCCGGCGGCGGCATCGATCTCGGCGATGGACAGGCGCAGGCCCCAATCCGGGTCCGGGCATGGATCCGGACCGACCCGCCCCAACCACCCGGCGGATGCTGCCGGCACCGCCAGAATCTCCCGGGTCCAGCCGCAGCCATTGCGCCAGCGCGTGCGCCGGTACTCGTTGGCGGGTATCGCCAGCACGCCATGGTCGTCCATTGCGCCATTCTGCCCCAGGCGCACTCCTGCCGCCGCGGTGCCGGCCGCGCCTCCCCGCGCAGGCCGGCACCGCCGCCGCGGACCTCAGCGACGCGCGACGGGCTTGGTCGCTGGCGTCGCAGAAGCGGCCGGCTTGGTCGGCGCCGAAACCGCCCGCGACGAACCGACCGCGATCAGGTCGCGGTTGCGCTCGACCGTCTTCAGGCCGATGCCCTTCACATTGGCCAGTTCGTCGGCACTCTTGAACGGGCCATTGGCCTTGCGGTACTCGACGATGGCCTGCGCCTTCGAGGCCCCGACCCCGACCAGGACCTGGTCCAGCTGGGCGGCATCGGCGGTATTGATGTCGACCTTGTCGGCGGCCAGTACCGAGCCAGCGAGCAACAGCGAAAACAGCAGCGACTTGAACAGGACGGAAAACGGCTTCATGGCGACACTCCTTGTCTGGTTGCGGGTCTGATTGCGGTGGCGATCCGGCCCGGGCTTCCTGCCCGCCATGCCGGCGACTCCAATCATCCGCCGCGGGCACCGGCCGGCCATCGGCGATCGGCACCTGCACGGGCTCCGGCATGCCCGTTCGCGCATAGGAACTCCCCTACCCCGCCCGCATCGTAGAATGGGCGCAATCCCTTCAGCTTCCTGGAACCGCCATGCAGCCCCACCGGCTCGATCCCCAGGCCACCGCCGACTATCTCTCCGCCAAGTGGGACGGGGACATCGTCCCGCGGCTGGTCGACTACATCCGCATCCCCAACAAGTCGCCGATGTTCGACAAGGACTGGCAGGCCGCGGGGCACATGGACGCGGCGGTCGCGCTGATGGAGACGTGGGCACGGGCCCAGGCCATTCCCGGCCTGGAGGTGGAAGTGGTGCGCCTGGAAGGCCGCACCCCGTTGATCTACGCCGAGATCCCCGCCACCGGGCAGGGCTGCGGCGAGGACACCGTGCTGCTGTACGGCCACCTGGACAAGCAGCCGGAGATGACCGGCTGGGATCCGGACCTGGGGCCGTGGACCCCGGTGCTGCGCGGCGACAAGCTCTACGGCCGCGGCGGCGCCGACGACGGCTACGCGATCTTCGGCTCGCTGGCCGCAATCCAGGCACTGCAGCAGCAGGGCGTGCCGCACGCGCGCTGCGTGCTGCTGATCGAGGCCTGCGAGGAGTCGGGCAGCTACGACCTGCCCGCCTACGTCGACCACCTGGCCCCGCGCATCGGCAAGCCGTCGCTGGTGGTGTGCCTGGATTCGGGCTGCGGCAACTACGAACAACTGTGGTGCACCACCTCGCTGCGCGGCCTGGCCGGCGGCAACCTGACCGTGCAGGTGCTGTCCGAAGGCGTGCATTCCGGCGATGCGTCCGGGATCGTGCCCTCCAGCTTCCGCCTGTTGCGCCAGCTGCTGTCGCGGCTGGAGGACGAGAACACCGGCAAGATCAAGGTCGAGGGTCTGTACGTCGAAGTTCCCGCCGAACGCGTCGAACAGGCCGGCAAGGTCGCCGGCGTGCTCGGCGACGAGGTGTTCAGCAAGTTCCCGTTCCTCGACGGCATGACCCCGATGGCCGGCGATCTCACCGAACTGGTACTCAACCGCACCTGGCGCCCGGCGCTGTCGGTGACCGGCGTGGACGGCATGCCGCCGCTGTCCTCGGCCGGCAACGTCCTGCGCCCGTACACCTCGGTGAAGCTGTCGCTGCGCCTGCCGCCCACCCTGGACGGCAAGCGCGCCGGCGAACTGCTCAGGGAGGTGCTGCTCAAGAACCCGCCCAACGGCGCGCGGGTCGGGCTGGAACTGGAGAAGGCCTCCACCGGCTGGAATGCGCCCGCGCAGTCGCAATGGCTCACGACCGCGATCGAGGCCGCCTCGCAGGCCGCCTTCGGCAAGCCCGCGATGTACATGGGCGAAGGCGGCACGATTCCGTTCATGGGCATGCTCGGCGAGAAGTTCCCGGGCGCGCAGTTCATGATCACCGGCGTGCTCGGCCCGCATTCCAACGCGCACGGCCCCAACGAATTCCTGCACATCCCGATGGGCAAGCGCGTCACCCACTGCGTCTCGCACGTGATCGCCGAGCACTACCTGGCCAGCGTCCGCGGCGAGACCAACGGCGCGGGCGCGGTGGCCGGCGGCCAGGCGCACGGCGACCACGGCTGCTGCTGACATCGTCCCGACCCCATCCATGACGAGTCCTTCCGGGGAAGCTTCCGCCGTGCGCGAGTCGCAACGGCTGGACTGGGCGCGCGGCGCGCTCGGCGACGCGCACGCAACGCTGGAGCGCGCCACCGTCGACGCCGGCTTCCGCAGCTACTGGCGCAGCCGCGGCGAGGGGGGCAGCCGGATCGTGATGGACTCGCCGCCCGGCCTGGAGGACGTGCGCCCGTGGCTGGCCTGGCGCGACCTGCTCGAACGCGGCGGCGTGCGCGTGCCGCAGGTGCTGGCCCGCGACGTGGAACTGGGTTTCCTGCTGCTGGAGGACCTGGGCGTGCCGACCCTGGCCCAGGCCATCGACGCCGGCAATGCCGACGCCTGGTTCGAGGTGGCCTTCGACCAGTTGCTGAAGCTGCAGGCCATCGCGCCGCCGGAAGGCTGCGGCGAATTCGGCGAGGCGCTGCTGCAGCGCGACGCCGGCCTGTTCGAGGAATGGTTCCTGGGCCGACACCTGGGCATCGAACTGGACTGCGCCGAAGCCGAAGCCCTGCAACTCGTGCAGCGCCGGCTGATGGACAACGCCCTGGGCCAGCCGCGGGTGCTGGTCCACCGCGATTTCATGCCGCGCAACCTGATGCCGGTGCTGCCCGGACCGGCGGTACTGGATTTCCAGGACTGCGTGCGCGGCCCCATCGCCTACGACCCGATGAGCCTGTTCAAGGACGCCTTTCTGTCCTGGCCGCTGCAGCGCGTGGACGCGTGGCTGGCGCGCTACCACGCCCGTGCCGCCGATGCCGGCCTGCCGGTACCAGCGCTGGAAACCTTCCTGCGCGACGCCGACTGGATGGGCATCCAGCGCCACCTCAAGATCCTGGGCATCTTCTCCCGCCTGCATTACCGCGACGGCAAGGCGCGCTACCTGCCCGATGCGACGCGCTTCATCGCCTACCTGGACGAAGTGCTGCCGCGGCATCCGCAACTGGAGGGACTGCGGCGCCTGCTCGACGCGCGCATCCGTCCCGCGCTTTCCGCCGACGCCAGCGCCGCATGAAGGCGTTGATCTTCGCCGCCGGCCTGGGCGAGCGCATGCGCCCGCTCACCGACGATACGCCCAAGCCGTTGTTGCGGGCCGGCGGCAAGCCGCTGATCGCGTGGCATCTGGAAAAGCTCGCCGCGCTGGGCGTGGCCGACGTGGTGGTCAACACCTCCTGGCTGGCCGATCGATTCCCCGCGATCCTGGGCGACGGCTCGCGCTGGGGCCTGCGCCTGCACTACAGCCACGAAGGCCCGGTTCCGCTGGAAACCGGGGGCGGCATGCTGCATGCACTGCCGCAGCTGGGCGACGCACCATTCATCGCGGTCAACGGCGACATCTGGACCGACTACGACTTCGCCCGCCTGCCGCGCGAGCCGCACGGCGATGCGCACCTGGTGCTGGTGGACAATCCCGAGCACCACCTGCAAGGCGATTTCGCCCTCGACGGTGGGGGACGCCTGGCCAGCGATGGTCCGTCGAGGCTCACCTTCTCCGGCATCGGCGTCTACCGCCCGCGATTCGTCGCCGACTGGCGCACCCGCATCGGTGACGCCCCCGGCGCCGGCGAAACCCCGCCTCGCTTCCGCCTGGCGCCGCTGCTGCGCGCGGCGATGGACCGCGGCATGGTCGGCGGCGAGCACCACGTCGGCCGCTGGACCGACGTGGGCACGCCTGCGCGCCTGACCGCACTGGATTCGCAACTGCACTCCTGAGCGGTACCGCGGCTGCGACGGAAGCTGCCGCGCATGCGTATATACCGTTGATGGAAGCAAACACCCGGGACGACCACAGCGAAGCCTCCACCCTGCGCCGCGCCAGACGCGGCGACGAAGTCGCGTTCGAAGCTCTGTATCGGAGCCATGCCCGTGCCATACATGGCCTGGCCTTGCGCCTGACCGGCGACGCGGCGGCTGCCGAGGACATCACCCAGGAAACGTTCCTGCGCATGTTCGGCTTCCTGTCCGGATTGCGCGATGACACGCCATTGCGACCCTGGCTCAAGCGCGTCGCCGCCAACCTCGCCATCGACCGCCTGCGCCGGATACGCGAGTCCGGCGACGAGGATGCGCTGTGGCAGGCGGTGGATGGCGGCCCTGCCCCGGCCACCGTCGCCGAGGCCAGCGGGCTGCTGCGACGGCTGCCATCGGTGGCGCGTACCCTGCTATGGCTGCACGAGATGGAAGGCTGGTCGCATGAGGAACTGGCTGCCCGTTTCGACCGCAGCCCGAGTTGGTCGAAGTCGATCCTTTCGAGATCGCTTGCGCGGCTGCGCGAGTACCTGGACCCGGGAGCGGACGATGCACACCCCTGAAACGTTGCGCGAAGTGCTGCGAGACCTGCCGGAACCGGCGCTGTCGGCAGCGTTGTGGCCACGCCTGCTGGAACAACGCCGGCGTCAGGTGCGGCGGCGGCGCGCGCTGGCGGGCGCCGCCTCGACCGCAGTGGCCGTGATGCTGGTGGCGATCCTCGCATTGCCGGGCCAGTACCCGCCAGCGGCGACGCCGACCGCGCAGGCGCCGCCCGACCCGCCGGTGGCCGCGCAGGTAAGGGCGCTCGATCACGCTCTGCAGGTCGCCTACGACCGCGGCGCCAGCGATTCGGAAGTGGCGCCGCTTTGGGAGGCACGACAGGCCCTGCTGGCCGGAAATGACGATCTCCGCGACGGCCCCAGCAATCCCAACGACATCTGATCCAAGGCCAGGTAACCCATGAACGCCATGCCCAGATCTCCCGCCTTGTTCGCCCTTGCGGCCGCGCTGTTGATCGTCGCCCATGCCCAGGCGCAGCCACGGACCCGATCCGGGATCATTCCCGCAATCGCCCCCGCAGCCGTGCCCGACACGCTCGGCCCGAACGACAGCTGTGGCCTGCTGAGCACCGAGTCCGGGCCGACGCCCGAACGCATGGATCTCTATCCGGCGACGATCACCCAGATCAACGGCGAACGCCCGCGCATGGCGCGACCGTTGTACCGGATGGAGCCGGGCAAGCATGTGCTGGTGGTCGCCGAGCGGATCCCGCGTTCCCACCTCGGCACCGCGGACCAGGCCCAGATCGCAAAGATGCAGCGACGCAAGGATTTCAGCGGCTTCTTCAAGCCGCTGGTGATCGAAGTCCGAGCCGACACGCTGCAGCGCGTCGGCGTGCGGCTGGTCCGCGAGCGCCTGAATGCCGCCGGCATTCGCGAGAATGCGTACTGGGAGCCCGTGGTCTGGGAGGAAGTCCCAAGGGAGTGCCGCTGATGCAAACCTGGCCCCTGGTCCGGCGCGGCGAGACCGGCGCGGGCCGCCGCGCTGCATTCATGCTGGCCGGCCTGCTGGCGCTGATGTTCGCCGCGGCAGCGCCGAAGGTGGCCGCACAGGAGGCGCGCGGATTCGAACTGGGGGCGGTAGTCGACGTGCGCCGACCCAGCGACACCGGCTTACGCGTGCTCGCCGTGAGCCCTGGCGGGGCGGCAGACCGGATCGGCCTGCGCGCCGGTGACCTGCTCCAGGAGATCAATGGCCAGCCGCTGGCCGGAGCGCCTCGCCCGGCCGCTGCACTGGGACAGGCATTGGATGCCGGCGGTGGGAGGCTCGAGGTGCTTCTGATGCGCGCCGGCCAGCCCCTGCGGCTGTCCGGACCCGCCGACGTGCGCGGTCACGCAGGCGGGAAATGCGGGCAGGTCACCGCGCTGTTCGACGGACTGCAGGTGCCGGCCGCACTGCGCAAGGTCGATATCACCCAGATCGAAGGCCGCGCCCCGTTGCCGGCGGATGCGTCCAGATACGCACTGCCGGCCGGTCCCCGCGTAGTGATCGTGCGCGAGCATGTCCCCCGGTCGACGCCACGGCCGCTGTCCAGCTTCGCCTCCAGGGCCCTGGTCATAAACGTGGAGCCGGACACGACCCACTACATCGGTGCCATGCCTGCGGCCGGCGGCGGCTGGGTGCCGTGGGTCTGGCAATCGTCCCCGGAACCGTGCCGATGAGTGGCGGGGCGAGTGCGATTCACCGTCCGGCCAGATCCCCGGGTCCACTCTGTCCAAGGGATGCCCGCGGCCCGACCCAGGCGCGTCCTCAATGCCCACGCCATTCACGGAGACGACCATGTCGCGCACCCTCGTGATTTCCAGCCTGTTCCTCATCGCCGTCGCCGCCTCCCCGGACGCCGCCGAAGCCGCGGCGGCCGCAGGCGCCCCCGGCAGCGCCTGCGGATTCGTCACCGACCAGCGCGCGGCCCCTCCCAGGAACGATGACATCTTCCCGGTGGTGATCACCCGGATCGACGGCGAGAGCACTCCACTGGAGCCGCGCAACCGTCATTCCGTGCAGCCAGGCAAGCGCATCCTCACCGTCGACGAGCGGATCGACCGGCATCGCCTGCCTGGCGCGGCCGTCGCCCAGATCGAGCGGATGAGGACGCTGGAACAGCAGCGCGCCTACAAGACCTTCGAGGTGGACGTGGAGGCCGGAACCAGCTATGCCATCGGTGCGCGCCTGCGCCGCGATCGCCTGGATGCCGAGAGCATCCGCACCAACCAGCACTGGGAGCCGGTGGTCTGGGACACGCGCCCGGAACGCTGTCCCTGAGCGACGGCCAGCCGCGCGCCCCGGGCCTTCAGTCCAGCCCCAGCATCCGGCGCAGGAACGGCACGGTGACCCGACGCTGCGCGGCCAGCGACTCGCGGTCGATGCGCTCCAGCAGCGCAAGCAGCCGGGCCAGATCGCGGTCGGTACGGGTCATAAGCCAGTCGATCGCCGCTTCCTCCAGTACCAGGCCGCGTCGCTGCGCCCGCTCGCGCAGCACCCGGCGGCGGCCGTCGTCGTCCAGCGCGCCCAGCGCGATCCGGGTGCACTGGCCCAGGCGCGAGCGCAGGTCCGGCAGCACCAGGCCGATGTCGTCGGGAATGCTGCGCGCGGTGTAGAGCACATTCAGTCCCGAGCCGCGCGCCCGGTTGTGGAAGTCGAACAGCGCGACTTCGTCTTCCCATGCGCCGGCGATCGCGTCCAGGCCATCCACCGCAACCACGTCATGGCCTTCCAGGGCATCGAGCGCCTCGCGCATTCGTCCTGCCGCCGCGATGGCCGGCAGATAGGCAGCCCGCCGTCCCTGTTGCTCGGCGGCCGCGCAGACGGCCAGCGCCAGGTGGGTCTTGCCGGTCCGCGACGCGCCGGCCAGGTACACCCAGTCCGCGCCCGTCCCTGCAGCCAGCCACGACAGGGCCGCCAACGCGCCGTCCGGCGGCGCGATGTAGCTTTCGAAGCGCTGGTCCGGCGGATAGCGCAGCGCCAGCGGCAGTTGCGGCCCCAGCCCGGCCCCCGGAACGTCGCGGCTCACGGCGCCTCGTTTTCCCGCGTCGAGGCCTGCTCCACGCTGCTCTTGTCGATGTACGAATCCAGCACGATGGACGGCCGGTCGCCGGCATACAGGCGGCTCTGCGTGTAGCGTTCGTGGGCGAAGCGCAGCAGCACGTTGGCGATCGCGGCCACCGGCAGCGCCAGCAGCATCCCGAGGAAGCCGAACAGCTGGCCGCCGGCCATGATGGCGAAGATCACCGCCACCGGATGCAGGCCGATGCGGTCGCCGACGATGCGCGGCGTCAGCACATAGCCTTCCAGCATCTGGCCCACCACGAACACGCCCATCACCATCGCCACCAGCGACCAGTCGCCGCCGGACTGCACCATCGCGGCGATCACGCCCAGCACGATGCCGGTGGCGGTGCCCAGATACGGCACGAAGCTGATCAGGCCGGCGATGATGCCCACCAGCAGGCCCACCTTCAGGCCCACGACCGACAGGCCGATGGCATAGATCGCCCCCAGCGCCAGCATCACCAGGAACTGGCCGCGCAGGAAGGCGCCCAGCACCTCGTTGGATTCCAATGCCAGCCGGGTGACCGTGGCGATATGGTCGCGCGGCACCAGCGCGGCGATGCGTTCGACCAGCAGGTCCCAGTCGCGCAGGAAGTAGAAGGTCAGGATCGGCAACAGCACCAGGTTGGCGATCCACGCCATCACCGCGAAGCCCGAGCGCGAGAAATAGCCGAACAACGTGGCCGCCACGCCACCGGCCTGCTGCCAGTGGCCGCGCACCCACTCGGTCAGCCGGTCCACGTCCAGCCAGGCGACCAGCTCCAGCCCGGTCCGCTGCTCCAGCCACGGCAGCGCCGTCTGCATGAACCAGTCGCGGTACGCCGGCAGCGATTCGATCACCGTGACCACCTGCCGCTCGATCATCGGCACCAGGATCACCAGCGACAGCACTAGCAACAGCAGCATCAGGGTGAAGACCAGCACGACCGCGGTCGTGCGCGAGCGCCCCGACCGTTCTAGCCGGTCCACCCACGGATCGCCCAGCCAGCCCAGCAGCGCCGCGCAGACGAAGGGCGTGAGCACGGGCGCCAGCAACCAGATCAGCCAGCCCACGATCAGGGCGATCAGCAACCATTGCCAGCGACGGGCCAGCGTACCTGCCGGCGTGGAGGAGAGATCCATGCAGCGTCCTTGTGTCAGCGCATCTGGTAGACGGGCGGTTCGCCTTCGCCGCCGGTGAACGGCGCCTCGTCGCCCATCGTGCGGCGGAAACCGGCCAGGCCGGAAACGAGTTCGAGATCGAGTTCCAGCGTGTCGCCGCTGGCGCGCACCGGCGTGATGCGGCGGACCACGGCCATCTTCTGCAGGTGCCCGGTCAGGCGCAGGTAGTCGTCGGTGGTGCGGATGCCGGTGAACAGCACCCGGTACGTGCCGGCGGGACCGGCGCTGCCGCGCTTGCCGTAACGCTTCACCAGTGCGTCGGCGGTGCCGTCGGCGCCGGATGCCATCGCGCGGCGCGCGTCGGCATC
>JAFLEA010000040.1 GCA_017302035.1 Lysobacterales bacterium
GCGGCCGGTGCCGGGCGCGCGGTGTCCACGCCGGTCTGGCGCTGCAGTTCCTGGCGCATCAGGTCGGCGAAGGCGCCTTCGGGCAACTGCGCCAGCAGCGGGCGCGCGCGTTCGGCCAGGCGCGCGCGGCCGTCGAGCGTGCCGCGGTTGATGTCGCGGCCGATCTCGTCGAAGAAAAACTGCGACAGCGGCGTGGCCTGGGCCAGGCGCGCATCGAAGCCGGCGGCGCCTTCCTTGCGCACGATGCTGTCCGGATCCTCGCCCTCGGGCAGGAACAGGAACAAGGCCTGGCGGCCATCCTTCATCCGCGGCAGCACCGATTCGACCGCGCGCCAGCCGGCGCGACGGCCGGCAGCGTCGCCGTCGAAGCAGAAGTACACGTCCGGCGCGTTGCGGAACAGCAGTTCGGCGTGGTCGGCGGTGGTCGCGGTGCCGAGCGTGGCCACGGCCTGGGTGATGCCGTGCTGGAACAGCGCGACCACGTCCATGTAGCCCTCGACCACGATCAGGCGCTCGAGCTTCTGGTTGGCCTGGCGCGCCTGCCACAGGCCGTACAGTTCGCGGCCCTTGTGGAACAGCGGAGTCTCGGGCGAGTTGAGGTACTTGGGCGTGGCATCCTTGTCGAGGACGCGGCCGCCGAAGGCGATCACGCGCCCGCGCCGGTCGTGGATCGGGAACATGACCCGGTCGCGGAACTTGTCGTAGACGTGGCCACGCTCGTTCCTGGACAGCATGCCGGTGCGTTCGAGCAGTTTCAGCTTGCGTTCGTCGGTGCCCAACGCATCCTTGAGTGTGGAATAGCCGTCGGCGGCGTAGCCCAGGGCGAAGCGGGCGCGGTTCTCCGCATCCACGCCGCGGCCGTCCAGGTAGTCGCGCGCGCGCGGGCTGTCGGCGAGCTGGCGCTGGTACAGTCTCGCGGCCGCGTCCAGCGCCGCGTACTGGTCGCGCAGGTCGCTGTCCTGGTTGTTTTGCCGGGTTTCCTTCGGCACCTCGATGCCGGCGCGGCGGGCCAGTTCCTCGACCGCGTCGAGGAACTCGAGGCGGTCGTAGTTCATCAGGAAGCTGATCGCGGTGCCGTGCGCGCCGCAGCCGAAGCAATGGTAGAACTGCTTGGTCGGGGACACGTAGAACGAGGGCGTGCGTTCGTCGTGGAACGGGCACGGCGCGCTGTACTCGCGGCCCTTGCGTTTGAGCGGCACCCGCGCCCCGACCACCTCGACGATGTCGGTGCGCGCGAGCAGGTCGTCGATGAATGCGTCGGACAGGCGGGCCATCCCGATAGCATGCCATCCGGGGCGGAGGCGTGCGTTCCGATCGACCCGATCCGCTGGCGGCCCCATCGGACGGTGCGCCCGTAGAGCCCGCAGGCCGTCGGCGGTCCTTGGCGGGATGGCCGGGAGGGCAGCGGAGCAACCGTCCGCTCCGCAACGAACCAGGTCCGTCAGGGCGCGTCCAACAGTGCGGAGCCCTGTCCTGCCAGCGCGCGCAGCGCCTGGCCGTCGAGCCGCTGCACCGTCCATTCGTCCATCGGCCGGGCGCCGATGCTGCGGTAGAAGTCGATCGCGGGCGTGTTCCAGTCCAGCACCGACCACTCGAAGCGGCCGTAACCACGCTCCACCGCCAGCCGCGCCAGGTGCACCATCAGCCGCTTGCCGATGCCGCGGCCGCGGAATTGCGGGCGCACGAACAGGTCTTCCAGGTACAGGCCCGGCTTGCCCAGGAAGGTGGAGAACGAGACGAAGCACAGGGCGAAGCCGGCGGCCCGGCCTTCGCATTCGGCGATCACCACCTCGGCGGCGGGACGCGGCCCGAACAGGGCGCGTTCCAGGTCCGCCGCGTCGGCCACGGCCTCGTGCGCCAGGCGCTCGTATTCGGCCAGCCCCGCGATCAGTTCCAGGATCAGCGGGATGTCGGCCGGCGTGGCCGCGCGCACGATGATCGTCGCCATGGCCGGTTCGCCGCTCAGCCGGCCAGCTTGCGCTTCACCAGCGCCGAGACCTGGCCCATGTCGGCCTGGCCGGCCAGCATCGGCTTGAGCACGCCCATCAGCTTGCCCATGTCCGCCGGCCCGGCGGCGCTGGTCTGGGCGATCGCCGCGTCGATTGCGGCCAGGATCGCCGCCTCGTCCAGCTTGGCCGGCAGGTAGCGCTCGATCACCCCGATCTCGGCGCGCTCCACCGCGGCCAGGTCCTCGCGGCCGGCGCCCTCGTACTGGGTCACCGAATCCTTGCGCTGCTTGACCATCTTGTCGAGCACGGCCAGCACCGCCGCGTCGTCCAGCTCGATGCGCTCGTCCACTTCGCGCTGCTTGATCGCGGCGTTGATCAGCCGGATCACGCCCAGGGTGTCCTTGTCGCCGCCCTTCATGGCGGCCTTCATGTCGTCGGTGAGTCGCTGCTTGAGGCTCATGGGAACACCTTGCGGAAGGGGGGATTGTGTTGGAGAGCCGGAAAACACGAAAAGCCGGTCACGCTGGGCGTGCCGGCTTTTCGGATTGCCTCGGCGGCGGGACGGCCCGCGAGGGCGTCCCGTGCAGCAAGCGCTGGCCTCAGTAGAGGCGCTGGCGCTTGGTGACGTCGCGCGACATCCGGCGCATCTGGCGCTTCACCGCAGCGGCGGCCTTGCGCTTGCGCTCCTGGGTCGGCTTTTCGTAGAACTCGCGCTTGCGGGTTTCGGCCAGGACGCCGGCCTTTTCGCAGGTGCGCTTGAAACGGCGCAGTGCGAACTCGAAGGGCTCGTTCTCGCGGACTTTGACGCTGGGCATGGAATCTCCGGGGACACAAAACCGGGCCGGGCCCGGTGAGCCGCGTATGATAGCCCCGTCCCCGGCCCGGCCGCAAGCCGGGGGACGTGCGTTCCCCAGGCCCCCCTCGCTCCGGCAGACCCCGACCCCGACCATGCGCGTCCTCGGCATCGAAACCTCCTGCGACGAGACCGGCGTGGCCGTCTACGACACGGCCCTGCCCGGGGCCGCCGGCCTGCGCGCCCATGCCGTCTACAGCCAGATCGCCCTGCACGCCGAGTACGGCGGGGTGGTGCCGGAGCTGGCCAGTCGCGACCACGTGCGCAAGCTGCTGCCCCTGGTCCGGCAGACCCTGGCCGAGGCCGGCCTGGGCACCGCCGACCTGGACGGGGTGGCCTACACCGCCGGGCCGGGCCTGGTCGGGGCACTGCTGGTCGGTGCCGGCACCGCGCGGGCGCTGGCCTGGGCGCTGGACGTGCCGGCCGTAGCGGTCCACCACATGGAAGGTCACCTGCTCGCGCCGCTGATGGAGGACGATCCGCCGGAACCGCCGTTCGTGGCCCTGCTGGTCTCCGGCGGGCACACCCAACTGGTGGCGGTGGACGGGATCGGCCGCTACCGGCTGCTGGGCGAGACCCTGGACGACGCGGCCGGCGAAGCCTTCGACAAGACCGCCAAGATGATGGGCCTGCCGTATCCCGGCGGCCCGCAACTGGCCGCGCTGGCGGAACAGGGCACGCCGGGGGTGTTCCGCTTCGCCCGGCCGATGACCGACCGCCCGGGGCTGGACTTCAGCTTCTCCGGCCTGAAGACCCAGGTGCTGCTGGCCTGGCGCCAGTCCGACCGGTCGCCGCAGACCCGGGCCGACATCGCCCGCGGTTTCGAGGACGCGGTGGTCGACACCCTGGCGATCAAGTGCGAGCGTGCGCTGGACGCGGCCGGCTGCGGCCCCCGGGCTTGCACCACGCTCGTAGTCGCCGGTGGCGTAGGCGCCAACAAGCACCTGCGCGCGCGCCTGCAGCAGATGTGCGCCAAGCGCGGTGGACGCGCCTGCTTCCCGCGCCCGGCGCTGTGCACCGACAACGGCGCGATGATCGCCTTCGCCGGCGCGCTGCGGCTGCAGGCGGGGCAGCGGGAGGACGCGCAGGTGAAGGTGACCCCGCGCTGGGACATGGCCGCACTGCCGGCGGTGTCCTGAGGGCTAACATGTCGGCCGTAGCCACCGGGCTGCGGCAGGAGCGCGACGCATGGACAAGGTATTCATCGAAGGCCTGGAGATCGAGGCGCTGATCGGCATCTACGACTGGGAGCGGCGGATCGTCCAGCCGCTGCGCTTCGACCTGGAGATGGCCTTCGACAACCGCGTGCCGGCGGCCAGCGACGACATCGCCGACACCCTCGACTACAAGGCGGTGAGCAAGCGCCTGGTCGAGTTCGTCGGCCAGTCCGGCTTCGGCCTGGTCGAGACCCTGGCCGAGCGCTGCGCGGCCCTGGTGATCGAGGAGTTCGGCGTGTCCTGGCTGCGCCTGAAACTGAGCAAGCCCGGCGCGGTGCGCGGTGCGCAGGCGGTGGGCGTGGTGATCGAGCGCGAACGCGGCTGAGGCCCTTGGCCGCACTGCGATGCCCGCAGGGTGCTTGACGGCCCTGCCCGGCGCGTGCATGTTGCAATGCACCACCGGCGTGGGGCGCCGGGCCACCCGCAGGCAGGTGCGATGGATTGGGCGCAGTACCGGACCCCGTCGTATGACGAGCTGATCGGCTCCGATGGACAGCCGCGTCCGGCCGCACGTCCCCTGGTCGAATACCTCGCCGGCCTGTCCGGGCGCGAACTGGCCGAGCGCCAGGCCGCCGCCGACATCGCCGCGCGGGTCATGGGCATCACCTTCACCGTCTACAGCGACGGCCGCAACGTCGACCGCACCCTGCCGTTCGACCTGATCCCGCGCATCCTCGACCGCCGCGAGTGGCAGCGCACCGAGGCCGGGCTGAAGCAGCGCATGCGCGCGCTCAACCTGTTCATCGGCGACGTCTACGGTGCGCAGAAGATCGTCAAGGACAAGGTGTTCCCGGCCGCGCTGCTCAAGCAGTCGGTCAACTTCCGCGCGCAGTGCGTGGGCGTGCGCCCGCCGCTGGACGTGTGGGCGCACATCTGCGGCTCGGACCTGGTGCGCGACGGCGACGGCACGCTCTACGCGCTGGAGGACAACCTGCGCATCCCCTCGGGCGTGTCGTACATGCTCGAGAACCGGATGGTGGCCAAGCGCGTGTTCCCGGAACTGTTCGAGACCAGCGCGATCCTGCCGGTGGACGACTACCCGGCGCAGCTCTACGACACCCTGGCCGCGCTGTCGCCGCGTCCGGGCGACACCCCGGTGATCGCGCTGCTGACGCCGGGCGTGTTCAACAGCGCGTACTTCGAGCATGCCTACCTGGCCCAGTCGATGGGCATCGAACTGGTGGAAGGCGGCGACCTGTTCGTCGCCGACGACGACTGCACCTACATGCGCACGGTCTACGGGCCGCGGCGGGTGGACGTGGTCTACCGGCGGGTGGACGACCTGTTCATCGACCCGGAAGTGTTCAAGCCCGATTCGGTGCTCGGCGTGCCCGGGCTGATCCGCAGCTGGCGCGCCGGCAAGGTGGCGCTGGCCAACGCGCCCGGCGCGGGCGTGGCCGACGACAAGGTGGTGTTCGCCTACGTGCCGAAGATGATCCGCTACTACCTGGGCGAGGATGCGATCCTGCCCAACGTGCCCAGCTACCTGTGCCACCTGGCCAAGGATAGGAGGTACGTGCTGGAGAACCTGGACAAGCTGGTGGTCAAGCCGGCCAACGAGTCCGGCGGCTACGGGATGCTGATCGGCCCGCGCGCGAGCAAGCGCGAGCGCGAGAAGTTCCGCAAGCTGATCGAGGCCGATCCGCGCAACTACATGGCCCAGCCGACGCTGGCCCTGTCCACCGCGCCGATCGTCGCGCCCGAGGGGCCATCGCCGCGGCACATCGACCTGCGCCCGTTCATCCTCTCGCGCGAGGACGTCTACGTCACCACCGGCGGCTTGACCCGGGTGGCGATGACGCCCGGTTCGCTGGTGGTCAATTCCTCGCAGGGCGGCGGCGCCAAGGACACCTGGGTGGTGGACGTCGAGGAGGAGGCCTGATGCTCTCCCGCGTCGCCGACCAGCTGTACTGGTTCGCCCGCTACGTGCGGCGCACGGAGAACACCGCGCGCCTGGTCGGCGTGGGCAGCTTGCTGCAGCTGGATTTGCCGCGTCCGGTGCGTTTCGGCTGGCGACCGATGATCGCCACCGTCGGCGCCGACGAACTGTTCGAGCAATGCCATCCGCAGGGCGACGACGCGGCGGTGCTGGAATTCCTGCTGCTGGATCCGCGCAATCCGTCCTCGCTGCGCGCCTCGGTGGAGTGCGCGCGCGAGATCCTGCGCGGCGTGCGCGACGCCTTGCCGCAGGAGGTGTGGGAGGCGGTCAACGACCTGCACCTGTACATCGACGCCGACGGCGGGCGGGCGCTGGCCCGCCGCTACCGCCTCGATTTCATCAATCGCATCACCGACGGCTGCCTGAAGGTGTCGGGACTGCTGCAGGCCAATGTCAGCCGCGACATCGGGTTCCAGTTCATGCGCCTGGGCACCGCGCTGGAGCAGGCGGACATGACCACCCGTATTGTCGATGCCGGGGCTTCCGGGCTGGTCACGCCGCGCAACGAGGAGGACCGCGAGGCCTACCGCAACATGCAGTGGATGGCGGTGTTGCGCGCCCTGGCCGCCTACCAGATGTACCGCCGGCACGTGCGCCAGCGGGTGAACGCGGCCCACGCGCTGCGCTTCCTGCTGCACGACGCCGAATTCCCGCGCAGCGTGCAGTTCTGCCTGACCCGGATCCAGCGCATCGTGCCGGCGCTGCCGCCGCGCCCGGCGGTGGACCGCGCCGTGTCCCGCGCCGTCGGCCTGGTCCGCCAGGCCGATCCCGAGGTCCTGGCCGGCTCCGACCCGAGCCGGTTCATGGACGAAGTGCAGGTGTACCTCGGGCGCCTGCATGAAGCCGTCGCGGCGGGCTATTTCAGCGATTGAACGCCGTCGCGGGGTGCGCACCGCTGACGCACTGCTAGAATCCGCACCGCAGCATCCCCCACGAGCACGCCATGACCTACTGCGTTGGCATCGAAACGGACGAAGGCCTGGTCTTCGCCGCCGACACCCGCACCAACGCCTCGCTCGACGACGTGCGCGTGCATCGCAAGCTGCACGTATTCGAGTATCCGGGCGAGCGCGTGTTCGTGGTGATGAGTGCGGGCAATCTGGCCACCACCCAACTGGTGGTTTCGAGGTTGCGCCGCGACGCGGAGGATCCTTCCGCGCCGCGCAGCCTGCGCACCTTCCGGCACCTGTTCGAGGTGGCCGAATACGTGGGCGAGGTGCTGGTCGCCAGCCAGGTGCAGGCGGGCGGCGACGGCCAGCACAACGGCGTGAGTACCCAGGCCACCCTGATCCTGGGCGGGCAGATCGCCGGCGAGCGGCCCGGGCTGTACCTGGTCTATCCGCTGGGCAACTGTATCGCCGCCTCGCCGGAGACGCCGTACCTGCAGATCGGCGAATCCAAGTACGGCAAGCCGATCCTGGACCGGATCCTGCGCCCGGAAACCGCGCTGGAGGATGCCGCGCGTTGCGCCCTGGTGTCGCTGGATTCGACCATCCGCTCCAACCTGTCGGTGGGCATGCCGATCGACCTGGCGCTGGTGCGGGCCGGGGACCTCCGGGTCAGCCAGCAGATGCGCCTGGAGGGCGACATGCCGCTGTATTCGGAGATCCACGAGACCTGGTCGCGCAAGCTGGAGAACGCGGTGCGTACCTTGCCGCGCTTTCCGTGGGAACCGGCGCTGCCGGAATCGGGCGCGCCGGCAGCGTCCGCGCTGCCGCCGCTGCCGCCGCGGCGCGGTCCGGCGCGGCAGGATCCCGGCGACCAGTCGGCGCAGCAGCAGTAGCCCGCCGTCGCCATGCACGAGCCGGATGCAGGGGAAGTGCCGCCGGGTGCCGTCACCGTGTTGCTCAGCCTGGGCAGCAATGTGGGGCCTGAAGGGCATCTGCGTGCCGCATTGGACGGATTGCGCGCGCGCTTCGGCGAGGTGAAGGTGTCGCCGGCCTACCGCACCGCGGCGGTCGGGTTCGACGGTGCACCGTTCGTCAACACCGCGGTGATGCTGGATACCGCCGAGACCCTGGAGGCGCTGGAAGCGTGGCTGCATGCGCTGGAGGACCGCCATGGCCGCGACCGCAGCGGCCCGCGGCTCTCGGACCGCACCCTGGACGTGGACGTGGTGTTCTATGGCGATGCGGTGGTGCGCGAGGGCGATCGCGTGCGGGTGCCGCGCCCGGAGCTGAAGCATGCCTTCGTGCTCAAGCCGCTGGCCGACATCGCGCCGGGTTTCCTGGATCCGTTGAGCGGCCGTACGCTGGCCGAGTTGTGGGACGGGCATCCGAACCGCGACGATCGGTTCGAGACCGTGTTGTTGTAGGGCCCACTGGCAGTCCGCCCTGCGGCAGCCGGCACCGCGCCGGCGGTCATCGCTCGCGGCCTCCGTCCACGTGCAGCACCTGCCCGGTCACGTAGCCGGCGTCTTCCGACAGCAGCCATTGCACCGCCGCGGCAATGTCCTCCGGCGTGCCGGTACGGCCCAGGGCGGTGGCGTCTAGGATCGCTTGCCGCGCGGCGCCGGGCTGACCGTGTTCGGGCCACAGGATAGCGCCGGGCGCCACCGCGTTCGCCCGCACCGCGGGCGCCAGTTCCAGCGCCAGCGAGCGGGTCAGCGATACCAGCGCCGCCTTGGCCGCCGAATACGGCGCATGTCCCGGCAGCGGACGCCCGGCATACACGTCGGCGAGGTTGACGATCGCGCCATGGGCCGCGCGCAGGTGCGGCGCGGCGGCCTGGGCGAGGAAGAACGGCGCGCGTGCGTTGACCGCGAACAGGTCCTCCCATTGCCGCGGAGTGACCGTGCCCAGCGGGGTGGGGTGGAAACAGGAGGCATTGTTCACCAGCGCGTCGAGCCGGCCGAAGCGGCCCACGGTCCGGGCGACCAGTTCCGGGAGCCGGTCGAACTGCGACAGGTCGGCCCGCAGCACCTGCGTGCTGCCGGCCCGGGTCGACTCCAGTTCCGCCGCCAACGCCGCGATCTCCGCGGTCGAGTCCAGGTGGTGCAGGGCCAGGTCGTAGCCGTCGGCGTGCAACCGGCGCGCGATCGCCGCGCCGATGCGGCGGGCCGCGCCGGTGACCAGGGCGACGCGGCGTGCGACACGCGGGCGGTCCGCAGGGCGATCGGGATTCATGCGCGACCTCGCTCGGCTATGCTGGGCATTGTCCCTGCACGACGCCTGCAATGCACGCCGATCTCCCGCTTCCAGACCCGCACGCCCTGGCGCACAGCGACATCCTGGCGGCGCACATCCGTGCCGAGATCGGTGCCGGCGGCGGCGCGATCCCGTTCCACCGGTTCATGGAGCTGTGCCTGTATGCGCCGGGCCTGGGCTACTACAGCGCCGGCAGCACCAAGTTCGGCGGCGCCGGCGACTTCGTCACCGCACCGGAACTGGGCCGCCTGTTCGCGGCCACCGTGTCCGGAGTGCTGGCCGGGCCGTTGCGGGCATCGGGTGCGCCGGCGCGGATGCTGGAGGTGGGCGGCGGCAGTGGCGCCTTCGCCGAGGTCGCGCTGGAGCGGCTGGCGGAGCTGGACGCGCTGCCGCAGCGCTACGCGATCCTGGAACCGAGCGCGGACCTGCGCGAGCGCCAGCGCGAACGCCTCGCGCGGGCGCTGCCCGCGACGGTATTCGGGCGGGTGGAGTGGCTGGACCGGCCGTTCGAGGATGAGTGGGACGGGGTACTGTTCGCCAACGAGGTGGTCGATGCCCTGCCGACGCCGCGCTTCGCGGTGCGCGGCGGCGAGGTGTTCGAGGAATACGTCGCCCTCGACGGCAACGGCGGCTTCATCCGCGTCGACCGGCCGGCCGATGCGCTGGTGGCCGCTGCGGTGCGCCACCTTGAGCACGCGCTCGGCGCGCCATTCGCCGACGGCTACCGTTCCGAATTGCTGCCACAACTGCCGTACTGGCTGCAGGCGGTGGCCGGTGGCCTGCGTTCGGGCGCGATGCTGTTCCTCGACTACGGGTATCCGCGCCGCGAGTACTACCTGCCGCAACGTGGCGACGGCACCCTGCGCGCGTTCTACCGCCAGCGCATGCACGAGGACGTGCTGCGCTGGCCCGGGTTGCAGGACCTGACCGCCTCGGTGGACTTCACCGCGCTGGCCGAAGCGGGGGTCGGCGCCGGCTTCGACCTGGCGGGCTACTGCAGCCAGGCCAGCTTCCTGCTCGGCAACGGCATCGACAGGCTGCTGCTGGACGCGGAGTCGCGCAGTGACGAGGCCGGCGCGCTGCGCCTGCGCCAGGAACTCAAGCGGCTGACCCTGCCCGAACACATGGGCGAACGCTTCCAGGCGATGGCCTTCGCCCGCGGCGTGGACCTGGATGCCGCGTTCCTGCTCGGCGACCAGAGCTGGCGGTTGTGAGCGGCGGGCGCGTCGCCGGCATGTACAAGCCGTTCGCCCCGCCCTGGCATCGGTTGTGGCCGGCGCTGTGGTGGCTGGCGGTCATCGCGGTGGTGGTGCTCAGCCTGGTCCCCACGCCGCAGATGGACTTGCCGCGGGACAGCGACAAGGTCCAGCACGTGCTCGCCTATGCCGTGCTCGCGGCGGCGGCGGTGCAGGTGTTCCGTTCCGGTCGCGCATTGCTGGTCGCCGCCATCGGCCTGGTGTCGATGGGCGTGCTGCTGGAGTTCGTGCAGGGCGCGGCGACCACATACCGCATGGCCGACCCGGCCGATGCGCTGGCCAATGCGCTGGGTGTGGCGCTGGGTCTCTCGACCGCGCTGTCGCCCTGGCGCGATGCACTGCTGCGCTGGAGCGGTGGCCGTGGCTGAGCGTGCGGCCATGCAGGAATCCGGGGTCCGCCGGGGCCGGGGCCGATGCCGGTGACCGGCACGCCTGTCCCCGCCGCGCTGTACGCGCAGGCTTTCGCCGAATTCCGGCGCGGGCAGGCGGAGCGGGCGCTGGCGGTGCTGGGTCGCCTGCTGCAGCGGACGCCGGCGCATGCGGATGGCTGGAACCTGGCCGGGGTGATCCACGGCACGCGCCAGGAACACGCGCGCGCGGTGGAGTGCTACCGGCGCGCCATCGCCGCCGGCGCCGGTGTCGGCACCTGGGTCAACCTCGGGTTGGCCGAGCAGCGCCGCCAGGCCCATGCCGAGGCCGAGGCGGCATTCCGGGAGGCGTTGCGCCGCGACCGCACCCTGGTCATCGCCTGGCAGAAGCTTGCCGGCTTGTTCGAGGAAACCGGCCGCGACAACCAGGCGTTGGAATGCCATCGCCAGGCACTGCGCTTCGAGCCAGGCAACCTGCGCAGCCTGGTCGACGCACTGATGCTGCGCCGCTACCTGGCCGACTGGGATCCAGCGGTCGGCCCGCGGCCAGGGGACGTGGTGGCGGCGTGGGAGTCCGCCACGCACTCCGATGCCTCGCCATTGCTGCTGCTGGCCTTGCCCGAGGCCGGTCCGCGGCTGCAGAAGCGGGCGGCGGCGACGTTCGCCGCCTCGCAATGGGGTCCGCTGCTGGCCCAGCCGCCGTTGGCGGCACCTCCTGCGCCGCTGTCCGGCAGGCGTTTGCGCATCGGTTACCTGTCGTCGGACTTCCGCGCGCACGCGGTTTCCTTCCTGGTCCTGGATGCCATCGCCGCGCACGACCGCGACACCTGCGAAGTCGTCCTGTATGCGCATGGAGCGCCGGTGGCGGACGGGTGGCGCGCGCGCGCGAAGGCCGCGGCCGACCGGTTCGTCGACCTGGAAGCCGACGACCGGTCCGCGGCACAACGGATCGCCGACGACCGGCTGGACGTGCTGGTGGACCTGAACGGATACACCGCGCACGGACGCATGGCGGTGGTGGCGCGCCGGCCGGCGCCGGTGGTCGCGTCCTGGCTGGGCTACATCGGCACCCTGGGCGATCCACGGCTGGCCGACTATGTCATCGGCGATGCCGTGGCCACCCCCGAGGCAATGGCGGAGGACTTCGGCGAAGCACTGGCGCTGTTGCCGCATTGCTTCCAGGCCAACCCGGGCGCGCGGCGGATGCCGGCCGCCAGCCGCGACCAGGCCGGATTGCCGCGCGATGCCGTTGTGTTCTGCAGCTTCAACCAGGCCTACAAGCTGCATCCGGCGCTGTGGGACGACTGGTGCGAGGTGCTGGTGCGCGTGCCCGGTTCGGTGCTGTGGCTGGCACCGCCGCGCGATGCCGCCGCCCAGGCCAACCTGCGGCGCGAGGCCGGTGCGCGTGGCGTGGATCCGGAGCGGATCGTGTTCGCGGCCGCACTGCCGCGCGACGCCCACCTGTCGCGGCTGGCGCTGGCCGATATAGCCCTGGACACCTGGCCATACAATTCCGGCACCACTGCCAGCGATGCGCTGCGGATGGGCGTGCCGCTGCTGACCTTCCCCGGCGATACCTTCGCCGGGCGCATGGCGACCAGCCTGCTGGCCGCATTGGGCCTGAACGAGTGCATCGCCAGCGGGCGGCGCGGACTGGTCGAGTCCGCCGTGCGGCTGGGCAACGATGGTGCGGCGCGCGCGTTCCTGCGGACGCGCCTGGCGGGACTGCTGCCGACCGCACGCCTGTTCGACCCGCGGGCCATGGCCCGCGACCTGGAGCGGT
The DNA here is from genome assembly GCA_017302035.1 of Lysobacterales bacterium. GTDB lineage: Bacteria > Pseudomonadota > Gammaproteobacteria > Xanthomonadales > Xanthomonadaceae > Pseudoxanthomonas. The sequence continues at coordinate 12,512 of JAFLEA010000040.1, forward strand.
TGTACCGCGCCATGCATGCCAATGCCCTGGCCCGCAGCCATGGAACGATACGGCTGACGGACTGAGCGGCGCGCGCAGGCGGCGGAAAAACGCGGGTACCGGGGGGAGAGGACGCCCGGTACCCGCCAAGGGGTCAACGCAGTTGCAGCGTGGCCCGGTCCAGCACCCACATCTGCGGACGGGTGTCGCCGGTGAAGCGCAGGCACAGGTCGTGCTTGCCCGCGGTGCCTTCCGGCAGCGCTGCCACCAGCTCGACGAAGCCGTCCGCGCCCGGTGCCGCCGGCAGCGGCACGCTGGCGATGCGCTCGCCGCCGCAGCCGTCGGCATGGATGTCCAGCTCGCCATGTTCCGAACGCGCCGGTTCGAAATGGCGGTTGTTCTCGTCGTGGGCGAGCTGGAAGTAGTACGGGATCGTGCCCGCGCGCACCTTCACCGCGGCCACGCCGTCCAGGTCGGCGCCGTCCCACTGCCAGCACGGGTAGAAGATCGTGGTGTTGAAGATCGCACGGTCGCCCTCGGCCACCGGGGTGTCGTCTTCCAGCCGCAGCAGGAGGCGGCCGGCATCGGGGCAGGTGGCCAGCTGTTCGTCGGTGCGGGTCAGCATCGACGCGGCGTCGTAGGCGTACCCGCGCGCAGGTGCCAGCGGCTGGCCGCCGGCGAACGCGGACGCACGCACCTCCACCGGCAACGTCACCTCGAACGGCGCCGCGTACAGCGCGGAGGCCGGCGAAGGCTCGCTGCCGTCGGTGGTGTAGCGCACCTCGTAGCCGAGCGGGTTGTCCAGGGTCACCGTCGCGGTGCCGGCGGCGCGGTCGTCCCGGGCGACGGCATCGACCTGGAACGGGGTGAGCGCGTAGCCCACGCCCCAGCGGCGATAGCGGTCGAGCTGCGCCGGCAGGCGCCGCAGGAAGTCGGCGTAGTCCCTGCGCGACTGCGGCGTCCAGCCGGTCTCGGCGATCGCGGCCAGGCGCGGGAACATGTGGTGCTGCAGGCGCTGGAAGGTGCGGGTGTGCTCGGTCCACAGGTTGCCCTGCAAGCCGAGAATGTGGCCGCGCTTGTCGGCCTCCAGCTCGGCCGGCACCGGATCGAAGGCATACACGTCCTGCAGGGTGATCGTGGCCGGACGGCCCGGCGGCTCGTTCGGCGAGTCGGTCTGCAGGTAGTCCAGGTACAGGCTGCCGACCGGCGACATCACCACGTCGTGGCCCTCGCGCGCGGCCTTCAGCCCGCCCTCGGCGCCGCGCCAGGACATCACCGTGGCCCCGGGCGGCAGCGGGCCTTCGAGGATCTCGTCCCAGCCGATCAGGCGCTTGCCGTGCGCGGCCAGGAACTTGCCCAGGCGCGCGACCATGTGGCTCTGCATTTCCATCTCGGTCTTGGCGCCGACCTCGCGCATGCGTTCCTGCACCCGCGCCGAGGCCTCCCACTGGTCCTTGACCGCCTCGTCGCCGCCGACATGGAAATAGGTGCCGGGGAACAGTTCGACCATCTCGCCGATCACGTTCTCCAGGAACCGGTAGGTGCTTTCCTCGGTGTTGAACAGGTTGGGGAACACGCCCCATTCGCTGGACGGGACCAGTGGCTCGCCGGCGGTGCCCAGTTCCGGGTAGGCGGCGATGGCGGCGGTGGCGTGGCCGGGGACGTCGAACTCGGGGACGATGGTGATGTGCCGCGCGGCCGCGTAGGCGACGACGTCGCGGATCTGGTCCTGGGTGTAGTAGCCGCAGTATTCGCGCGGCTGGCCGGTGGCCGGGTCGACGCCAGCGTCGCCGGAGGGGATGCGGCAGCCGCCGACCTGGGTCAGCTTCGGATACTGCTTGATCTCCACCCGCCAGCCCTGGTCGTCGGTCAGGTGCCAGTGCAGGGTGTTGAGCTTGTGCAGGGCCATCTCGTCGATGACCTGCTTGACCTGGTCCACGCTCCAGAAATGGCGCGCCGAGTCGAGCATGAAGCCACGCCAGCCGAAGCGCGGTGCGTCCTCGATGCGCACGGCCGGCAGCGAGATCGCCTCGGCGTCGTCGAGGCTGGCCAGCTGCAGCAGGGTCATGGCGCCGTAGAACAGGCCGGCGGCGTCACCGGCGCGCACGTCCACGCCATCCGGGGTCACTTCCAGTAGATAGGACTCGGCGCCGGCCTCGGCGCGCGCCGGATCGATGGCGAAACGGATCGCGCCGTGCGCCTGGGCGCCGGCCTCGGCCAGCCGCGGTTCGATGCCGCGACCCTTCGCCAGCAGGGACGCGAACTGGCCGGCGACGGTGCGGGCCTGCTCGTCCTCGGCCAGCAGCGGCGTGTTGGCGCTGAGCGCGAAGCGGCCCTCGCCTGGGGTGATGCTGGCCGGCAGCGGCACCAGCGGCAGCACGGGCGCCTCCGGCCGGTTGTCCGCGGCCGCGGTGCCGGCGGCAGTGTCCTTGCCCGGCGAGCAGGCCGCAAGCAGGACCACCAAGCCCGCGGCACAGAGCAGCCGGGCACGGTGCAGAACGTGGTGTCGATTCATGGTCACTCCGTGTCGTTGCGATGCTGCATCGGCGCAAGCCAGCGCCGCTGGAACCCGCGTCGCCGTGGATGGCGACGCCCGAAACAGGACGGGCCCGGATCGCTCCAGGCCCGTCCGGCGACGGGCGGCCTGCGCCGCCGTCATTGCTGCATCGGTCAGAACTGCGCGCGCAGCGACAACATCACCCGGCGGCCGGTACGGTAGTCGCCGCGCACCAGCTTGTCGGTGTTGGCGATCCCGGCGACTTCCGCGTAGGTGTAGTAGTTGCTGTCGAGCAGGTTCATGCCATCCAGGCTGACGCTCAGGAACGGATTGACCTTGAACGAGAGCGTGGCATCGAGCGAGGCATAGTCGTCGGTGACCAGGTAGTTGCCGCGGTCGACCTGGGTGTAGTACTTGGAGCGCCAGTTGTAGGTCGCCCGCGCGCTGAAGCGGTCGTTCTCGTAGAACGGGCTCAGGTTGTACTGGTTCTTGGAGTTGAACGGCAGCGGGGCGCCGTTATCGGCCTCGGCGTCGGAGTAGGTGTAGTTCGCCAGCAGGCCGAAACCGTGGCCGAAGGTCTGCTGATAGGCCACGGTGAAGCCCTGGACCTTTGCTCCGCCGGCGTTGGTCGGGCGCGAGACGTTGAATACCGTGTCCTTGCCCTGGTTCTGGTTGAAGTGGGTCTCCTGCTTGGTGGTTACCAGGATGTAGTTGCCCATGTTCTTGAAGAACGCCGTGCCGGCCAGGATCGCGTTCTCGGAGAAGTACCACTCGGCCGAGAAGTCCAGGTTGGTGGAGTCGTACGGATCCAGGTCCGGATTGCCGCCACCGCCGGTGAGGGTCTGGTCGCCCAGCCACAGGTAGCTGGACATGTCGCCGTAGTTCGGGCGCGCCATCACCTCGGCCACCGACGCGCGCAGGACCACGTCGTTGCGCAGGTCCCAGGCGATGTTCAGGTTCGGCAGCAGGTTCTTGTAGCTCTTGCGGTAGCTGGTCGGCGCGTACTTGGTGGCCGGGCAGGGGCTGGTGTTGACGGTGCAGGCCCAGCCCATGCTGTTGGACTTGGTCTGCACGTAGCGGAAACCGACGTTGCCGCGGATGCCGACGTCGCTGCTGAAGTCCGCCTGGACGTAGGCCGCGTCGATGTCCTCGGTCACGGTCCAGGTGTTGGCCGCGAAGGAGGGGTCGTTGAACGTGCTCGGCTTCGGCATGGTCTGCCACGGTGCCAGCCAGTCGCCGCTGAGGATGTAGTCGGCCAGCGCCCAGCCGTCGATGGTGAAGCGCTTGCTCAGGTCGCCGACGTTGCTGAAGCCGCGCAGGTAGTTGTCCGGCAGCGGGCGCGGGTCGAACTGGGATGCGGTCGGGTTGCCGTAGCCGGCGACGGTGGCCAGCGACACGCCGCCCATCTCCTGGCCGGTCTCGTGTTCGCGGTGCTTGGCTCCGAAGCGGACCTGGTAGATCGGGGAATTGAAGCGGATGCCGAAGTCGACCTGGCCGTAGTTCTCCTTGTCCTTGGTCGGCTTGAACACGATGTTGCCGCCCCAGCCCGGGTTCCAGGTCGCCGCGCTGCCCGGATCGGCGCCCCAGCCGCCGTCGATCTGGAACGCGGACGGATTCAGGAACGGGTTGGAACCGCTGAAGGTCAGGCTGCGGTCGCCGCTGATGTCATAGCGGTAGTCGGACCAGTTGAGGAATTCGCCGTACACCTGGCGGCCGGTGCCGCCACCGGCTTCGGACTGGCCGAAGTGGGCCGAGGCGAACCAGCGCTCTTCGTTCCAGTCCGCCTTCAGGTCGTAGGAGTTGGTGTCGAGCCGGGCCTGGCGGTTGATCAGGTCGTACACCACCAGCGCGTTCTTGAACGTGCCCTTGGTGATGACCCCGCCGTCCACGGTCAGGTCGGTCATCTTCATCAGGCCGTTCCAGGCATTGCCCATGAAGGCGAACATGGAATGGCTGATGTTGTCGAAGTCGGCCTTCACGTCGAGTGCGTTGAACTCGATGTCGAGCTTGTCGTTCGGCTTGAACTGCAGGGTGGCCGACAGGGTGTCGCGGTTGCGATGCTGCTCGAAGAAGTGCGCGCTGACCGAGTTCGGGCCCACCGCGCCGGGGTTGGCCAGCAGGGTGGTGGCGCAGGCGCCGACGCAGGTCGCCGGCTTGGTCGGCTGGGAACCGTCCGGATTGGGCGGTTGCGACCAGTCGGTCGGCAGGTTGAAGATCGAGCCGCCGCCGCCCTGGCCATAGGCGTAGTCCTTGCCGGTGACCGTGCCGTAGGACTCGATGCCGTCGCGGCGGATGCTTTCCTTGGCGCGCTGCGCGGTGACGATCACGCCGAAGTTGTCGGCGGCGTTCTTCCAGCCGACCAGGACCGAGGCCTGCGGGTCGCCGGTGCCGATGCGGTCGTTGTACATGTAGCTGATCTGGCCGGAGACGGTGGTCTTCGCCAGGTCCAGCGGCTTGCGGGTGACGATGTTGACGGTGCCGCCGATCGAGCCTTCGTCGATGTGGGCTTCGGGCGACTTGTAGACGTCGACGCGGCCGACCAGCTGCGGCGCCAGCAGCGAGTAGTTGAAGGTGCGACCGGGCTGGTCGGAGATGTACCAGTCGGCCGAGGCGACGGTCTGGCCATTGAGCAGGGTGCGGTTCAATGCCGGGTCGGTGCCCAGGATCGAGACCTTCTCGCCCTGGCCGAAGGCCTTGTCGATGGTCACGCCGGGGATGATCGTGAGGGCCTCGGCCACGTTGGTGGCGGGGAACTTGCCCACGTCTTCGGCGGTGATCACGTCGATGATCGCATCGGCGTCGCGCTTGGCGTCCAGGGCCTGCTTGAGGCTGCCGCGGATGCCGACGACCACGACCTCGTCCAGTTCGGTGGCGTCCTGCGCTGCGGGGGCCGCGGCCGTGGTGGTTGCCTGCTGCGCCTGCGCCTGCACGGCGAAACCCAGGCAGGCCACGATGGTGGCGGAAAGGACTGACTTGCGGTGTTTCATGATGTCTCTCCCATCATTGTTCTTGAATTGCACCGGAGATCCGCCCCCGGCGACGTCTGCATCAGTGACACGACCCGGGACCACCGGGAAAACCGACCACGCTCTTGCGCACGGCCCTGCTGCGGGTCGTGCCGCCTACTTCTCCATGAGTCCGGAACCCAGGTACCAGCTGGCGGCGCCGACGACGCCCAGTTGCCCGTGTTCCACCAGTCTCACCGACACCCGCTCCAGCGCCTCGCGCATCGGTCCCTTGTTGAGGAAGCGGGCGACGAAATCGCTGCGGACCAGGAACTCGCGGATCTGCGGCAGGATTCCGCCGGCCAGGTAGACGCCGCGCACGCCGTACAGCAGCGCCATGTCGCCGACGGTGCTGCCGAGCAGGCCGCAGAACACGTCCAGCGCCTCGTGTGCGAGCGGGTCGTCGCCGGCCAGCGCCGCGGCGGTGACCTCGCCGGGATGCGCGTGCAAGGGCGCCGCGCCGCGCAGCGCGCACAGGGCGGTATAGAGGTTCATCAGGCCCGGGCCGGACAGCGCGCCGTGCTCCACCGACACATGGCTGCGCTGGCCCAGCATCTGCCGCAGCAGGGCCATCTCCAGTTCGGTGCCGACGGCCAGCGCGGCCTGGCCGGCCTCGGTGGCGAGCACCACCGGATGGGTGGGCGTGGGGATCCACACGGCCGCGCCCAGGCCGGTGCCGGGGCCCAGGACCAGGATCGGACCGGTCGCGATCTCCGCCGGCCCGGCCAGCTGCAGCACCTCGTTCGCATCCAGATGGGCGACGGCATGGGCAACCGCCTCGAAATCGTTGACCAGGTGCACCGCGTCCAGGCCCAGCTCGTCGCGGATCGCGGCCGGCGTCAGGCGCCAGGGCAGGTTGGCGGTGATCACGGTGCCGTCGGCGAGCGGGTAGCCGGCGCTGGCGATCACCGCTACGCGTGCAGGTGAAGTGCCGGCGATGAATTCGGCCAGGATGTCGGCCAGGCCCGCATAGTCGGCGCAGCGGAACTTGCTGTAGGCCAGTACCTGCAGCGGCGCGCCCGTCGTGGCGCCGGCCTGCACCAGACCGATGCGGACATGGGTGCCGCCGACGTCGGCAGCGATGAACGGCTGCGACGTGCGGCCCGGCAGTGGCGTTGCTTTGGCGGCGACTGACACGCGTACTCCCCGTGGCTGGTGTGCGCAGGCTCCCTCGGCCGGCGACACGGATTGGGCCGGAGTGTGGAAGCGGTTTGACAACGATGTCAACACACCTTCGCGAAAATCCGCCGGGCCCGGACGGATCGGATCGAAAACCGGCGCGGAGCCGGGTCACGATTCCCGATTGTGCGCATCCATGGGGATTATCCGAGGGAATATTGCCTATTCATGGTTTCCGGCGGGGAGCGTCGGATGTTGCGAAGCAGCAACCGGCACGGCCCGCCCGGTTGACAAGCAAGGCCCCAAGGCGGGATATAGCCTGACAACGTTGTTCCTGCCCCGGCGCGCCTGCATCCACGCCCACGGGCCACATCGTCCACCGCCGGGGAGGCCGTCCAGACCATGTCCGCAACCACCTGCACTACGCCGTGCGCGGCCACCGCGCCGGGCTACCGCCGGGCGGGCGCTGAGCGCGCATGATGGGCGGGGAATCCACGGGAAAGGCGACCGAAGGCATGCGCAGGCCGACCATCAAGGATGTCGCCGAACGGGCGAAGGTATCGCTCAAGACGGTGTCGCGGGTGATCAACAACGAGCCCTCGGTGATGCAGGCCACCCGCTCGCGGGTGCTGGCCGCGATCGCCGAACTGGACTACGAGCCGGACACCACCGCGCGCAACCTGCGCAGCGGTACCCCGTTCGTGATCGGCCTGGTCTACGACAATCCCAACCCGTACCACATCATCGGCGTGCAGAACGGGGTACTGGCCGCGTGCCGCGAAACCGGCTTCGGCCTGCAGATCCAGCCCTGCGATTCGACCTCGCCGCTGCTGGCCGAGGAACTGGCCGAGTTCGTGCAGCGCTCGCGCCTGGCCGGGCTGGTCCTGACCGCCCCGATGTCCGAGCGCGCCGACCTGGTCGCCGCGCTGGTCGCCCGCGGCATCCGTGTGGTCCGGATCATCGCCGCCACCGAGGATCCCGGGGACGGCCCCTGCGTCTACATCGACGATCGCGACGCCGCCTACGAGGTCACCGAGCACCTGGTCCAGCTCGGTCACCAGCGGATCGGGTTCCTGTGGGGCGGCGCCCAGCACCGTTCCTCGGGCGAACGCTACGCCGGCTACGAGGCGGCGCTGAAGGACTATGGCATCCCGCTGGACAAGCACCTGGTGGTGCCCGGCGACTACACCTTCGACGACGGCTTCCGCGGCGCGCGCCGGCTGCTGGCGCTGCGCGAGCCGCCGACCGCGATCTTCGGCAGCAACGACGAGATCGCCGCCGGGGTGCTGGCCGCGGCCAAGTCGGCCGGGATCAACGTGCCCTACGACCTGTCCATCGCCGGCTTCGAGGACAGCCCGTTCTCGCGCCAGTCCTGGCCGGCGCTGACCACCGCCAAGCAGGCCACCGAGGACATCGCCCGGCACGCGGCGCGGCTGCTGATCGGCGGCCTGCGCCAGGACGCCTACGACGAGCATCCGCTGGCGGTGACCAACCGCGGCTTCGTGCCCCAGCTGGTGGTGCGCGGCTCCACTGCGCCGGCGCCGTTGCAGGCGCGCCCGCGCCCCTCTCCCCCCGCCTCCGAAGCATGAACATGCCGCTCGCGCTGCCCGCCGAAACCGAGACCCTGATGCACCGCGAGGCCGCCGAGGCGGCGGACGTGATCGCCATCCAGTTCGCCCGCAACCGCGACATCGCCACCGCGCTGGGCGCGCGCCTGCGCGCCGCGCCGCCGGTGTTCGTGGCCACCTGCGCGCGCGGCAGTTCCGACCACGCCGCCACCTACGCCAAGTACCTGATCGAGACCGGGCTGGGCATCGTCACCACCTCGTTGTCGCCGTCGATCGGCTCGGTCTACGAGGTGCCGTTGCGGCTGCGGGGCGCGCTGTTCATCGCCATCTCCCAGTCCGGCAAGAGCCCGGACCTGCTGCGCAATGCCGAGGCGGCCAAGGCCGCCGGCGCCTGCGTGGTGGCGCTGGTCAACGTCGAGGATTCGCCGCTGGCGCAACTGGCGGACACGGTGATCCCGCTGTGCGCCGGGCCCGAGCGCAGCGTGGCGGCGACCAAGAGCTACCTGGCTTCCCTGGCGGCCATCGCCCAACTGGTCGCGCACTGGATGGACGACGCGGCGCTGCTGGATGCGCTCGAGGCGCTGCCGCAGGTGCTGCGCGAGGCGTGGAAGCAGGACTGGTCGTCGTTGACCGACGGCCTGGTCGATGCGCGCAACCTGTTCGTGCTCGGCCGCGGCCTGGGCCTGGGCGCGGCGCAGGAGGCGGCGCTGAAGTTCAAGGAGACCTGCGGCCTGCATGCCGAGGCCTACAGCTCGGCCGAGGTCAAGCATGGTCCGATGGCGCTGGTCGGCGCGGGCTTTCCGGTCCTGGCGTTCGCCCAGCCCGACGGGACCGGTGCCGGCGTGGTGGCGGTGGCCGAGGAGTTCGCCGGGCGCGGGGCCGGCGTGTGGGTGGCGGCGGGCGCCGCGCAGGCGCCCGCGCTCCAGGCCGGGATCCGCCTGCCGCTGGCGGCGGTCGCGCACCCGGCGCTGGCGCCGCTGGCCACGGTGCAGAGCTTCTATCGCGCGGTCAATGCGCTGGCGCTGCGCCGCGGCCACAATCCGGACCTTCCGCCGCACCTGAACAAGGTCACCGAAACGGTTTAACGTTCCTGCGTCGCCATCCCCGTGCGGGAATGGCCGGACCGATGACCACGGGGTCGATGCAATGGATTCCTTCGCGCTCACCAATGCCAACGTCCTGACCGACGGCGGTTTCCGTTCCGGCCTGGCGGTGCTGGTCGAGGGCGGAAGGATTGCCGCGCTGGCGCCGGAATCCGGGTTGCCGGCCGGCATCGTGCGCCGTGACCTCGGCGGTGGCCAGCTGCTGCCCGGATTCATCGACGTGCAGGTCAACGGCGGCGGCGGCGTGCTGTTCAACAATGCGCCGACCGTGGAGGCACTGCGCGCCATCGCCGCCGGGCACCGCAGGTTCGGCAGCACCGGCCTGTTGCCGACCCTGATCAGCGACGACGCCGATATCATGCGCGCAGCGGTTGCCGCGGTGCGCCAGGCCATCGCCGAGGGCGTGCCGGGGATACTGGGCATCCACCTGGAGGGCCCGTACATCGCGCCGGAACGCAAGGGCACGCATGACGCCGGCAAGTTCCGGGTGCCCGATGCGGCCGAGATCGAGATGGCCACCGCGCTGGACAATGGCGTCACCCTGATCACGCTGGCGCCCGAGCGGGTGCCGGCGGACACGATCCGGGCGATGGTCGCGCGCGGCGCGAAGGTCGCCGCCGGCCATACCGCCGCGAACTACGCACAGGCACGCGCCGGGCTCGATGCCGGCATTACCGGCTTCACCCACCTGTACAACGCGATGACGCCGCTGCAGGGCCGCGAACCGGGCGTGGTCGGCGCCGCGCTCGAGGATCCGCACAGCTGGTGCGGGGTGATCGTCGACGGCGTGCACGTGCATCCGGCCAGCCTGCGCGTGGCGCTGGCGGCCAAGCCGCGCGGCAAGATCCTGCTGGTCACCGACGCGATGCCGATGGTTGGTTCCGACGACCCGAGCTTCGACCTGTACGGCGAAACGATCGTGGCGAAGGACGGCGTGGTGCGCAATGCCGCCGGCGCGCTGGCCGGCTCGGCGCTGGACATGGCCAGCGCGGTGCGCAATACGGTCGGCCTGCTCGGGCTGCCGCTGGAGGAGGCCGCGCGCATGGCCTCGACCTATCCGGCACGGTTCCTCGGCATCGACGACCGCCGTGGCCGGATCGCGCCGGGCTGCGTCGCCGACCTGGTACTGCTCGACGGTGCGCTGCAGGTACGCGAGACCTGGATCGGCGGCGTGCCTTGGCAGGCATGAGCACCGCGTCCGCCGGGAATCCCGCCAAGGCGCCGCGCTTCGCCTCGGTCGATGCGCTGCGCGGACTGACCGTGGCGGCGATGCTGCTGGTCAACAACCCGGGCGACTGGGGCCACGTGTATGCGCCGCTGCTGCATGCGGAATGGCACGGGTGCACGCCGACCGACCTGGTGTTTCCGTTCTTCCTGTTCATCGTCGGCGTATCGGTGTCCCTGGGCGTGGTGCCGCGGCTGGAGGCTGGCGCCGACCGCGGCGAACTGATGCGTGCGGTCGCATGGCGCGCACTGCGCATCGTCGGCCTGGGCCTGCTGCTGCACCTGCTGGCCTGGTGGTGGCTGGACCGGCCGCATTTCCGCCCGTTCGGCGTGCTGCAGCGGATCGGCCTGTGCTTCCTGCTCGCCGGCATGGTGGCGTTGTGGCTGCGCCCGCGCGCGCAGTGGTGGTTGCTGGCCGCGCTGCTGCTGGGCTGGTGGGCACTGCTGGCGCTCGGCGGCAGCCTGGAACCCTGGGACAACATCGCCAGCCGGGTCGACAGCGCGGTGATGGGGCCGTGGCTGTACCAGCACGATCCGGTCAGCGGGCGCGGCCACGACCCGGAGGGCCTGCTCAGCACGCTCGGCGCGCTGGCGACCACTGTGCTCGGCCTGCGCGCCGGCGACTGGCTGCGCCGCGGCAAGCTGCGCGCGCTGTGGCTGGGCGGCGCGGCGTCGCTGCTGCTCGGCCTGCTGTGGGCGCAGATCCTGCCCTGGAACAAGCAACTGTGGACCTCGTCCTATGTGCTCTGGGCCGGCGGCTGGGCCCTGCTGGCGCTGGCCGCCGCGCACTTGCTGGTGGACCGGCGCGGCTGGCCGGCACTGGGCCGCAGCTTCGGGGTCAACGCGATCGCCGCCTATGCCGGTTCGGCGGTCATGGTGTACGCGCTGCTCGCGCTGGGCGGGTGGAAGTGGCTGTACCAGGCCGCCTTCGCCGGCTGGATGACGCCGCTGTTCGGCCCCTACCTGCCGTCGCTGGCGTTCGCCCTGGGGTATGTCGCATTCTGGTGGCTGGTGGTGCGCTGGATGGACAAGCGCGACTGGCATCTCCGGATCTGACCGCCGGCGGGCGGCCCGGTCCCGTCGTTCCGCAACCTGGGGGGCATCGACATGTCGATCCTGAGAGGCATCCTCGCGGTGGTGCTGGGGATGGTCGTGGGCAGCGTGGTGAACATGGCGCTGGTCATGGCCGGTGGCCACGTGATCGCCCCGCCCGCGGGCGCGGACCTGACCACGGCCGCAGGCCTGCAGGCGGCGATGCCGCTGCTGCAGCCGCGGCACTTCGTGTTCCCGTTCCTGGCCCATGCGCTGGGCACGTTGGTCGGCGCCTTCGTCGCCACCAAGGTCGCTTCGGGCGGCAAGCGGGTGGCGGCCCTGGTCGTCACCGCACTGTTCTTCGTCGGCGGGATCGCGGCCGCGCGCATGATCCCGGCGCCGGCCTGGTTCATCGTGGTGGACCTGGCCGCGGCTTACTTCCCGTTCGGCTGGCTGGGCTACGTGCTGGCGCGGCCGGGGCAGGCGGGCACAGCCGCGGCCGGCTGACGGACCGCGGGACCGGGCGGGCGGTCAGGCCCGCAACG
>JAFLEA010000041.1 GCA_017302035.1 Lysobacterales bacterium
GGCCAAAGAAGCGTTCCGTGACGAAGAAGCCCTCCTGCGCCACCAGGCCGCGGATGCTGCCCAACTGCGGGAACTCGCCCAGGCTCGAGCAGTGGAGCTGGAGCGCCTTGTTCATCAACTGCAGGGGCAGAATGAGGAACTTGCTCGTCAGTGCCAGGCTGCACATGCTCGCGTGAGGGAAGCCGAAACCCAGCGCCAGGTGGCAGAGGCACGCCTGCAGACACAGCAGGATCAAGCAGCTTCAGAGCGAGACGACCTCATTCGACATGTCCGCGCTGTTGAGGATCGGGCCCATGCTGAGGTGGATCGTGGCCGGCAGGAGGTACTGGAGCTGAAACAACGATTGGCGTCAGTGACCCGCGAGCACGATGCGGCGCGTAAAGCTCAGCTCAAGGAGATCGAGGCCGCCCGGACTGAAGCAGCGGACGCTCGTCGTGATGCCGCAGCTCAACGTGCACGAGCGGAAGCTCTCGATGCACAACTGGCGCGGTTCCAGGACCTGCCCTCTGCGCTCCATCAAGCTCTTGAGCACGCAAACCCCAAGCCGAAGCCTCAACGTGCCGCCAAGCGTTCCCGCCTTTCATCTGGCAAACAGCCCGCGCCTCCTAAAGCCGGCTAGACCTAGAGTCCAGCCTCTTTGAACAGCTGAGAGAAGCGCGCTCCAAGACCGTCAAGAACACGCTCGAGGGTCGCCAATGTCAAGTTCTGTTCGCCGCGCTCGACTTTGGAGTAGTACGCCCTGTGCATGCCGATCTGGTCGGCGAACTGCTCTTGACTCAACCCTAGCTGCGCTCGACGGGCGCGTATCGCGCCTCCCAGCTTCTGTTGTAACGCTTCATCGCCCATGGGGCGACGGTAGGGGTGCGCTACTTGTGAGGCTACGCCCTTAAAGATAGTCTATATTTAAGGATCATTCCGGCTCTTCAAGAACGCCCCAATGTCGCTCTTTCTTGTCTCTCCCGGTCTGGATCTGTCCGTGGAGCTCTATCTCCCCACCCAGCTCGAAGATGCCCTCGCGCGGCAATGGGAGCGGCTGAACGACCGGGCCGCGCGCGATGCGTTCTGCCAGCGTCTGACCCGGCAGCTGGAGACCCTGCTCCCTGACGCAATGGATTGGGATATCAAGGAACCCACTCCCGCCCAAGTTTCATACGCAATGGTGCTATCGAAACAGCTGGACGTGCCCATTCCACCAGAGGCGCTTCGGTTCCGCGGCTCAATGCACGAATTTTTGGAGAAGCACCGCCAACTCTCCAAAGACAAGAGGGCACCCAAGTAGCTAGCTCAAGTGCGGTAGCGCAGGCATGGACAAAGAACGACAGGAATGTATGTTCGAACAAACCGCTGAGCGAGTCGCTGCCCAGGTCACGAATGAGCTTGCGCCAAGTTTCAGGGTGCCGTTACGGTTGGTGTGCCCGTCAAGGGAAGCGGAACAGGCGGTGCTTGGGGCTGTCACCCGCGCAGCACAGACGCGACAGATTCCTGTCGAAGTCATCGACCTGGAGCCCGATCCGGCCGGGCGCCTGAACTCCCTGACATCCCAGCTAGATGATTGGGACGCGATCAAGAGCAGCAGTCCACATCCAACGATGCCGACCCTTCTGATCTTGCGCGGTTTCGATGCATTCGGTGATGACCGGCATGAGGATCCAACTTATCCCTTCCGGTCTAAGTTTCAGTTCGATGAAAAGTTCCTGTGGCTCTTCATGGGGCACGACGAATCTCGAATGAGGTTCTTGTTCGAAAGCTATCGCCGTCCCTTGTACCAAGCGGCAGTGGATATCACGCCGGCCATATGGCGCTCCTCCATCGACGTAGCGGAGATGCGAGATGATCAAGAAAAGCCCAAAAAATCGTGCATTCTCGATGTCATCACCTGCAGAGCAGGATCTGGAAAGGCGTCTAGAGTTGGCGCGGCTAAGCCACGATGACGAGGTGCTGTTCTTTCGCCATCTCCTTGATGCAAGGGTCTACGCGCACGCGCCAATCTCAGACGACTATCCGCGTACACGGTTGATCCAGTTCAGGCATCCGGACGGGTTCTATGCCGTCCCGTTCTTTACCTCTCGCTCCAAGGCATTGTTTGCATCGGGTCCGACGATCCGGATAGTCCAGATGACAGGGCGCGACCTGTTGCAAGGATCGCCAGGCGCTACCTTCATGCTCAATCCAAACGATGGCGGGTGCGTGCTCTACCCCGAAGAGGTCCTTGCGCTTCTTAAAGATGGCTCGGTCGCGCGCGTAGAGATCTTGGACCAGGACGACAGTGCGCCACTTGTATCTTTGGAAGAAGCGAATCCGCCCACGTGGCTCATGCCGACGCTGATGGCGGTGTACATGGACATGCCTTTCGTGCGGGCCGCGTATCTTCTTGAGCTGGAGCCGCTTGAGGGAGCCAGTAGATTCCTCGTGGCCATCGGCGTAGGCCCGGAACACGCGGAGCGGGCGGTTCGTGCGAGCACTACGGCTATCCAAACACTGTGCGCAGAAGCTGGCATTTACATGGATATGGCTACCTTCAACCCACAAAAGGGTAGGCCCGACTACCTGCTCCAACGTGGTGTCGAGCGCTTCTATGGGCCGCAATTGAACTGATGATGTGATAAGCGTTGTTGACGTCGCCGTCTGGATAGGCTTGGCACATCTGAAGTGCAAGGCCTATTCAATCAACTCTGCGCTGAGCATGCTGTCGTTAGTGAGTGCGGATTGATGTATGCGTACGTTTGCGGGTGAGGACAAAAGAGCACGCCGTTTGAGGGGGAAGGCGCGGGTGTTAGCTAGTTTTGGATGCCTTCAGCTAGATTAGGCGTACACCCGATATTGCGCGAAGGTTTCTGTGTACAGCTCAGACTGCGTAGGGTGTACACGAAGAGCGCCGGCGCGGAGCACTGAACTGTGCGGTGGCCAGCACAAGGCCGGGGCCGTCGAAGTTCTGATGGCGTCCTTGGAGCGGTGTTGGTCAATTGCCTTGGGGCCACGCGTGCTGTTGCTGAGCAAGCTCGAGGAGCCGGCTGAGCGACCGTGGTCGACATCAGGTCATCTTCTCGTAGCGTTGAAGAAACCAGAGGGCATGTTGTTAGCCGGCACGAGCAGCCGGCCGTCCACTTGCCAGGATCTAGCGAGGTGCGAGGCCGCCAATTCAGCGGTTGCGATCCGCCAGTCGCCGGAGAACAATGGGCGTGTTGTCGGCGGTTGTTCCTTCGTCCGGGCGTTTTCTTGGAGGCGGTACGAAACGCGGGCGATTGTGGGTCGGTAAATGGGCGTTTGTCGGCTGGCGCCGGGGCGTTTCCTCGGAGGCAATCACCGAAGTCGCCCGAACCGTCGATCAGGTCGCCTCCGAGTTCGTGCACCACATGTTTCCGAGTTTTCGCATGCCTTGCTTTCTGGCCTGCCCGGATGATCTCCATGCCCAGGCAGTAGTGGCCGCAATTGCCCGGGCCGCAGGGGCCAAGGAAGTGGCCACTGAAGTGATTGACCTGCGGCCAGCACCTGCGGAGCTTCTCGATGGGGTGACCGAGCGGCTCTGCGGATTCGGAGGCAGGAGTGACAGGTAACGACGGGCCGACCTATCCGTTCCGCTCACAGTTTCAGTTCGACGAACACTTCCGCTGGCTTTTCCTTGGCCGGGACTGGCACAAGCTGCGGCGGGTATTTGGCAGCTATCGTCACCCCCTGTACCACGCGGCGTCAGATATCACCCCTTCTCCTTGGAGGGCGTGAGGCCGAAAAGGGTCAGAACGTGGAGCAGTTGCTGACTTTTATGCCGGTTCCATGTCCGCTTCCGACGGCATCAAAGGGCTGGTAGGGTTGAGCGAGTTGGCCTGTTCTCGCACGTTGCCCAATGGCCAAAGTGCACAGTCAAAGGAATGATTAAAGTGTTCGGATCAAATCTCAGCAGAGGGTTAGAGGCACATAAATCTGGCCAGATAACGAAAAAGTGTCCAGGTGGGCGCCGCGCCCTAGCAGACCTGGTGCCGCTGGACGTGAACAACCGGGCCCTGGTCGCCGCCGGCCTGCGTCGCCTGCGTGCGGGGCAGGGTTGCGCCGGCCTGCGTGCCCTGATTCGCGCCAGCGGCCGCGACGAATCGCGCCTGACCGCCGCCGACATCGGTTTCGCCGTCGGTCCGCGGCTCAACGCCGCCGGCCGCCTGGAGGACATGGCGCTGGGCATCGAATGCCTGCTCACCGACGATCCGCAGCGTGCCGCCGAACTGGCCGCTGTGCTCGAACGCATCAATGCCGAGCGCCGCAACGTGCAGCAGGACATGGTCGATGCTGCCGAGGCGGCACTGGCGCGCACCCACCTGGACCAGGGCGCACCGCCGCTGGCACCGTGCCTGTTCGACCCGGACTGGCATCCGGGCGTGGTCGGGCTGGTCGCCTCGAAAATGAAGGAACGCTTGCACCGTCCGGTGCTGGCCTTCGCACCGTCCGAGCCGGGCAGCGGCACCTTGCGCGGATCGGCGCGCTCGATCCCGGGCTTCCACATCCGCGACGCGCTGGCTGCAGTGGACGCGAACCATCCCGGCTTGATCGAACGCTTCGGCGGCCACGCCATGGCGGCCGGCCTGACCCTGGCGCAGGCGCACCTGCCCGCGTTCGAGCAGGCCTGGCGGGCGCACGCCCTGCAGGTACTCGACGCCGGCCTGCTGCAAGCGGAACTGCACAGCGACGGAGAACTGCGCCCGCAGGAGTTCGACCGCTTCCATGCCGAGACCCTGCGCGACGGCGGTCCCTGGGGGCAGGGCTTCCCCGAGCCGCTGTTCGACGGCGGCTTCGAGGTGCTGGAGTGGCGCACCGTCGGCGAGCGCCATCTCAAGCTGACCCTGCGCCATCCGGATCGCCGCGAACCTCTGTCCGCGATCCATTTCGGCGGCTGGCATGGCACGCCGCCGCCAAGCCGGGCGCACCTGGCCTACCGATTGGCGCCGGACGACTACCGTGGCGGACAGGCGATCCAGTTGATCGTCGAGCATCTTGAGGCTCTCGATCCATGATCCAGGCATCGACCCCAACTCGAGCAGTCCCCGGCGTTCCCGCCTGGTTGCGGAGGCAGCCCATCGCGACCAGGACCGTGGTGCTCCTGCTGGGCATCCTGGCGCTCACGGCTTCGTCCTGGCTCAACGTACCCATGATCCCGGTGCCGATGACCCTGCAGACGCTTGCGGTCATGCTGGTCGGCGCGTTGTACGGCTGGCGCCTGGGCGTGCTGACGATCCTCGTGTGGTTGGCGCTCGGTGCCCTGGGACTGCCCGTGCTCGCCGGCGGCACCGGAGGCATCGCTCGCTTCCTGGGCCCGACGGGCGGCTACCTGCTGGCCTTTCCCTTTGCCGGAGCGCTGACCGGCTGGCTTGCCGAACGCGGCTGGAATGGCGAACGCATGGCGCTTGCCTTCGCGGCGATGCTGATCGCCCATGCGCTGTGCCTGCTGCTGGGTGGTGCGTGGCTGGCGACGACGCTCGGCATGCAGAAAGCCGTCGCTGTGGGTGTCGTGCCCTTCGTTCCCGGCGCCGTGGTCAAGTCCGCACTCGGAGCGGTCTTGTTGAAGCTCATCGTCATGGTTCGCCGATCATCCGAAGCGTGACCAGCCGCGATTGCCCGGGCCCGGGCCTGCTCGCTGCCTGCATGGTTGCCCGATCCATCTAGTCATCGACGTCGGGCGGCGTCGCGAGGGTCGGGTCACCGGCGGGCAGGCGATGCCGGGTACAGGCTCAAGGCGCGATTCAGCGCGATGCTGCCCAGGAATGCCAAGGCGACGCCGGATGCGCCGAACAGGATCGACACCGGGTGCCCGTCCGTCCAGCCACCCGCGGCGTACAGGGCGTCGAACGCCCAGGTCACGCCGTAGCCGACTGCCAAGGCGCAGACCACGCGGCCGATGCGGCGTGTCAGGCCCGCGCGGTCGCTCGGCCAGCCACGCCATTGCAGCACTGCGACCACGGCCAGTGCGCCCAGCAGTTCGCCGGCCGCCCCGAAGCCGTCGGGTTCGAACCGGGTGGCGGTGACGGCTGCCAGCGCCACCACCGCCAGTGGTGGAATCCACAGCATCGCCGGCACCGGTCCGGTTGCCGGCAGTCGCCGCCACCACGCCGCCACCAGCAGCACGCCCAGCCAGCCCAGGACCAGGCCGCCCAGCACGTCGGCCAGGAAGTGTCGGCCCAGATACATCCGCGAGATCCCCATCAACACCGGCCACGCCAGCGCCATCCCCCAGATCCAGCGCCGGCGCAGCCCGAAGAACACCGGGATCGACAGCGCGAACGCCGCCGCGGCGCTGGTATGCCCGCTGACGAACCCGAAATCGACCTCATCCTGCGCCCGTGCCGCGGCGATGGCCGCGTCCGAGGGCAGGGCCAGGAACGCGTCGGCCGCGCCGTCCTCGACCAGGTATTGGCCGGGCTCGCCCGTGTCCAACACGCGCGCGTCCACTTCGCTGGGACGCGGCAGGCCGAAGCCGTGCTTGAGTGTGCTGGTGGCACCGCTCACCAGCAGCATGACCAGCAACAGGGCCATCGTCGGCCGCAGCTTCACCCCGAAGGCCAGCAACAGGATCGCCGGCATGTAGAACCATGCCTCGCCGATCTTGCTCAGCGCCGTCATGGACCAGAACAGCCAGGCTGCGGTGAAGCCCTGCAGCCACAGGTGGGGCTCAACTTCGAACATCGGGGGCCTCATGCCGCGGTACGTGTGGGGAGCGGGAGTACTTCAGTCCGAACAATGGTCTCAACCAGCCCACCCGGCGGATGATGCCGTATCCGGCAAAGCACAGGGCGAAGGTCGCCGCCACCAGCAGCGGTCCCTCGATCCACGGCACCAGGTCGAAGCGGCGCATCCATACCGCGAGGACGACGATCAAGGTCTGGTGGAGGATGTAGACCGGGAACACCGCTTCGGTCAGCCAGCGCCGGGCCGGGCTGTCGCCGGGTGCGAAGCGGCGGCCGAAGCCGAGGATCGCCACGATCGCCGCCCACTGCTGCACCGCCCAGAGCAACCGCTGCAGCCAGCGCAACGGCTCCGGCGGCGTGCCGTCGGTGTAGTGGCCGAAGTACCAGGCAATGTAGAGCCAGGCTCCCAGCGCGGCGGCGAGCGCGGGCCAGCGCGCCGCCTCGATCCGGTCCCACAGCGGACCGGGCCGGGCGATGGCGAATCCCAGCAGGAACAACGGCAGGTACTGGGCGTGGTTGTACCAGTCGTCGAACAGGGCATGGGTGGACTCGAAACGACCGACCAGCAGCATCCGCGCGATCGCGAGCCAGGCCAGCGGCCACAGTAGCCCGCCCGGACCGGACAGCGCCCGCCGCACTGTTTCCGCCAGGCGTTCCGCGAGACGGGGCGCGGATCTGAGCAGCGCCCACAGGACGACCGTATAGACCCACAGGTAGGCGACGAACCACAGGTGGTTCCAGGTCGGCAGGTCCAGGCAATCGCCATCGCGGCAGAAGCCCGCGTCGCCGGCCAGGTAGCGGGCCCAGAAAGCCAGGTAGCCGTCGTGGTAGCCACCGGGCAGTTTTTCGAGCACCTCGAAGTAGGACTGCGGCGGCACGATCACCAGCATGCCGAACACCAGCGGCAGCAGCAGGCGCCAGGAGCGGGGACCGAGGAAGGGCGCACCGGCGCGCCGGCAGCGATCCCACAGGAACCCGGTGGCGGCGCCGGAGACCAGGAACAGCAGGGACAGCCGCCAGGGCGATGCCAGCCTCATCAACGGTTCCAGGGCATGGCTGGCATGGGGGCTGTTCACGTGCCAGTCCCAGGTCACGTAATACATGCCCACGTGGTAGAACACGAGCACGCCGAAGGCGAGGATGCGGATCCAGTCGAGGTCGTAGCGGCGTTCCATGGCGAGCCGGTGTCGGGGCAGGGAGGGCCAAGGTGCCGTGCCCATGCCGCCCCACGCGGTGAAAGGTGACCGATGGCGGGGCCAAAGGGACGAGTCGCGGATTCCGGTGACGGGCCGATGCGCCCCTGGAGGCCGGAATTCGTAGAATGCGCCGCATGCCGGCCATCCGCCCCACGCTCTACGAACGTTATGCACCCTGGCGCCGCTGGGTCGAGGTCGGCTTCTGGATCGCCCTTACCGTGGTGAACGCGACCGCCAACAGCTATGTGGTGATCGTCGACATCGGCAACAACGACTTGCCCTATGCGTCCTGGCAGCCGGTGGTCTGGGAGTGGTCCAGCGAACTGATGTGGCTGGCGCTGGTCTGGCCGATCGCCTGGTTCAGCCGGCGCTTCCCGATCCACTTGGACACCTGGCACCGGCACCTGCCCTTGCACCTGCTGGCCAGCGTCGTGGTGTCGTTCACGCACGTGCTGGGCATGGTCGGCCTGCGCATGCTGGCCTACCGCCTGCACGGCCAGGCCTACGAGTTCGGCGACTGGCCCCGGGGCTTGTTCTACGAGTACGTCAAGGATGTGCGCTCCTATGCGGGCCTGGTCGTCCTGATCGGCTTCTACCGGCTGCTGTTGCGCCGCATGCAGGGCGAGGCCAGCCTGCTGTCCGCGCCGGACGAGGGCGCTCCGGCCGATCCGGTGGACCGGCCCGAGCGTTTCCTGGTCCGCAAGCTGGGCCGGGAGTTCCTCGTCGCGGCCGCCGACATCGAGTGGCTGCAGGCCTCTGGAAACTACGTGAACCTGCGCGTGCGCGGCCATGATTACCCGCTGCGCAGCACCATCGCCGGGATCGAGTCGCGGCTGGATCCGCGGGTGTTCGCCCGGGTCCACCGCAGCTACATCGTCAATCTCGGCCTGGTGGCTTCGATCGAGCCGCTGGACGCCGGCGAGGCGCGCCTGCACCTGCGGGACGGCACCACGATCCCGTGCAGCCGCCGATATCGTCAGGAACTGCGCGGGCGGATCGGGGGTCGGGACGCTTTCCCGGAGTCGGTGCGGTCCGAGTAGGCCGGTCGCAATGAACCCGCCACCCCGACCGGATCGAGCGCCCCATGCCGCCGTCCCTGATCGAGGGGTGGCGCACTCCGGCATGGCCTAAAATGGGTGGGTTCCCGCCCGCCATGAGCCAGCCGTGACCGCTTCCCCCGCTTCCGCATCGTCCACCCCGGTCTCCATTCGCCAGGAAGACCTGATCCAGTCCGTCGCCGACGCGCTGCAGTACATCAGCTACTACCACCCGGTCGATTACATCCGGAACCTGGCCGCCGCCTGGGAGCGCGAGGAATCGCCGGCGGCCAAGGACGCCATGGCGCAGATCCTGATCAACTCGCGCATGTGCGCCGAAGGGCATCGCCCGATCTGCCAGGACACCGGCATCGTCACCGTGTTCCTGGAAGTCGGCATGGCGGTGCGTTGGGACGACGCGACCATGGGCCTGGAGGAGATGGTCAACGAAGGCGTGCGCCGCGCCTACAGCCACCCGGACAACAAGCTGCGCGCCAGCGTCCTGGCCGACCCGGCCGGCAGGCGCCAGAACACGAAGGACAACACCCCGGCCGTGGTCAACGTGAAGATCGTCCCGGGCAACGCCGTGGACGTGATCGTGGCGGCCAAGGGCGGCGGTTCGGAGGCCAAGAGCAAGTTCGCCATGCTCAATCCGTCCGATTCGATCGTGGACTGGGTGCTCAAGACCGTGCCGACCATGGGTGCCGGCTGGTGCCCGCCGGGCATGCTCGGCATCGGCATCGGCGGCACCGCCGAGAAGGCGATGCTGCTGGCCAAGGAGGCGCTGATGGAGCCGATCGACATCGTCGACCTCAAGGCCCGCGGCGCCTCCACCCGGGTCGAGGAACTGCGCCTGGAGCTGTACGAGAAGGTCAACGCGCTGGGCATCGGCGCGCAGGGCCTGGGCGGGCTGACCACGGTGCTGGACATCAAGATCAAGGACTACCCGACCCATGCGGCCAACCTGCCGGTGGCGATGATTCCGAACTGCGCGGCCACCCGCCACGCGCACTTCACCCTGGACGGCAGCGGTCCGGTGATGCTGGACCCGCCTTCGCTGGAGGACTGGCCGAAGCTGACCTACAACCCCCAGAACGCGCGCCGGGTGGACCTGGACACGATCACCCGCGAGGACGTGGCCACGTTCAGGCCGGGCGAGGTGCTGCTGCTCAACGGCAAGCTGCTCACCGGCCGCGACGCCGCGCACAAGCGCATGATCGACATGCTCAACCGCGGCGAGACGCTGCCGGTGGACTTCACCGACCGCTTCATCTACTACGTCGGCCCGGTCGATCCGGTGCGCGACGAGGTGGTCGGCCCGGCCGGCCCGACCACGGCCACGCGCATGGACAAGTTCACCCGGCAGATGCTCGAACAGACCGGCCTGCTGGGCATGGTCGGCAAGTCCGAGCGCGGCGACGCGGCGATCGATGCGATCCGCGACAACCAGGCCGTCTACCTGATGGCGGTGGGCGGCTCGGCCTACCTGGTGTCCAAGGCGATCCGTGCGGCCAGGGTGCTGGCGTTCGAGGATCTGGGCATGGAGGCGATCTACGAGTTCGAGGTCAAGGACATGCCGGTGACCGTGGCGGTGGACGCCAGCGGCGAGTCCGTGCACAAGACCGGCCCGCGCGAGTGGCAGGCGCGGATCGGCAGGATCCCGGTGGTGGTGGCGTAAGCCGGGCCGGGGGTAATCTGGCCGCTCCTGCCTGGAGCCGCCCATGTCCGTCGTCCTCTACGCTTCGCCCGGT
Source organism: Lysobacterales bacterium (assembly GCA_017302035.1). GTDB lineage: Bacteria > Pseudomonadota > Gammaproteobacteria > Xanthomonadales > Xanthomonadaceae > Pseudoxanthomonas. The sequence continues at coordinate 10,650 of JAFLEA010000041.1, forward strand.
TCGGCCTCGCTGGTGGTCCACTGGTTGCTGCTCGAACTGGGCATCGACCACGAACTGCGCCTGCTGGACTTCGCCCGGCGCGAGCAGAAGTCGCCCGAATACCTGGCCCTCAATCCCATCGGCCGGGTGCCGACCCTGCTGATCGACGGCCAGGTGCTGACCGAGTCGGCGGCCATCGCGATGCACCTGGCCGACCTGCATCCGCAGGCACGGCTGGCACCGGCGCCGGGCACTCCGGCCCGCGGAGACTATTACCGCTGGATGTGCTTCTGCGTCTACACCCTGATGCCGGCCTACCGCGCCTGGTTCTACCCGGACGAACCGGCGGGCGCGGAACATGCCGACGCGGCCAGGGAATGCGCGCGCGGGCAGATCGAGGCCGCCTGGCAGCAGGTGGATGACCACCTGCGAGGGAACGGCCCCTGGATGCTCGGCGCCGAGCGATCGGCGGTGGATTTCGTGCTGACCATGCTGATGCGCTGGTCGCGCAACATGCCGCGGCCGGTCGACGCCTGGCCGGCACTGCATGCGTACGCGCAGCGGATGAAGGCGCTGCCCAGCTTCCGCCAGGTCTACGCCCGCGAGGGGCTGCTGGACTGGACCTGAGCGGCCGCGCCCGCGCGCTCAGCGGACGTGGTCGTCGTAGTGCCGGGTGCGCTGGAACGGCATCAGGTGCTGGCGCACGATCCCGCGCGGCACCGTCTCCAGCGCCATGACCCCGTATTCGCCTGGCCAGCTGCCGTCCCGGGGCAAGCGAAAAGTGCCCATAAGCATGTCCACCAGCGGCAGGTGGATGGCGTAGTTGGCGTCGAGGTAGTCGCGGTGGCGAGCGTGGTGCCAGTGGTGGTAGCGGGGCAGCACCAGCAGGTACTCCAGCCAGCCGAAGCGGATGCCGAGGTTGGCGTGCGCCAGCACCGCCTGCAGGCCCACCAGGATCACGTAGGCGTTCACCGCCGGTTGCGAGAAGCCCAGCACCAGCAATGGCAGCAGCACCACGCTGCGGGTGAGCACGATCTCGAAGAAGTGCATGCGCGACCCGGCCAGCCAGTCCATCTCGCGGCTGGAGTGGTGCACGGCATGGAAGCGCCACAACCACGGGATGTTGTGGTACGCACGGTGCAGCAGCGCCTGGGCCAGGTCGGCCACCAGCACGGCGAGCAGGAACTGCGCCCATACCGGCAGCGCCTGGATCGCTGCCTTCAGTGCGGGGAAGGCGGCCAGCGCGGCGACGGTCGTGGTCGAGGCGGTGACCAGGATCAGGACGAACTGGACCAGCACGTGGCCCACGAAGAAGTAGGCCAGGTCGGTGCGCCAGCCGTTGCGCAGCGGCGAGCGCTTGCGCTGGCCCAGGTAGTGCTCCAGCGGGACGAATACCAGGGCCGAGAAGAACAACGACAGCACGAACCAGTCCATCCCCAGCGACCATGGGGTCTGGCCGATGGCGTCGAAGCGGACGTTGGTTCCGCCCAGCAGCACCGCCAGGGTGGCCGAACCGACCCCGAGCAGCGCCACCGGCCGGCTGCGGTCGCGCAGGATCGCCAGGGTACCCAGGACAAAGGCGGCGGCCAGGCCGGCCAGGAGCAGATGGCGGGCGAACTGCTCGCTGTAGACGGCACGGAACTCGCGGCTGGTCAGCAACTCGGGAAAGTGGAAGCACAGCACCGCCAGCAGGCTCAGCAGGCCGAGCAGGGCCGAGGCGTAGGCGATGAACGAAGGTGTGCGCTGTACCCGCAAGGTGTGCTCCCGGTGCGCGACGCTAGGGGGCGCGTAGCAATTCCAGCACGGTAGCCGGAGGCCTGCACAGGCGGGTGCCGTGCGGAGTGATGACCACCGGCCGGTTGATCAGGACCGGATCGGCCAGCATCGCTTCCAGCAGCGTCTCGTCGTCCGCCATGGCCAGCCCCCGTTCGGCGTAAGCCGCTTCCTTTTCGCGCACCAGCCCGCGCACCCCCAGCCCGCTGTCGGCGGCCACCCGCAGCAGGGTGGCGCGGTCCGGCGGTTGCGTCAGGTAGTCGACCACCTCCGGCTCGATGCCATGCTCGCGCAGCAACTGCAGTGCGCCGCGCGAGTTGCCGCAGCGCGGGTTGTGCCAGATCGTCGCTCGGGGCGCCTTCATCAGAACCACTCCAGCAGGGCGAAACCCAGGCCAATGTACGTGGCGCGGTGGTTGTAGTCGATCAGGCTCTCGCCGTAGCCGTCGAACACCTGCACGTGGCCGCGCAGCAGGTTGTTGATCGGGAATCCCCAGTCCAGCTGCAGCGAGCCGCGGGAGCGGTCGCCGCCGCGCAGCGAATGGCGCCCGACCAGGCTCAACTCGTGGCCATCGCGGTTGTAGACCAGCAGCGCATCGCCGCGGCCGACGAAGTCGCCGATGTCGGGGTTGTTGTCCCTGCCTGCGGCTTCCTCGATGCGGTACCAGGAGCGCAGCACCAGCGCCCAGTGCTCGCGGTCCAGGCCGGCGCTGAAGATGGCCCGGTTCCAGCTGCGCGAGAGCGGGTCGCTGCGACCATTGGACTGGTGGTTCAGGCTCGCGCCCATCATCCGCCCCTTCCAGCCGAACAGGCTGTAGTTGTTGCGGACCACCAGCATCACCTCCGGCTCGTAGTTGGTCTCGCGGAACGGGCGCGAGATCCCGGCGTTGTAGGCCTGCCAGCGCGAGCTCTGGGTATAGCCGGCCCAAAGGTCGCCGTTTTCGCCGAACAGGTTCTCCACCAGTTTGGTCTTGAAGCTGATCTGGAACTTGGCTTCGATGTCGTCGAGCTGCTGCGGGGTGGCGACGGTATTGCCCGGGTTGGGCGAATGCGGGGTGTCGTTGACCTTGCTGGTCCAGAATCCGGGCAGCGCATAGACCGGCTTGTACCCGCGCAGCTGGAAGATGCCCAGCTTGGAATCCCGCGCCAGTTCCCAGCGGCTGTCGAGCAGCGAGCCACGGCCGGCGTTGGCGATCGTGGCGTGCTTTTCCATATCGAAGGCGAGGTCGTCGCGGCGGAACAGTTCCTCACTGCGCTGCCGGGCGCGTTCGATCAGGCCGGCATCGGCCGGCAACGCGGCGGCACGTTCCTGCGCGCGCTGCGCCTCCAGCCTGGTGGCGGCTTCGGCGGCGGCCAGGTCGGCCTGCTGCGGGGTCCCGGCGGCGTAGCCCAGGGCGCGGTCGTAACAGGCCAGCCGCGCCGCGTCCGACGCCAGCGACAGGCAGGCTTCGACCGCAGCCGGGCGCGCGGCGATCTCCTGCGCGGCGAGCGGCGCGGACAGGCCGCCGGCGAACGCGTACAGGACCGGCATCAGGAACAAGGACGGCTTCATCGGATACCCCCGCGGCGGAACAGCGGCGTCAGAACCACCATGCCAGCACGAACACGCCGATCATGGCGAAGGCCAGCGCCAATTTCAGTACCGTGCCCAGCAGCAGCCCGACCCAGGTGGCCAGGCCGACGTGGGTGGCGCGGCGCAGGGTACGGGTGTGCCACAGCTCGCCGAGCAGGGCGCCCAGGAACGGGCCGGCGAGCAGGCCAATGGGGCCGAAGAAAATCCCGACCAAGGTCCCCAGTGCTGCGCCCCAGACCGCCATCGGCCCGGCGCCGACCCGTTTGGCGCCCGCGGCGGTGGCAACGAAATCGGCGACGATCGAGAGCACGGTCAGCAGCCCGAGCAGGATCAGCGGCACCGGGCCGATCCGCTGGAAGTCGCCGGCCCAGGCGGCCACCAGCATGCCCACGAACACCAGCGGCAGGCCGGGCAGGGCCGGCAGGATCACTCCGGCCAGCCCGACCAGGACCAGGACGGTGGCCACGACATACCAGAACAGGGTCGGATCCATCGGCGAAAGCATCCTTCGACTGGGGCGATCCGGCCTGTCCGGACAGGGGTGCGGGCAGCGGGTTGAGCCGATTGCAATTCCCCTGAACGGGGGGTAACTTTGGGGGCGCTGCGCTTGGCAAGGTCACCGTGAACCGTGGCCTGATCCGGTAGGTCGTGCGTGATGGTGATGATCCGCTGCATTGATGCAACTTGCGTACTCCTTGCAACCAGCCGCCGTGGCCCAGGGCGCGGCGTAACCACCACCCAGTTAACGCTTCGAGGAGTGTGCAGTAATGTCAGAGCGCGAGACCGGCACCGTCAAGTGGTTCAACGATGCCAAGGGATTCGGATTCATCAGCCGTGAGAATGGCGAGGACGTGTTCGTGCATTTCCGCGCCATCCAGATGCAGGGCTTCAAGAGCCTCAAGGAAGGCCAGAAGGTCAGTTTCACCGTCGTGCAGGGCCAGAAGGGCCTGCAGGCGGACGCAGTGCAGGCCGCCTGAAGCCACGCGCCAAACAACGCATGCCGTACCCGGAACGGCCCGCCAGCAGCGGGCCGTTCCTCTTTGGCGGCCGGCCGGGCCTCAGCGCAGCACGACCTTGCCGTTGGCCAGGCGCACGTAGGTGTTCTCGCGGATGCCGCCGAGGTCGCGCTGGTTGATCACCACCGAGCGGCCGTCGTCCAGGCGCACGTGGATGTTGTAGCTGTCGCCGGTGGCGCGGTTCTGGATGGCATTGCCGGCCGCGGCCCCGGCGACTGCGCCGGCGACGGCGGCCACGTTCTGGTTGCCCTTGCTGCCGCCGGTCCTGTCCGAGATCTCGTGACCGGCGACCGCGCCGACGATGCCGCCCAGGACCGCGCCGGTGGCCGAGGGCGCGCTGCGGCCCGACGGCACCACGTCGATCCGGGTGACGATCCCGCAGTCCAGGCATGCCGCCTGCGAGGGATGGCCGTATCCGGGGCTGCCGTAGCCGTAATCGGGGGACGTGGTGGTACAGCCGGCCAGGGCGAGGGCGCCCACGGCGGCCAGGCCTAGGATCGATCCATTGCGGTACTGCCTCATCGTTGCGTCTCCTGGATGACGGGTGGACGGGGGAAGCGCGCCGGTCCCATGCTTGCCGACGCCGCCGCCAGCGTGCCCGGTCCAGCGTGAATGCAACGCCAAGCGCGCGCCGCGGCGAAGGCGTCGCGCGCGCCGGCCTCAGCGGAGGTTAATTCTTGAAATCGCGGTGACAGGCCTTGCAGCCATCGCCGACGGCTTGATTGACGGCCGCCAGTTGCGCGCAGTCCGTCGGCGGAGCGGCCAGGGCCTGGTCCAGCGAGGCGCGCAACCCGCTGGCGGCCTCGCCGAAGCGAGCATCGCTGGCCAGGCCCGGGAATGCCGGCTCCAGGTCGTTGGACAGCATCCGCAGCGTCTGTAGCCGCGGCAGGGTGTCGCTGGCGGCGCAGCGGTTGGCCTTGGCCGCTTCGCGCAACTGGCCGGACTGGTGCGCGAGGACGTGCATCAGCGCGTCGGGAAACGGATCGGCGCGTGCCTGCAGCGCGCGCAGGCCCATGACCGCGGCAACGGCACCGACCGCCAGGCCGAGCAGGAACAGGAACAGGTAGCGTCCGGCGTGGCTGCGGGGGCGGGGTGCGGCGTCGGGCTGGCTGGACATGCGGCGGGCTCGGTGGGGTGGTGGACGGATGATAGGGGGCGGGAGCAGTCAATGCACCCCGCTAGAATGCGCGGATGGATGCTTCTCTGCTGGAACGCTTCGCCGGCATCGACCGGCTGTACGGCCGCGGCGCCGTGGACTGGCTTGCCTCGCGGCGCGTGGCCGTGGTCGGCCTGGGCGGGGTGGGGTCGTGGGTGGCCGAAGCGCTGGCGCGCTCGGCCGTGGGCGCGATCGACCTGATCGATGCCGACGACCTGTGCGTGTCCAACACCAACCGCCAGTTGCCGGCCATCGCCGGCCAGTACGGGCGCAGCAAGGCCGAGGCCATGGCCGAGCGCTGCCGTGCGATCAACCCGGCGATCGAGGCGCGGCCGGTGGCGGCCTTCCTCACCGGCGCGAACCTGGAGCAACTGCTCGGGACCGGTTTCGACCTGGTGATCGATGCCTGCGACAGTTTCCGCACCAAGGTCGAGGCCATCGCCTGGTGCCGGCGGCGCAAGCAGCCAGTGCTGACCGTCGGTTCGGCCGGCGGCCGCATCGACCCGACCCTGGTGCGGGTGCGCGACCTGTCCCGTACCGAGCACGACGCGATGCTGGCGCTGGTGCGCAAGAAGCTGCGCGGCGAGTTCAACTTCCCCAAGGGGCCGAAGCGCTACTTCGGCGTGCCGGCGGTGTATTCGCTGGAGAACGTGAAGTACCCGCAGCCCGACGGCAGTGTCTGCGGCCTGCGCCCGCAACTGGGCGCCGATGCGGCGCTGAAGCTGGACTGCGGTGCCGGGCTGGGCGCGGCCACCCACATCACCGGCGCATTCGCCTTCGCTGCGGCGGGGAAGGGGCTGGAGATGCTGCTGAAGGCGCGTTGAGGGCCCGCATCCGCTGCGGTCGACATCCATGGGGCCGGCTGCGCGTCTCGACCGCGTAGCGCCGGCGGGCCGTCGGCGCCAGCAACGGCGGCCACGACCGCCGCTTCACGAGGGTGGGGCCAAGCCGAACAGACGTTCGGCATTGGCGCGGGTGGCCGTGGCGACCTCGCCGGGATCCAGGCCGCGCAAGCGCGCCACGGTCTCCAGCACGCGCGGCAAGCGCGCCGGCTCGTTGCGCTGGCCGCGGATGCCGGCGTCGGGCTGGTCGGGTGCGTCGGTTTCCAGCAGCAGGAATTCCAGCGGCATCGATGCCGCCAGCCGCCGCAGCCGCTGCGCGCGCTCGTAGGTGACCGGCCCGCCCAAGCCGACCAGGAAGCCCAGTTCCCACAGCCGGCGGGCCTGTTCCGGGCTGCCGGAGAAGCTGTGCACCACCCCGCGCAACCCGGATTCGCCGCCGAAGCGACGGATCGCGGCGATCACCGCGTCCACCGCGCGTCGCGCATGCACGACCAGGGGCAATCCGGTCTCGCGCGCGAGCCGCAGCTGGCCCTCGAAATACGACGCCTGGGCCTGCGCATCGAGGCCCTCGGCGAAAAAGTCCAGCCCGCACTCGCCGATGGCTACCGGCCGCTCGCGTTCGATCCATTCGCGCAGTTCGTGCAGGTGTGCGGGCCGGTGTTCGGCGAGGAAAACCGGGTGCAGGCCATAGGCCGGATGCAGGCCGGGCGCGGCGGCGCACACCTCGCGCAGTTTCGGCCAGCTGGCCGCGGTCACCGCCGGCACCACCTGGCGACGCACGCCGGCGGCACGGGCACGCTCGACCACCTGTGCGCGGTCGGCGTCGAACTCCGCCGCATCCAGGTGGCAGTGGCTGTCGACCAGGTCCATCGGCCTGCCGTCGCTGCCCGTGGACTCAGGGGTTGCCGTGGCTGTCCGGCAGCGGAGGCGGGGCACTGGAGCCCATGTCGCCGCTGCCCTTGCGTTGCGGGTAGTCAGCCACGACCCGGGCCGGATCGGAGGCGGGCACCTCCGGGTCGCGTTCGGCCCTGCGCCGCTTCCAGCTCGCCAGCATCAGCGTGGCCAGGCCGATCAGCACCTCGTCGACGAAGGGGATCGGATCGAGCAGTACCAGATCCAGCACCAGCACCCCGGCGGTGAGCATGAACAGGGTGGGAAAGCGCAGGCCGCGGGCCCAATGCAGGACGGTCGAGGACTGGGGGCTCATGATGGCGAGGCTCGATCGGGACGTACGGGAAAACTAGCATGGCGTCCGCCATGGCCGCAGGCGCGGCGGCGGCAAACGGTATTCCGTTCAGCTTGGCCGTGATGCAATCTGTCTCCGATTGCCGCGGGCGGTTCCCGCGGGGAGCCCGGACCATGAAGCAAGCCACTACCATCCTGATAGCAGCCGGTGCCCTGCTGGTCGGAGGCATCGCCACCGCTGCGTTCATGAACAACCGCAATCCGCACCCCGAGCCGGTGGTCGCCCCGGCACCGACGCCGGCTCCCGACGCGGCGCTGGCGGTCGACGATGCGGCCGATGCCGCCACCGACCAGGTGGAGGCGGCCGGGGCGCCGCTGTTGCAGTACGCGCAGATCGTCAAGGTCGAGCCGGTGAACCAGCGGGAGCGGCTGTACGCCACCGTGATCGGCACCGAGCCGGTGCGCGAGACCACCCAGACCACCGTGCCCAAGGAAGTCTGCGAGGACGTGGTCGTGCAGGAGCGTCTGCCGGAGAAGGACGGCAACGTGGGCGGCACCGTGGCCGGCGCCGTGATCGGCGGCGTGCTCGGCAACCAGGTCGGCGGCGGCAGGGGCAAGAAGGCCGCCACGGCGGCCGGCGCCATTGCCGGCGGCGTGATCGGCAACCGGGTCGACCGGAACCATCAGGGCGGCCAGGTCGTGACCCGTACCGAACGCCAGTGCCACATGGAAGACGCCGTCTCCGAGTCGAGCAAGGTCACCGGCTACAACGTGACCTACCGCAACGCCGACGGCACCACCGGCACCATGCGCATGGCCAGCAAGCCCGGCAACCGCGTGGCCATGGGCAACACCAATCGGGTGGTCGGCTACGACGTGACCTGGCGCATCGACGATCGGGAGGGCACCGTGCGCATGGACTCCAGGCCGCAAGGCGACCGCCTGCCGGTGGTCGATGGCCAGGTGGTGACCTCCACCAAGGCGCTGGAGCAGGCCCCGGCGAACCGCCAGTAAGGCACAACCGCGCCGGCATCGAATCGACGGAAGGCCGGCCATGGTGCCGGCCTTCCGCGTTTTGAAGGGGGGGTGGCGTCGCTTTGGCGCATGGCCGCGCCTGGGGTGGCCCTATACAATTCAGGGTTCTTCCCCCGACCCGGAACCCGCCATGTCCCTGTCTCCCTACGACCTGTTCGACGTTCGTTCCCTGCTCAGCGAGGAGGAGCGTGCGGTGCAGGAGGCGGTGGCGCGGTTCACCGACGAGCGGGTGATTCCGATCATCGGCGAGTGTTTCGATCAGGGGCGTTTCCCGAAGGAGTTGGTGCCGGAGGTGGCCGCGCTGGGGCTGCTGGGCTCCTCGCTGCCGGAGACGTACGGCTGTGCCGGGCTCAACGCGGTCAGCTACGGGCTGATCTGCCAGGAACTGGAGCGCGGCGACAGCGGCCTGCGCAGTTTCGTGAGCGTGCAGTCCTCGCTGTGCATGTATCCGATCTACGCCTACGGCAGCGAGGAGCAGCGTCGGCGCTGGCTGCCTTCGATGGCTGCCGGCGAGACCATTGGCTGCTTCGGCCTGACCGAGCCGCATGGCGGTTCGGACCCGGCGAACATGAAGACCCATGCGAAGAAGGACGGCGGCGACTGGGTGATCAACGGCTCGAAGATGTGGATCACCAACGGCAACCTGGCCGACATCGCCATCGTCTGGGCGCAGACCGAGGAGGGCATCCAGGGGTTCGTGCTGGAGCAGGGGATGGCCGGGTTCACGGCCCAGGAGATCAAGCACAAGATGAGCCTGCGCGCCTCGGTGACCAGTGCGCTGTTCTTCGACAACGTGCGGGTGCCGGAGTCCCACCGGCTGCCGAACGTGAAGGGTCTGAAGGGTCCGCTGGGGTGTCTGACCCAGGCGCGGTACGGGATCACCTGGGGCCCGATCGGGGCGGCGATCGCGTGCCTGGACGAGGTGCTGGGGTACACGAAGGAGCGGATCCTGTTCGGGCGTCCGGTGGCGGCCACGCAGAGTGCGCAGTTGAAGATGGCGGACATGGCGCGCCGGATCACGCTGGGTCAGTTGCTGGTGCTGCAGCTGGGGCGGTTGAAGGATGCCGGGACGATGCAGCCGCAGCAGGTGTCGCTGGCGAAGTGGAACAACTGCCGGATGGCGATCGACATTGCGCGGGAGTGCCGCGACCTGCTGGGCGGCGCGGGGATCACGACCGAGCATGCGGCGATCCGGCATGCGCTGAACCTGGAGTCGGTGATCACCTACGAGGGCACCGAGACGGTGCACCAGCTGGTGATCGGGCGCGAACTGACCGGCATCAGCGCGTTCTGATTTCCCGCTCCCGTCGGTAGGGGAATTCGATGGGCGTCGCCGACATCCATATCGAAACCGAACGCCTGGTCTTGCGTCCGCCGCGGATCGAGGATTTCGATCGCTTCGCCGAACTGCTGGCCGATGCGGAGGCTTGCCGCTTCATCGGCGGCCACCTCCCGCGCGCGGCGGCCTGGCGCAAGTTCCTGCAGCAGCCGGGCGCGTGGCTGGTGCAGGGCTTCGGCATGTTCTCGATGATCGACCGGCGATCCGGCCTGTGGCTGGGACAGTTGGGGCCGTGGAGACCCGAAGGCTGGCCGGGCAACGAGATCGGCTACTCCCTGCATCCCGACGCCTGGGGCAGGGGGTATGCCACCGAAGCCGGGGTGGCCGCCATCGATTGGGCCTTCGCCAATCTCGGCTGGGACCAGATCATCCACTGCATCGCACCGGACAATCACGCCTCGCAGCGCGTGGCGCAGCGCCTGGGCTCGACCCTGCGCGGTCCGGGGCGGTTGCCGGCGCCCTACCAGGATGCGCCGGTCGAGATCTGGGGCCAGACCCGCGCGCAATGGCCGGTCAACCGCGGGCGCTTCGCATGATCGCGGTCCACGGCTACATGGAGCGCCATCTGGCGGCGAACCCAGGCTTCGCCGGGCGCGACTACGGCAGCGCCGCCATCACCCTGTCCGTCCATACCGACGTCGCCGGGCATGGCGGCTTCGACCTGTCCGACTATCCGGCGCTCCGTGGCTGGCGGGCGCGCGTACCCGCGTTGCCTGGCTTCGTCGCAATGCCCAACCCTCCCGAAGAGAACGCCGCGCTGGTCGCGGCCTCAACCTGAGCCCCGCCCGCATGTTCGCCATCGTCCCCAATCCCATTCCGGCCCGCATGAAGGGGCTCAACCGCGCCGAGATCTGCGATCGCAACTTCAGCGAGTTCGTGCGCGCCTGGGCCGGCGCGCCGGCGCCGCGGCCGCGCGAGGACGACCCGGTCCTGCCCGGGAGCGCACTGGATGCGCGCGGCTTCCGCGAGTTGTTCGAGTCGCAGCTGATCAGCCGCCACCTGGACCTGATGGCGCGGGTACTGCGGGTGCAGAACAAGGTCTTCTACACCATCGGCTCCAGCGGCCACGAGGGCAACGCGATGGTGGCGCGGCTCGCCCGCCATACCGACCCGGCGTTCCTGCACTACCGCAGCGGCGGCTTCATGGCCGAGCGCTTCCGCAAGCTGCCGGGCATGGACCCGGTGATGGATTCGGCGCTGAGCTTCGCCGCCAGCGCCGAGGACCCGGCCTCCGGCGGCCGCCACAAGGTGTGGGGCAGCAAGCCGCTGTGGGTGCTGCCGCAGACCTCGACGATTGCTTCCCACCTGCCGAAGGCGCTGGGCACGGCGGTCGCGATCGAGCAGGCCCGGCGCATCCGCCACGAGCTGCCGATTCCCGCGGACAGCATCGCCATCTGTTCGTTCGGCGACGCTTCCAGCAACCACGCCACCGCCCAGACCGCATTCAACGCCGCGGCCTGGACCGCCTACCAGGGCCTGCCGGCGCCGGTGCTGTTCGTGTGCGAGGACAACGGCATCGGCATCTCGGTGAAGACGCCCGATGGTTGGGTCGGCCGCAACTACCGCGACCGCGCCGACCTGGATTATTTCGCTGCCGACGGCCTGGACCTGGCCAATGGCTACGGCCAGGTGCAGGCGGCGGTGGAGCATTGCCGCCGCACCCGGCGGCCGACCTTCCTGCACCTGCGCACGACCCGGATCATGGGCCACGCCGGCACCGACTTCGAGATCGAGTGGCGCAGCATCGAGGAACTGTGCGCGGTGGAGGCGACCGACCCGCTGCTGCGCAGCGCGGCCATCGCGATGGAGTCCGGCCTGATGAGCGCCGACGAGGTGCTGGAGCTGTACGAGTCCACCCGCAAGCGCTGCTTCGCCGCCGCCGAGGACGCCGACAGCCGGCCGCGGCTGACTTCGCTGGAGGAGGTGGTCGCGCCGCTGGCGCCGTACACGCCCAAGGCCGTGCAGGCCGAGGCACGGCGCCATGTGCCGGCCGAAGCGCGCGCGGCCGCCTATGGCGGCGAGGACAAGCTGCCGGAGAAACAGGTCCCGCGGCACCTGGCGATCCAGATCAACCAGGCCCTGCACGAGTTGATGGCCAAGTACCCGGAGACCCTGCTGTTCGGCGAGGACGTGGCCCAGAAGGGTGGCGTGTACACCGTGACCAAGGGCCTGCAGAAGGCGTTCAAGGGCGCGCGCGTGTTCAACACGCTGCTGGACGAGACCATGATCCTGGGCCTGGCCCAGGGCTACGCCAACATGGGCATGCTGCCGCTGCCGGAGATCCAGTACCTGGCCTATTTCCACAACGCCTGCGACCAGATCCGCGGCGAGGCGGCCAGCCTGCAGTTCTTCAGCAACAACCAGTACCAGAACCCGATGCTGGTGCGGATCGCCGGGCTGGGCTACCAGCGCGGTTTCGGTGGGCACTTCCACAACGACAACTCGATCACCGCGCTGCGCGACATCCCCGGCATCGTGGTCGGTTGCCCCTCGCGCGGCGACGACGCGGCGACCATGCTGCGCACGCTGGCGGCGCTGGCCAAGGTGGACGGCCGGGTGGCGGTGTTCCTGGAGCCGATCGCGCTGTACATGACCAAGGATCTGCACGATCCCGGTGACGGCCAGTGGCTGTTCCCGTACCCGGAGCAGGGCGAGGCGATGGCGCTGGGCGAGGGCCGGGTGTATGCCCCCGAAGCCGACGATCTGGTGATATTCACCTATGGCAACGGCGTGCCGATGAGCCTGCGCGCCGCACGCCGGATCGAGGCCGGGCAAGGCTGGAAGGTGCGGGTGGTGGACCTGCGCTGGCTGGTGCCGCTCAACGACGCCTTCATCGTCGAGCAGGCGCGCACGGCCAGACGCATCCTGGTGGTGGACGAGGGCCGGCGCAGCGCCGGGGTGGGCGAGGGCGTGATCACCGCGATCGCCGAGGGCGGCTACGGCGCGCGCCCGTTCGGCCGGGTGGTCGGCGCCGACACCTATACCCCATTGGCCGGTGCGGCGTTCATGGTGATCCCCGGCGACGACGACATCGTCGCCGCGGCGGAGAAGCTGGCCGGCTGACCCGGCGGGGGGCGTGCCGGCGAAGGCGGGGATGGCGGGCCCAGAGGGCCCGCGCTTGCGGGCCTTCACTTGGCGGCCGCGCGGACTCGCTTAGCATGCGGAATCGGCCTCTCCACAGGAGCACAGTCATGGACAAGCGCAGGATCGCGGTTTTCGTCGGCAGCCTCCGCGCGGGTTCGTTCAACCGCCAACTGGCGCGGGCGCTGGAGCGGCTGGGTGGAGATCGGCTCGAGTTCGATCCTGTCGACATCGGCCGCCTGCCGTTCTACGACCAGGATTTCGACTCGGACTACCCGGTCGTGGGCGTGGAGCTGAAGCGTCAGGTCCGTGCCGCCGATGCGGTGCTGTTCGTCACCCCCGAATACAACCGCTCCATTCCCGGGGTGCTGAAGAACGCCCTCGACCTGGGCTCGCGCCCGTACGGCGACAGTGCCTTCGCCGGCCTGCCGGCGGCGGTGTGCGGCGCCTCGCCGGGAGCGATCGGCACGGCGATGGCCCAGCAGCACCTGCGCAACGTCCTGTCCTATCTGGGCATGGCGGTGCTGCCGCAGCCGGAGGTCTACATCCAGTTCAAGGATGGCCTGGTCGACGACGAGGGCCGGATAACCCGGCAGGACACCCGCGAGTTCCTCGAGGACTTCATCGATCGCTTCGTCGGGTGGATCGACCGCCAGCGCGGTTGAGCGCCGCGCCGGCCTCCGGCCATGCCCCGCGGTCGGTCAGCCGGGGCGCAAGACCTGCAGGCCTGCGCGCAGCCGCTGCAGCAGGCCCGGATCGGCCGCCATACGGCTTTGCAATATTTTTCTTTTGCACTGGCTCGCATGCCATACATGGGCGTTGGCCGCAATCTTGCTTTTTCAAAGCAAATTTTTGAACGCACAGGCGGCTTTGAGGCACATCGCCATATTC